>JBNLFN010000059.1:0-17554 GCA_050305555.1 Desulfobacteraceae bacterium | reverse complement strand
TGCTTCAACTGCTTCAAGGCCTTTTCCTTCATGGCCTCATTTTTAAAAGTTTTGTACTTTAAGGCGGTTTTGGTCTTTTTGCGGCGAGGGGCCACCGATACTTCGGGTTTGGCCGCCTCGGCAGGCGCAGTGGCGGCCGATTCAGTTTTAGCCGGGTTGGCCTGCTCTGCCTTTGGCACCTTAACTTCAGGGGCTTTTCCCACAGGGGTGGTGGACGCAGTGCGCTCTGGCAGGTCCACCATACGCACATCGATGACAGAGGGCATAAAATCCGGTTTAGAATGCCCTTGGTAATCGAAAATCGTGAAACCCAACACCAGCAGGTGGGCCCCGAAAGAGATCGCCACAGGCCATAGCAAAGGGTTGCGTCTTCCATGGGCCACAAATGCCTGCACGTATACCCCCATTGCTCAACGCGGCTATTGCTTGCGGGAGCGGCGTTGTTCCTCTTCCACAGGCACCGTTACCATGCCGAGTTTTTCAACGCCGGCCGCCTTGATTTCAGCCATCACCTTAACCACAAATCCATAAGGAATACTCTGATCGGCCTTGAAATAGACCCCGCGATCCGAACGGTTTTCCAGTATCTTTGCCAGTTTATCCCGTAAAAAGTCCATCTCCACCGCAAAATCATTGATATGCACCTGCTGCTCTTTATTAATCGTAATCACCAGATGCTCTTTTTGGGCGATAATGGGTTTGGCGGTAACTTCAGGCAAGGCGACATCCACCCCCTGCATCATCATGGGGGCTGTCACCATAAAAATAACGAGCAACACCAGCATCACATCCACAAAAGGGGTGACGTTGATATCGGCCATTAGACGGTCGGATTGGGTTTGAACAGCCATGGCTATGATCCTTTGACAGGCAATATATCGCGTTCAATGATGTTGAGAAAGTCAGCTGAAAAACTAATCAACTCCGTCTCAACGACCTTAATTTTGGACATAAAATAGTTAAAGGCAATGACCGCCGGAATGGCCACCGCCAATCCGGTAGCGGTGGCGATCAAGGCTTCGGAGATACCGGGAGCCACCACAGCCAAACTGGCCGATCCACTCTGGCCGATCCCTACAAAGGAGTTCATAATTCCCCATACCGTCCCAAACAGCCCGATAAACGGCGTGGTGTTTCCCGTAGTGGCTAAAAAGGGCACCATTTGGGTCATGCGCGTGGTCTCGCTGTTAATGGCCCGCCGCAAGGCACGCTTGACATTGTCGGCACCGGAGATACGGCCTGTTAAGCCGCTGATATCCTCAGGCCCGCTGTCAGCGCTCACCATCCGTCCAGATTGACTGACCTTTTTAAGCTCCATGTACCCTACCCTGAAGATACGCGCCAAGGGGCAGCCCGCCAGTTGTTTGGCCTTGGCATACGCACTGGCCAAATCCCGGCTTTTCCAAAAATATTCCGTAAAGCGACTGGACTCCCGATACGCTCTTCGAATATAGCGAAACTTAATAATGATAATGGCCCAAGACATCACTGAGAAAAAAAGCAATAGCAGCAGTACAAATTGTACCATAAGGCCGGCTTGGGAGAGAATGTGGATAATATCAATATCATGGCCTGTCATTGATCTATTCTCCTACGGATTTTCCGCGTATCGCGGTTTTATCTCCTAATCTGCGGTCATGCCCGTCCACGGCAACATATCCCGCAAACTCGATTTATAAGGGTGTGTGATTATTAGTGCAGTTTTATTCCCTCTGCAAGGAAAAGCGCCCTGGCGCCGTGAATTGATGGTACGTTGAAGCCGTGCAATATGCGGATTCGACTTAAAACGCAAGCCTATACAAACCTGCCAAAAGTGTCAACCCTAAGGTGGTTCAAATAGAGCGGCCCATAAATTGTTAACAAATTGATATTTTTGTAATTTTTAAAAAGGGCGCTTTTGACCGGCAACCCAAGGCTTATGTCCAAATTCGGATGCGGCCATGGCTTCGATTCCGGATTGTCGATCCAAGGGGATACCGATACAAACCCAAAATGCCGCCATCCGCAACCCGGGTGACAACGTCTCATACTTTTGATAAGGTAAATTTTCGCAACCCAACCTGCAGCAGGCGCTTTGATGCGCTGTAAGATTCACAAGGAGACACCCATGCAACGAATTGCTGAGCTTCTATATGAGGCATGCTTTCTTAAGCACATGCCCCGCAGCGGTTATCAATATTTAGGCACCGGAAAGGAATCCGTGGCCGAACATGTGTACACGGCCATGTTTATCGGATATGTTCTGGGGCAATTAGAGCCCAAAGCCAACGCCCATCGTTTGACCACCATGTGTTTGCTCCATGACCTGCCCGAAGCACGCACCGGCGACCTGAATTACGTTCAAAAAAAATATGCCGCCGCAAATGAAGAGCAAGCCATATCCGATGCTTTCCAGGACCTGCCGTTTGGTCAAGATATGGAAAACATCATTACTGAATACAACGCGGGCGAAACATTAGAATCACAATTGGCCCACGATGCCGATCAACTGGCCTTGATCATCGATCTGAAATCACTCAAAGATGTCGGCCATCAAACACCTCAGACCTGGTTGCCGCATGTTCGAAAACGCCTCAAAACCCCTCTGGGTCAGCAATTGGCAGAAGCCTTGTTAAACGAAGATTGGGATGGGTGGTGGCGTAAACTTTTTTGTTGACAGTAACAATGTTTCTTTTTAGAAGTCGTTTTTTGGATTAAAATACCCGGGGCTGATCTTATCCCCCTGAAATCAGAGCCGGCCAATGAAACGGACGACAATTGACGGCACCACAGCGCCCTGCAGCGGCGCTCAATCACTCACCCAGCCTTCATTTGGGCCATTCACCGCCTGTGTCGCCCTGCCCATCGCTATGGGCGCCAAACCGACACACAATAGGCCGGCTCCCCATAGGCCGGCAGAAAAATCAACGATCCATAACCCAATTCTGAGAGAGGATAGCACTCTGGCATCTCGTCGGAATTCTTATTAGATCATTCGTGGAGGAGCGTATGAACTGGCTTATTAACATACTAAAATCGTCGGTGGGCAAAAAGCTCATGATGGCAGTCACGGGAATAGCCTTCTGTGGTTTTCTGGCCGGCCATCTGGGCGGAAACCTGACCATCTATGGCGGCAAAGCGATGTTTAACGGCTATGCCGAACATCTGCACGCTTTGGGTATTTTTCTGACCTTTGTGGAGTGGGGCCTTGCTTTTTTCGCCCTGATCCATGTGCTCACCGGGTTGACCCTTTTTTATCAAAACTTCAATGCCCGTCCGGTGCGCTATCGCGTGAACAAGCGTGCCGGCGGCCGCACCTGGGGATCAGCCACCATGCCCTATACCGGCATCCTGCTGCTGGCTTTCGTTATTTTTCACCTTAAAAGCTTCCACTTTGTGGACAAAACCGGTACTACCATTTTCGACTTGGTCAGTCAGGCTTTTGGTAACCCGTTGACGGTAGCCACCTATCTTGTCGCTATGATTTTAGCCGCGCTGCACGTAAGCCACGGCTTTTGGAGCGCTTTTCAAACCATTGGCGCCAATCATCCCAAATACATGCCCATGATCCGAACCATCGGCTTGGTCTTCGCGCTGGCCGTTGGCATTGGATTTGGTACATTGCCGCTCTTTATCTCGCTAAGCGCTTAGAAAGGAATACTTATGTTGCTGGATGGAAAGGTCCCTGGAGGGCCCATCGCAAATAAATGGGAACGCCACCGTTTTGAACTCAAGCTTGTGAATCCCGCCAATAAACGTAAATTTAATATCATTGTCGTGGGAACCGGTCTGGGCGGTGGTGCTGCCGCGGCCACCATGGCAGAGCTGGGCTATAATGTCAAAGCATTCTGTTTCCAGGACAGCTCCCGACGCGCCCACAGTATTGCCGCCCAAGGTGGTATTAATGCCGCAAAGAACTACCCCAATGACGGCGATAGCATCCACCGCCTTTTTTATGACACCGTCAAAGGAGGTGATTTCAGGTCGCGGGAAGCCAATGTGCACCGCCTGGCCGAATGCAGCAACCTGATCATCGATCATTGTGTTGCCCAAGGCATACCATTCGCGCGTGACTATGGTGGTTTACTTGCCAACCGATCTTTCGGTGGCGCCCAGGTATCACGCACTTTCTACGCCCGGGGCCAAACCGGCCAGCAGCTGCTGTTGGGTGCTTACAGCGCTCTGAGCCGGCAGGTCGCCAGCGGCCAGGTCCAGATGTTTCCGCGCAGGGAGATGCTGGACCTGGTTTTGGTCAATGGTCACGCCAAAGGCATTGTGGTGCGCAATTTGGTCACAGGTGAACTGGAAAGCCACGCCGCCGATGCCGTGGTTTTAGCCACAGGGGGGTATGGCAATGTCTTTTTCCTGTCCACCAATGCCATGGGATCCAATGTAACGGCCAACTTTGCCGCCTACCGCAAAGGCGCCCTGTTTGCCAATCCATGTTTCACTCAGATCCACCCCACTTGTATACCGGTCCACGGCACCTACCAATCCAAACTCACCTTGATGAGTGAAAGTCTGCGCAACGATGGCCGGGTGTGGGTCCCCAAAAATCCTGGCGACCAACGACCCGCCCACCAAATCCCGGAAAGCGAGCGGGACTATTACCTGGAAAACAAATACCCTAGTTTCGGCAACCTGGTGCCACGCGATGTGGCCTCTCGAAACGCCAAAGAGCAATGTGACGCCGGCAAAGGCGTAGGCGATACCGGCCTGGCCGTTTACCTTGACTTTTCCGATGCCATCCAACGGGATGGCCGTGAGGTGATCGAGCGCAAATACGGCAACCTGTTTGCCATGTATAACAAAATTACCGCCGATGATCCCTATACTACTCCCATGAGAATCTACCCGGCGGTGCATTACACCATGGGCGGTTTGTGGGTGGATTACAACCTGATGAGCAATGTCCCCGGCCTATTTGTGATCGGTGAGGCCAACTTTTCCGATCACGGTGCCAACCGTCTGGGCGCCAGCGCCTTAATGCAGGGTTTGGCCGACGGCTATTTTGTGCTGCCCTATACCATCGGCGGGTATCTGGCCGGTACGACCCAAGATGATATCCGCGCAACAGATACCGCTTTCCTGGAGACCGAAAAAAGCGTCCAGGCGCGAGTGGATCGCCTGCTGGCCGTCAATGGCAAACGCACTGTTGATGACTTCCACCGCCAATTGGGGCTGATCATGTGGGACTATTGCGGTATGGCACGCAACAATGCGGACCTGAAAAAGGCCCGTGGATTGATTCAGGAGCTGCGCGCCGAGTTCTGGGACAACGTGTTTGTGCCCGGCAATGATCGAAGTTTCAACCAGAGCTTGGAGCGGGCCGGCCGAGTGGCTGACTTTTTGGAGTTTGGGGAATTAATGATCATCGACGCGCTCGCCCGCCAGGAGTCATGTGGAGGTCATTTCAACGAGGAGTTTCAGACTGACGAAAATGAAGCCCTCAGGGATGATGACAACTTTTGTCATGTGGCGGCCTGGGGGTATACGGGTGAAAATCAGGAACCTGAAATCCACAAAGAGGATTTGGTATTTGAAAACGTCCAACTGACACAAAGGAGCTACAAGTGACCCAAACCATCAATCTCACCCTCGAAGTCTGGCGCCAAAATAGCCCCAACGAAAAGGGGCGTTTTGAAACCTATAAAGCCAATAGCATCTCGACGGATATGTCCTTTTTGGAAATGATCGATGTGGTCAATGAGCAGTTGTCGCTAGACGGCAATGAGCCCATCGCCTTTGACCACGACTGCCGCGAAGGCATTTGCGGTAGCTGCGGCTGCGTGGTCAACGGCCGCGCCCATGGCAAAGAAAAGGGCACCACCCTATGTCAACTGCATATGCGCCATTTTAATAACGGTGACACCATCGCCATCGAACCCTTCCGGGCCATGGCTTTTAAAGTCATCAAAGATTTGGTGGTGGACCGCGGTGCTTTGGACAAAATCATCCAAGCCGGTGGCTATATCTCGGTTAACGCCGGCGGGGCGCAAGATGCCAACTGTCTGCCCATCGCCCAGGAAACCGCAGAATTGGCCATGGATGCAGCCCAGTGTATCGGCTGTGGCGCCTGTGTGGCCTCGTGCCCCAATGCATCCGCCATGCTCTTTATGAGCGCCAAGGTATCCCAATTTGCCCTGTTGCCCCAAGGCCAACCCGAAGCAGCCAAGCGGGCCATCAATATGGTTCGGGAAATGGATCACCTGGGATTTGGCAACTGTACCAATGAAAGAGAGTGCGAAGCCGAGTGCCCCAAAGAGATCAATATTACCAACATTGCCCGCTTAAACCGCGAATTTATCAAAGCCGGCCTGGGTTCATCCGTGTTCTAGCGATCAACCGATGATCCATCTGATCGCAAGGATTCGGAATTAAATAAATAGCGCCATACTGCACCGGATTTGGGTTTATCTTAAAGACGCATCAAAGGTTGCATACTTTGCGTATTTGGCTTTTGACGCAACACCAAAGATGAGTTTAAAGACAAGCAAGTTGGTGCAATTTATTTAATTTCGAATCCTAAGCTTTCTGGACGGCCGCACCTGCATGCCGGCCTCCCGGAAATGGCTCAACTTTTACCTTCCTTTTTTCCTTTGCATTGAAATTCCTATAAATTTCTAAAGTCAACCTAGGGTTGGCCGATAGTGGTTTTAGAAAGGTATCAATCTAAGGAGTTTAAAGATGTCCCACACCATACTCACTGTTGACGACAGCCGCACAATCCGGATGATTGTCAAGAAAGCGTTTCAGCCATATGATTGTGTGTTGCATGAAGCGGGAAATGGCATGGAAGGCCTTGCCATGGCGGCCAAAGTCAATCCGGATCTCATCGTTCTGGATATAACGATGCCCATCATGACCGGGGTCGAAATGCTCGGTAAACTCAATGAAGACGAAAGCTTAAATAAAATACCGGTGATCATGCTTACGGCGGAATCGGGCAAAGACAATGTGATGCAAATCGTCAAAATGGGCGTCAAAGATTATATCGTCAAACCATTTAAAGGTGAACAACTGATCGAACGGGCTTCTAATATCTTAAAGCTCACGCGATCGGAGAAAAAATCCGAACCGGCGGCAGATCTTTCTGAAATCAATAACTTCAGCTTTGATGGTGATATCGTAACCTTTACCATGCCGAAAAAAATATCCCGCTCCATTGGTGCCAAGGCCGAGGCGGCCATCAAGTCCAAGATCGAACAGATGAAAGGCACCGGGGTCCGCAAATTAATCGTTGATCTAACACCCATCGCCAATATCAGCATGACCACCATTCAGGTCATCATTGCGGTGGTCAACAAAAGTTTGAGGGCCAAACAGCAACTCCGCCTGGTAGCCACCGAAAGTCAGGCGACCGCTTTAAAAGGATTTAAAGAGACGGGAGCTATTGACACGTATCCCACCAGCAAGGCTGCCAAAGCGTCATTTTAAGCCCTTGCACCTCAGTTGTTTCTCTCATGTTTTTAAATCATTGCATCAGATCGCTATGCGCTGCAGCCACCGATGCCCCTCCGGCAGGGTCCAGGTGCAAAAATAGCTAAAGTTTTTCAAGTGGCTGCGGATAAATAGGTGTAGGAAAAACCTGCATTGGAAGATTATCAAACCCAATATTTCAATTTGCGGTAACGGCTGCACGAACAAGGGTTTGAAAAGCAGTGGTAATCAGCAAATATCAATCGGCAGTGCCTTGGATTGAGTAACCCAAGCAGATTATACCAGCTTAAAGGAGTGCCAACATGACCATTCAAGATGATGAAACCTTGCAGATGTACCTTGAAGAGTCACTTGATCATCTCGCCAATATCGAAAACGATTTTTTGGCCATTGAGGAAAATGGTGCCGACATCGATGATGATTTGGTTAACAAAGTTTACCGTGCCGCCCACTCCATAAAAGGCGGCGCCGGCTTTATGGGGTTGACCAATATCAAAGATCTGACCCATGAGATGGAAAATATTCTGGGCAAAATCCGCAGTTCCGATCTGGTGCCGACACCGGATATCGTCAATATATTGCTCAAGGCCTCAGATGCTCTGAAAGCGCTGATGGATGATATTCTCAACAGCAACGAAATGGATATCAGTGCCCACGTTCAAGCGCTGCAGGCCATTTTGGAAGCCGGAGATAATTCGGATGCCTCAGCCATATCAGTATCCGGGGCAGCCGCTGATCAACGACCTGGTGCCGATACCACATACGTCCATGGTGAGGCACCATCCGTAGCAGGCGAGGACGGACAGCTTTCACTGGGACTTCCCGACGGCAGCCTGACACTGTCTGTTCAGATCGAAAAAGTGGCCCCGCTCTTCGAACAGTCCAAATGCGTCTATCTGGTCAGAATGGATGTGGCCAAAGATATCCAAGCCCGAGATAAAACTTGCCAAAGTGTTGTGGAGGAGATGGAGCAAACCGGCATAATCATCAGTGCCAACTTTGCCCTGAAACCGTCCGAAGATCTGGATCAGGAATGGATGCCTGACGTTCCCAGCATGCTCGTTTTGTTTGGCTCCATATTAAAACCGGCAGACATCAATGTCCTGTTTGAAATTGCCGAAAAACAAATATATGAACTTCGACCGGATTATGGCCTCTATCAACTTGACGGTAATCCCGTACAAGCAGCCGCAACCCAGGTTGATGCCGAAACGACAGCACCGGTTGATCAGGCTCCTGCACCCGAACCTGAGCCAACGCCTGAACCAGAGCCCGAACCGACACCAGCACCGGCAGCAGCTGCCGTCGTCGAAAAACACGCTCCTGCTCAACCTAAGGTCAAACCTGCGCCCGCAAGCATCCCCAAACCCCAACCGCCCAAAGCAACGCCGGCAGTGTCGACCCCAAATAGCGCACCTGCTGCGAACTCGACCAGCGATTCGCCACCGGTTAAAAAAAGTCCCAAAATCGAACATGAGACCAGTTTGCGTGTCCATGTCAGTCTGTTAGACCAATTGATGACACTCGCCGGCGAACTGGTCCTGAGCCGCAACCAATTGATCCAATCGATCGGTTCAAGTGACCATCGTGGCTCCGAAATTGCCGGTCAGCGCATCGATTTGATCACTTCGGAACTTCAAGAAGCCATCATGCTCACCCGCATGCAGTCCATCGGCAACGTGTTCAATAAATTTCCACGGGTGGTACGCGATTTGGCCGCCGCTTTAGGCAAACAGATCGAGTTGACCTTGGAAGGCAAAGATGTCGAGCTGGACAAAACCATCATCGAAGCCATTGGCGATCCTTTGACCCATCTGGTGCGCAATTCTGTGGACCATGGCGTGGAAACACCTGAAGTACGGCAGCAAGCCGGTAAAAGTGCCATCGGTCAAATTTATTTAAAAGCCTATCATGAAGCCGGCCAGGTCAACATTGAAATATCCGACGACGGCAAGGGCCTCGACGGTAATAAACTGGCCGCTAAAGCCCTTGAAAAGGGGTTGATCACCGAGGACCAAGTGAAAATTATGTCGGCCCGCGAAAAGACCAATCTGATCTTTTTGCCCGGTTTTTCGACTGCCGAAAAAGTCACCGATGTTTCCGGACGCGGGGTGGGCATGGACGTGGTTAAGACCAATCTGGACAAGTTGGGCGGTATCATCGACATCGAATCCGAATATGGTCATGGCACCACCATTCGAATCAAATTACCATTAACCCTGGCCATCATCCCCTGCCAGATCGTGCTTACCGGGGGAGAACGCTACGCGATTCCTCAGGTTAATCTGGAAGAGTTGCTGCGCATTCCGGCGGAGCAGGTTTCAAAGCGTATTGAACGTGTCGGCAATGCAGACGTGGTCAGATTGAGAGGTAACTTACTGCCCCTGATTCGTCTTTCAGAAGTGATTGAGGTCGATCCGATCTACACTGACCCGGAAACAGGCGACACCCTTACCGATCGTCGTAAATCCATAGCCGACCGCCGCTCTAAACAGAGCGCTGTATCGGACAACGATAGCCATTCGAGCGAGGCAGCCCCATCCGATCCACAGGGCAAGCAAAGGCGCCGTGATGATAAAGATAGACGCTTTCACGCCGATAGCGCCCTAAATATAGTGGTGGTATCCACCGGTGCGATGAAATATGGCCTCGTGGTGGATGCCCTTAACGACTCCGAAGAGATTGTGGTCAAACCCCTGGGACGGGATTTAAAACAATGCAAAGGATATGCAGGTGCCACTATTATGGGGGACGGTCGCGTGGCGTTGATTCTGGACGTGGCCAATTTGGCGCGAATGGCAGGTCTCACTTCAGTTGAAGGTTCGTCGCGAGCCGCAGAAATTGCCGAGGCGGAGAAGGAAGCGCTCCGCGCCAATCAGGACAAACAAGCCCTGCTGATCTTTCGCAGTGGTGAAAATGAGCAGTTTGCAGCACCCCTTAGCCTGGTTGAACGAATCGAGAAGATTCAACGTTCGGACATCGAAAATGTCGGTGGCAAACGGGTGATCAAATACCGAGGCGGCAGCCTCGCGCTTTTCAGTATCGACGAGGTGGCCATGGTGGATCCCTTGGCTGATGTAGACAACCTGCTGGTTATTGTCTTCATGGTGGCCGAGCGCGAAGTCGGAATATTGGCCATAGGCCCTGTGGATGCCCAGGAAATTAATCTCGACATTGACGGGGTCACCCTGCGACAGGACGGCATCATGGGATCTACCATCGTGGGGGGAAACACGACCCTCTTGGTGGATGTGTTTGAAATTGTGCGGACTCTCAATCCTCAGTGGTTTGAACTGCCGGAAGTCGTTGAAAATGCTGAAGGTGAAAAACCCACCATCCTGTTTGCTGAAGACTCCTCATTTTTCCGAAATCAAGTCAAAACTTCCATCGAAAAAGAGGGCTTTAACGTCATTGAAGCAGAAGATGGCATGATCGCTTGGAACCTGTTGCAAGAAAATGCGGATCGGATCACGCTGGTGGTCACCGACATAGAGATGCCCAATATGAATGGGTTTGACCTCACCCAGCAAATCAAGACCAATCCGGCCTATGCGCACCTTCCGGTTATCGCATTAACCACTTTGGCCGGGGATGATGATATCGCGCAGGGTAAAAAAGTGGGCATTGATGACTACCAGATTAAACTGGATCGTGAAAAGCTAATGAACAGCATTCACGGATTTTTAAAAAACGCAGCATAGTGTGCCCCACTCCGGCTCGCGTTGTTTTTCGTTAGAGGCATTGCCATTAAATTAGACGGTGAGTTTCACAACCCGCGCCCAAAAATGGCATGCATGAAAGGATGGATAAATATGAATGCAGCTCGGGAGAAATCGATGACAACAGTCGAGTTGGCCACCTTTTACATTGGAAGTGCGCTTTGCGGTATGGATATTTTAAAAGTGCAGGAGATCAACAAATTGATGGAAATGACCAAGGTCCCCCAGGCACCGTCCTATGTGACTGGTATTCTAAACCTTCGGGGACAAATTGTGACCGTGATCGATCTGAGTAAAAAACTTGGGTTGGAATCCACCGATTTTAATGAAAACTCCCGCAATATCATAGTCAATTCGAACAATGAATATATCGGCCTGCTCGTGTCTCGCATCAGCGATGTGATCGAAGCCAATTGGAAAAAAGTAGAAGATCCCCCTGCGAACATCGGTGGCGTGCAAGGTGTCTTTTTCAAAGGCGTTTTCAAAACCAAAGACCGTCTTATCGGCATATTGGATGTTAAAAAAGTATTGGCTGAAGATAGCTAAACCCAAGGTGGCTTACCCCACTATCAGAACAGTTTGGGATATGCGCTTACCGTGTTGATATATAGGAACCCACATTGAACGCAAACAACCACCGCTTAAAAGTATTGGTAGTAGACGATACCGTCGTCTATCGAAAAATTGTCAGCGATGTATTGGCAGAGTTCCCCAATGTGGAGGTAGTCGGAACCGCTCACACCGGCAAAGCCGCACTGATGAAAATAAAATCCCTGCAACCTGATTTACTGACCTTGGACATCGAGATGCCCGAGATGAATGGGCTGCAGGTGCTGGAAGCACTTCAAAAAAACGCACCGGATATTGGAGCGGTCATGCTCAGCACGCTTACCCGTGAAGGCGGTACCATGACCATGCGCGCTTTGGACCTGGGTGCTTTTGACTTTATCCCCAAACCTCAATCCGGGACCATGGCTGAAAATAAATTGGCCGTCAAAAATGCATTAGGTCCCATCTTGAAGGCATTTCAGCGCAGTCGGGATATCCGAAAGTTGTTAACCCGCAATGAATCGACCGGGCAACCGATGGCCGGCGTGAAAAGGTTGGCGCCCACAGCGCCAAGGCCAATTGCCGGCAAACGGACGGGATATTCTTCTATTGTTGCAATCGGCATTTCTACCGGCGGCCCCAACGCACTGGCGCTGATGTTGCCGATGTTGCCTGACAACATTGGCGTGCCAGTGGTGGTTGTCCAGCACATGCCGCCCATGTTTACCCAATCCCTGGCCGCAAGCCTGGACAACAAATGCAAACTAACCGTACGTGAAGCCTCAGATGGTGAACCACTTGAAGCCAATGTGGTCTATATTGCACCCGGTGGAAAACAAATGAAGATCGTGGCGGGTGCCGACGGCAAAAAGCGTGTGGTTAAGATCACTGATGATCCACCTGAAAACAGTTGTAAACCCTCTGTGGACTATTTGTTTCGATCAGTCGCTGATCACTATATCGGCCGATCCACCGGGGTGATAATGACCGGAATGGGATCCGATGGCACATTAGGACTTGAGCATATGAAGAAAAATGGGGCAGTTTCCATAGCCCAAGATGAAACGTCATGCGTCGTTTACGGCATGCCCAAAGAAGCCATCCAATCCGGCCATGTGGACGTTGTTGCGCCGTTGAACCGGATTGCAAAAGAGATTCTGAAAACGTTGGCCCTATGAAGCGATGGAAAACGGTCACAGGATGAATATGCAAAATAACGCACCAACAAATAGCACACGCGAGATAGTAAAAACATCTCTTCCTTTGAGTCCGTCGCCTACAAGCATCCGGCAAGTCGCCAAAATCACCCCTGAAGAGGTCAATCTGTTATCAAAGTATATCTATGGTGTCTCGGGCATCAACATTGAGGCAACTAAGGCCTACCTTCTGGAATCGCGCTTAGGGCGCCTGCTTGAAACGAACCAATGCGCAACCTATGCTGAATTTTTTTATAAAGCCAAAGCCGATCTTTCCAAAAGATTGGAAAAGGAAATAATCGACGCCATCACCACCAATGAGACACTTTTTTTTCGTGATAGCAATCCCTTCGAATTACTTAAGCATAAAATCATACCCGAAGCAATGGATCGCAAGTCCAAACAAAAGCTACCCAGTCCCCTGCGCATCTGGAGCGCTGCCTGCTCCACCGGGCAGGAAGTGTTCAGTATCGCCATTGTGCTTAAAGAGCTTTTTGGCACAAGTGGTGCGGCCAAAATCAAGCTATTGGGGACGGATCTATCCGATGCCGCTGTAAAGCAAGCAAGCTATGGGAAATACAATAAGTTTGAAATCGAGCGCGGTTTACCCCGCGAGCGTCTGCAGCGTTATTTTGTCGCCCAAGGCGACAGTTGGAAAATAAAAGATGAGATTCGCGCCATGGCGACCTTTCGTCAAATGAACTTGATGCTTCCGTTTTCGGGTATCGGAAAATTTGATATTATTTTTTGTCGGAATGTCGCTATCTATTTTACTTTGGAAGACCGCAAAAAATTGTTTAATAAAATTGCGGATACACTCGAGCCGGAAGGGTTTTTAATCATCGGTTCCACAGAATCGCTAACAGGCGTCTGCCCGAGATTTGTCCCCAAACGGCATTTAAAATCGATATTCTACCAAACACGGTAGAATAAAAACAGCATAATATGCACTTGTGGAGGTAGGAGCATGCAATCACTCAAAATTTTAGTGGTCGATGACGATCCCGTTACCCGCTCATTGTTGTCAACTCGCTTGAGTAAGGAAGAATATGATGTCGAGACTGCTGAAGATGGCGTTGAGGCCATCCGAATGATCGCCCACAAATTCTATGACGTTATCTTGACCGATCTGATGATGCCCGGCGGGGTGGACGGAATTGGTGTCTTGGAATGTGCAAAAGAAAACAGCCTTAAAACAGAAGTCATCCTAATCACAGCCCACGGTTCCATCGACAATGCCATCATCGCCATGAAGAAAGGAGCGGTGGATTATCTTCAGAAACCCATCAACTTTGACGAACTGTTCTTACGACTTGCCAAAATTCAGAATGTTAAAAACCTGATGAAGAATGCCAGCGATCTGCGGGAGGCCATGGAGGTGACCGAGCAGGAATCGGGCGAGACCATCCAAAATTTGGAAATGGCGGTAGCTGACCTTGAGCAAAGGGTAGCATCCATCAAATCAATATTGGCGCAATCGGGTGCACCGCCGGAAGAGCGCATTCAACAGGCATTGGACACATAACGGAGGTCTGCTGACATGAGAATCAAGGCATCTTTGTGCAGCACATCGCTTTTGATCCCAAACTGTCAACCTAAAATTCTATATGGTTTGTTTTGAAACAAGCCCCATATTTTTTACCCGAACCCGCAATACAGGCCTACCCGCAGTGATCAACATGTTTTCCCTGCACCACGTTTGTTCGTCCATTCTGTAGCGTATAGCGCCCTTCGACTTTTTCAACCATAGGTTTAACATATCTGCACGATACCCGTTTGTAAAATTACAGCGTAAAATAGAGGGACTGACGCTTGCGCTTGCACATCTTTGCTGAAGCGACTATCATTTTGTTGCGATTAATGATGACAGGAGGAAGCTATGGATCGACTGTTGGAATTATTTAACCATTTACTGCAACATGCCAAAGGTGACACCCTGTTGGCGATAAGTATCCGCGCATTGGCCGCCATTGCACTCACACTTCTGGTATGGCTGGTCATAAAAACCACACTTCGCATCACTGAAAAACGTTTATCCACCACTAAATTGATCCCTATAAACACCCAGCTCTTTATTCTGATGCGTCGGACCATTGGTCTTGGGTTACTGTTGATAGCCGGCACATACTTGATCCGCTTATTTCGATTGCCGTTAGCGGAGAAGCTATTGCAAGCCACCTTTATCGTGCTTTTGGCTGCGCCTATAAAAGGTTTTCTGATCTTTCTATTGACCTTTCTTGAACAAAAAATAGCCAACAAAACTGAAACCCAGGTCGATAACATCATCTTCGATCTACTCAATCGGTTTTCGGGCGCCATCCTCTATGCGGTGGCCGTTGTGCTGGCGTTGGACCACATGGGTGTTAATGTGATGCCCTTTGTGGCCGGCGCAGGGGTCTTGGGAGTAGCCATCGGGTTCGCGGCCAAGGACACCCTCTCCAATCTGATTGCCGGCATTTTATTGATCATTGATCGTCCGTTTGAAATTGGGGACCGCATCGAGGTGTGGAGTGCTCCGGCCGGCAGCGCCAGTTGGGGTGATGTCATCGATATCGGTTTGCGCGCCACCAAGATCAAAACTACCGACAACCTCATCATCGTAATCCCCAACAATGAGATCATGAAGCGCGATATTGTCAATTACACGCTGATCTCTTCTAAAATCAGAGTGCGCATCAATATTGGTGTGGCCTATGACACCCCCATTGAAAAGGCCAAAGCGGTTATTCTAAAAGTGGCTTCAAACATCGAATGGATCAGCAATACACCGCCACCCAAAGTGGTGGTGCGCAATTTTGGCGAGTCATCGGTGGATTTGCAATTGCGCGTCTGGATCCAGGATGCCCGCCAGCGAATGAACACCATTTCAGCTGTTACCGACCAGGTCAAAAACGCTTTTGATCAAGAGGGTATTGAGATCCCTTTTCCCAAACGAGATATTCATATTATCAAAACGACCACGGCATAAAAAAACAGCTGGTAGACTATTTTACACCTGCATCTAAATCGGCTTGCTCGATGGGAATCCGGGTTTTGAGAATTAGATGGGCAGTTTTTTGAAACTGGTCAGCCGTATCAGTAACAAAAAGGCGACATTGTCGGTTTTCCCTATTTTCAGGCTTCATGCCATGATCGGTATTCTCTAAAAAGTGTTTCACTTGGCCTGCAATGGCTTGGGCGGAATCAACAAGGGTCACCCGGTGCCCCATTTTTTTTTGAATAACCGCGTGCAGTACAGGATAGTGGGTGCACCCCAATATCAGGGTATCGATCTGCTTGGATTTTAACGGCTTTAAATACTTGCGAACAATCTTGTTGGTTTCCGGCCGGTGCAACCATCCCTCTTCTACCAACGGCACCAGCAAGGGGCAAGCTGTCGCGGACACAAAGGACTGGGGTGCAGCCGCTTTGATACGTTTCTCATAAATCCCGCTGGCGATGGTAGCGCGGGTGCCAATGACCCCGATACGCAATCGCCTGGATCGATCAACCGCCAATTGCGCACCCGGTCCGATCACTTCAAATACCGGTCCTTTGAAATGCTGCTGAACCGCCTCATGGGCATAGCTCGAAGCCGTATTGCAAGCCATTACGATCAGCTTCGCGCCTTGCCGTCTTAAAAAATCGGTATTGTTCAGAGAGTATTTAATAATGGTATTGGCACTTTTGCTGCCGTAAGGTGTCCGTGCCGTATCACCCAGATAGGTAATATTGTATTGGGGTAAAAGATCCATCAGGGCTCGAACCACAGTGAGCCCACCAATACCTGAATCAAAAACACCAATCATGGCAGACTCACCCTTACCCGCCAACGGGCGATGGCGTCCATCGCTGCGTTCGACATGTTGTCCTGGGAATCGGCATGTGGGGGCCAGTCAAAGTTAATGCTCATCAGAGCACAGATCCAACTGTTCCTTCACATAGGCCACTATATCTTTATCATCTGCGGTGTCATCCATGCCGGGACACATTCCCGCCATGATATGCCAATTGATGGGATCGGTCACCACACTTTCGATAAATGGCCATTTGCGACACATGCGAGGTTTCACAGCATGAATGGTGCAATTTTCATCCCAAAAGATGCAATAACCATCAGAGCGTTGCTTGAGCACCAGGCGTCGGCCGGATGCGGTACAGTAGGATTGTTTAAATTTTTCAGGCGCGACACCCACAAACCGGGAAATAGCAGCCACATCGAATTCTGTCAGATAGGTACCGCCAAACCCTTTACAGCAGTCACTGCACTGGGTGCACGAGAACAGTTTTTTTTTAGACATCACGACGGCCCTCAAAAGCGCATTTCAGGGTCATTTGATCAACATATTTCAAATCTCCCCCGACAGGCACACCCGACGCAATGCGTGTCACCTGAACGTTCTTGCCCGCCAACTGCTGGTTCAGATAGGCGGCTGTGGATTCGCCTTCCACGCTGGTCCCGGTGGCGATGATCACCTCTTTGATGCGCCCCTCATTCACCCGGCGGATCAATTCTTTGAACCTCAATTCATGGGGACCAATACCTTCCATGGGTGAAAGTGCGCCACCCAAAATATGGTAGAAACCTTGAAAGGCCCCGGATTTTTCAATGGACACCATATCGGCGGGCTGCTCCACAACACAGAGTAAGGCGTCATTGCGGGACGTATCTTGGCAGATCTGACATTTTTC
>JBNLFN010000058.1:0-8382 GCA_050305555.1 Desulfobacteraceae bacterium | reverse complement strand
TCGCCCTTGTTTGCCTGGTAAACACCAGTGATGACATTGAATATTGTGGTTTTGCCGGCACCGTTGGGTCCGATCAAGCCGACAATTTCACCGGCTTCAAGGGAAAAGCTGATTTCGGAAAGGGCTTTCAGGCCACCGAAAGTGACGCTGACATTTTCCAGGCAAAGTTCAGTCATAAGCAGATGCAGATCGTTCGCCGATTAAATAAGTGCGGGTCCGTTATCGCTAAAAAGATCGATCAATCGCCAATCTGTCATAATGGTTTGACCATTACTATCGATTGCTTTTGTCAATGTCAATATAAAAATTGGGTGTAAATAATAAATTTTATTCAGCTGCCTAAAAATTAAGGTTGTGACGTTTAAAGCAGGCCCGCCAGGGGAAGGTCCCTGTATTTGATGTGAATGAATTACAGACGATAGAGGGTGGGTTTATTATCTGCGTCGATCTCGATCCCTATGGTATCGCCGGTCTTAAATCCCAGGGAATTGAACCGCTTGACCATGGCATCGTGCTTGTCCTGATGCCAGTAGACCGACCACAAAGGGGTTCGTACCGTGTCGATACCGTATGCATCATGGCTGCCTAAATTGATACGCAATTTATCTTTTGCGATCATGGTGTCAGCTTCCGCAATAAAAATATCGATTTGGTAAATGTTATCATGCAGTGCTTTTGAAAACCGGGACTGGAGCTTCGGTGTATCGTCCAGATAGTGACTGGCAATTTGGTAAAGATCTTCAGCTTCTTCAAGGGAGAGGCCCAAAACGGCATAGCGGTTATGCCTTAAAGCGAAACGTTCCATCTCCTTTTCATAAACTTTGATGGCGGCAATCAAGTCCTCGATTTTCGGTTTGGCCCCTTTGCAACCCAGCACCATATCTTCGCACTTACCAATCAAATCGATATAAAAAGAGCGGTTATCAAGCACAAAAAGCGGCCGCTCACGATAGCTTCGACGTACGCGGACCCGCCGAATACCATCCAGTTTAATGGAACGATCACTCTCCTTCTGCTCCAGGGTTTCAATATGTGAGATGTCTTTTGCCTGGACGACATAAAGATCCCCTTCGTTGGAGACGATATACTCAATTTCGCATCGAAAACCCATGGTCTTCTCTATCTCTTTCGACAATTGTACCAATCGCCGATCGTGTGGAATTCTGGTGATATGGGGTTCTCGTTGAATTTTTCTGGAGCGCTCCCGGCAGTAACCAAACTCCCAATGATCAGCCAACACCTTGGCCATGACAGCAGTCCCCTCGATAAACGGCATGACAAGTACGCCCATTTGGTCCAAGTCAACTTGAGGTGCATTGTAGAAATGCTGCTGCCGACGAATGGAGAGCTGCTTCGTGGTGCCGGCTTTGCGAATCATCTTTTTGCGAGCGTACTGAATCCCTCCCACATCAGCATAGGTGCCAAAAGAGTCAAAGGTGCCGCTTTTAAAATTTTCCTCATCAATGTGGGCGCTGCGGGCAATGACCTTAAACCCGTCGCAATGCGCACTTAAAAATTCTTCAAGGGCTTGAAATTTGCCATCTCTGAAATCATCAGGCGTTAGGTAAATAAAAGGCGGCACATTGAATTCGGCCTGGGTCAATATCTCCAGCAGTCTGACTTTTTCCGGAAGTTTCTTATCCATTCATTTACACCCTAGTTTAGGTTTGATAACCAAGGCCGGCATCATTCGACCTGTATTCAGCAAACAACTATCGGAAATCAATTTTCATTGACATGGGCCGCTTGGAATCATAGTACTAACTGGCTGATTATTCTATTTTATAGCATTGTTAACCGAGCCATGTCAAAAAAAATACCATGAATTGGCATGCCGCTACCCTATTGATGGAGAAGATGCTGTTTGCAACCCCGCATAAGAACGGATAGCACGACCGTCCTTTTCCCTTATTGAATGCATGATTTTAATTTACCGAATCGAGTGCTTTTAGTTGACGATGGGCGCAAACTGGTGCAAACCTTGTCCGTGGGTATCGATGCGTTGCGCCGGATGCTCAAACAAGCTCACGAAAAATCTAGCGTCGAAAACCATAAGCGCCAACAAGGGAGGAAACAGATGCCGGCCCAAACGATCCTGGGAGATCATGGACTTCGTTTTTTTGGAAAGATGTCGGCCGCCAACGCCCATGAAATCAAGAATGCCCTGGCCGTCATCAATGAAAATGCCGGTTTACTGTCGGATTTGGTGCTACTCGCCGAACAGGGTGAGTCCCTTGACCCAAAACGCTTAAAGCGACTCGCCGACTCAATCAAGCAGCAGGTCTTACGGGCCGATACAATTGCCAAAAGCACGAACCGTTTGGCCCATAGCGCGGAAAAATCACATGGGCCGGCGGATTTAGGCCAGTCGCTGGCCTTGGTGAAAACCATGGCCATGCGTTGGGCCACCAAGCGCCATATCGGCATCGAAGTGGTGCCCAGCAAGTCCACGATAACCCTGTCGGTTCAGCCCTTTATGTTGCTGCACCTGCTGTGGTTGTGCCTTCAATGCGCCATGGGAGCCGAAAACGCAGAAACAACATTTCAAATAACGATGCAAAAAATCCATGGTGAAACCATCGTTCGCTATGGGCCCCTTTCACACTTGGATGAGACAACGGTGGCGACGCTGGTGGCGACTTTTGAGATGAATGTGCTGCTCCAACTATTAAACGGTCGCATTGAAGCGGATTTCCAAACCAGCGACTTGGTGCTTATATTTGAAAAACAAGCCGGTGCCTGATGCTAGGCGCGGCGCTCAATCGCAAACAGATCATTTGTATGAGGAGGATAAGATCATGACTGAAAAAGTATTGCTGGTCGACGATGAAGAGGATTTTTTGGAAATTATGGCCGAGCGCATGACGGCCCGCGGGATGGAGGTCACCACTTGCGAGTCGGCAGAGGCCGCCTTGAATAAAATTCAAGCGCAAGCCTTTGATGCCATTATTCTGGATTTTATGATGCCGGGGATGGATGGATTTCAAGCCCTTAAAAAGATCAAGAAGTTAAGGCCGGAGATGCAAATCATTTTGCTCACGGGTCACGCCACCGTGGAAAAAGGTGTTGAAGCCATGAAAATGGGTGCCACCGATTTTCTTGAAAAGCCCGCTGACATCGAGGCTTTGGAAAAAAAGATCAAGGATGCCAGCGCTCGTCGCATGCTGTTGGTGGAAAAAGCCACAGAGGAACGCATTAAGGATGTTATTCGTCGTTTTGGCAGTTAAGTTGAGTGGGGTTAAAAATTTTGCTACCCCTTTGCACTAATTTGTGCTAAAAACTAGAAAGCTATAATATTGGCTTTGGTCGCCATGGCTCCCTTTTGATAAAATGGACGTTGGGGGTTTTTTTTGGACCATTGTTATGGTAAATTTAACATAACGATAATCAGGAAAACGCATGCAAGACTTTGACACCCTTTTGCAAGGATCGGCCCTGGCCCATGGTCATCTCTGCCCCGGACAGGTGGTGGGCGTGCGCATGGCCATGCTGGGCTGTGAACTTATCGGTCTGAACGAGCCCAGCCAACTGCCTCAAATTAAAAAAATAATCGTATACATTGAAATCGACCGCTGTATGGCTGACGCCATCGCCTATGTCACCGGAGTCAAATTGGGACGCCGGTCGCTTAAATTTATGGACAACGGCATTATGGCTGCCACCTTTGTAAATTTGGAAACAGGCAAGTCCGTGCGCATCGTTTCAACCGAAACGGCAAGGGATCTGGCTGCCCACTATGCACCCGGTTTTGAAGAGGTAAGGCACCAGCAATTGGCGGCCTACAAGGTGATGCCCGATGAGGTGCTTTTTGAAGTCGAGCCCGTAAAAGTGGAGGTTCCCATCCATGACATGCCGGGGCCATCACAATTTAAATGCCAATGCCAATCCTGCGGTCAGGTCGTACGGGACAAAAAAGAAGTGCTGATCGGAGGGAAGGTGCTCTGTCGGCCATGTGCCTTCGGCACTTATTATCAACCCCTTGACAGGGATACAGCGAATGGGGACTCACGTTTTAAACCCGCCATGAAAACCGGGGTCCGGTGACGGCCCTGACGCAGGTTTTGCACAGAACCCGATATAACGGGTATAACCCTTAACCAGACTTTAAGAGATACTGCCCATGAGTAATAACAGCCATTGTGACAAAAATGACGATTTACTGGCCAAAATCCGCGTAGAAGATGCAATTGGAACTTGCCTGGCGCATGACATTACCGAAATTCGAAGCGGTGAGTTTAAAGGCCCAGCTTTCCGCAAGGGCCACAAGGTGCAGAACCAGGATCTGTGTCGCCTCATGCGGCTGGGCAAACGCCACCTCTATGTATTGGATCTAAAAGAGAACCAAGTCCATGAGGATGAGGCTGTTTTTGAACTGGCCAGAGCCCTGGCCGGACCTGGCGTGACGTTCAGCGGCCAGCCCCAAGAGGGTAAGCTTCAACTCAAAGCCGCCTACTCAGGACTGCTGAAAGTGAACACCGAGTCCCTTGTGGATTTCAATCTCATCCCTGACGTGATGTGCGCTTCCATGCACAACAATATGCCTGTATCCCAGGGGCAGGACCTGGCCGGTACCCGCGCTATCCCGTTGATCATAGAACGATCCGTATTGGATCAAGCCCTAAGCCTGGCCAAAAACCGGTATCCGATTCTATGCGTCAAGGCTTACACGCGATTGCGGGCCCGGCTGATCATCACCGGCAATGAAGTGTATGACGGACTCATCGAAGATAAATTTGAAGATATTGTTCGACGCAAGCTGGCATCTTTGGGGGCCGCTTTGGAAGAAACGGTGATCGTGCCCGATGACGTGAAAATGATCGCTGATCAAGCCCATCGCTTTTTGACGGCCGATACCGACATCATAATTACCACGGGCGGAATGTCGGTAGACCCTGATGATGTGACCCGTCTGGGCATTCGCCAAGCCGGCGTGGACACCCTCTATTATGGTGCCGCCGCCCTACCCGGCGCCATGGGCATGCTGGCCTATAGCGGCGATATCCCCATTGTGGGTATACCGGCTTGCGGACTGTATCATAAAGCCACGGTTTTCGATTTGTTGCTGCCGCGCTTGCTGGCAGGAGAAAACCCCGACCATCGGGACATGGCGCGCCTGGCTGTTGGCGGCATGTGCCTGAATTGTAAGGTGTGCCACTATCCAGCTTGTAGTTTTGGTAAGGTTTGAAGGGATACTTCCGAGAAAGAATAGGATACTCAAATGACGAATGCAAAAATCATTGCTGTTTCAATCAGCCGGGAAAAAGGTCAAAAAAAGACCAATGTGGATGAGGCAAAACTGATTCTCAACCATGGTTTGGATCAAGATGCACATGCCGGGGATTGGCATCGACAAGTCAGTCTGCTGGACATGCAAAGCATCGCCAAGATCCAGGCGAAAGGATTGGACGTGGGGCCGGGCAATTTTGCTGAAAATATCACAACCCAGGGCGTCCGCTTGTGGGAACTGCCCATCGGTACGCGCATGCAGCTGGGAAAAGAGGTACTTGTCGAAGTCACACAAATCGGTAAGAAGTGTCACGACCGCTGCGCCATCTTTCACCAAGTCGGCGATTGTGTGATGCCCAGAGAAGGAATTTTTTCTATCGTGTTAAAAGAGGGGATCATTCGTCCGGGGGATGCTATAGCTATTCTGGATCGCTAAAATTACTGAATCCCGTAGCGATCAACTTAAAATTTGGAAATCTGGAATTCATGAAAGACGTAATGCTATGCCGCGTTTAATAGACCAATACGATCGAACGATAGATTACCTGCGTATTTCCATCACCGATTTTTGCAATCTGAAATGCCAGTATTGCGTACCGCTGGGTGGACGATCCAAGCTGCCCATGACGGATATTCTTTCCTATGAAGAGATGTTCACCATCGCCCAGGCAGCCGTGGCCAATGGCGTCACAAAAATCCGAATTACCGGTGGCGAACCGCTGATGCGCAAGAATATGATTCAATTTTGCCGCATGCTGTCCAGCTTGCCGGAGGTCAGCGATCTGGCGGTAACGACCAACGGGGTTCGACTGGCACCCATGGCGGCGGAACTGAAGGCGGCGGGGGTCAACCGCGTCAATATCAGTTTGGATACGCTGGATAGGGCACGTTATGCTGAAATTACCGGCAAAGATGAGCTAAACAATGTAATGCACGGCATCGAAAAAGCAGGTGAAGTGGGTCTTACACCTATTAAAATAAACATGGTCCCCATGCGGGGAATTAACGATGACGAGATAGCAGCTATGGCCCGCTGGACCCTTAGCGCACCTCTTGATATCCGTTTCATTGAGCTCATGCCCACTAGTGGCTGGGCGAAAGAAAAGCACGACCGTTTGTTTATCGGCATCGAAGAGATTCGGAAAACCGTGGAAACCCTCGGCCATTTGGAACCCGTCGCCCATATCAAGACCCGAGGGCCGGCTGCTTATGCGCGTTTGTTCAACGCACAAGGCCGCATTGGATTTATCGCGGCCCTAAGTCATCACTTCTGTGACACCTGCAACCGCTTGCGCCTGACCGCCGACGGCAAATTACGCGCTTGCCTTTTTGCAGAACAAGAGGTGGATATCAAAGGCCCGTTGCGTGATGGTGCCCCTTTGGCCACCCTGCAAAAAATTATTCGGGCGGCAGCATCGGCAAAACCCAAAGGGCATCACCTTAATGACCAGGACAGTTGCCCCATCAATGGTCGTATGATGCGCGCCATCGGTGGATAGTTTACCCCATTACTGCAACTGTGGGGTTAAACCCGCACCCATCACTGGCACAATCACAATCATCTTTGTAATCCGGCAGGAAAGTCATTGCAAAGGGAAGATCGTAAATCGGTGTTAGAATCTGTTCCTTTATTGATTCTTGGGGTCAACAATTTCAAATATCACACTGTCAGGTGGCAGTTGGTTGGAAAAATGCCAATTGCCGTCTTTATCACGCCACTTGAATAGCGTTTCCGCGGGCGCTTCAAAAGACGGATCGAATGATTCGGTGTTCTTGGATGTCACCTGTTGGACAACTTTTTCAACTGTATCCTCTGCCTTTACTTGGACTTTTTGACGCATTTGTTCGGCCTGTCGAGACAGCGACGACCACTCCCCGCGAAGGGATCGTTTAAGTCGCTCTAAATTCATCAGCGGTTCGCCGCCGGGACCTGGGATATAAAACAGAGCACCCACAGCAATTGCCACCATAGGTACCATGCCGATTGAATATGAGAATATTTTTTTCATATTATTCCAATCCCATGGCTCGCAAGCCTTAGGGTCTGCCAAATTCAGCCCGCCACATCTGTCCACCTTTTCGAACCACCACCTCATTCTGACCGATGGTAACAATGGTGTAATCATCAACGCTGTTGCCTTCGCGCACAATTTTGCTGTTGATGACGGCCATGCGCTCATCCGTGATGGGAGACCAGGCAATGGCCTGCACTTTAAGGGAGCCGTCGGCCAAACGATCAAGGACGCCAAACGATGCGTTGCCGGACGACCCTCCCGTCGGTGTTGTCTGAAGGGGTAAGCTTGCCGCTGGATCAGGTCGCTGTTCATTTTGGGGAGACGGCAATTGAGGTGCAGCGGGCCGTTTTGCCGGTATGCCATTGGCCGGTACCGGTAAAGGCTCAGGAGACGAAGTGGTCTGGGAGTTTGGCACGTTGTTGGATGATGTACGATTTTGGTTTGGTCCGCCGCTGCGAAAAGGTTGCGGCTCTGCTGGAACGGATTCCGCCGCGGTTATCCGCGGTAGGCTTTCTGTGCGCCGCTGTTGCCTGGCCACTTTGGGTGTTTGAAAACGCGGTGATTCAGATGAGACGGATTTTTTCCCCCCATCGTTATCCGAAGCTGCCGATGTTTGTCTCTCCGCAAGGGTGGTCCCTCCCTGGGAGTGGTCAATTTTCTGCGGGTTGGATGATTCAGGGGCGCCAAGGTACCACAAAAGAGCAGCACCTGCCAATAGACACAGCACCACGCCGAGCACGGCGCTGTTGATCAGCCGGCGTCCAAACCCGAACCGGTTGTTACGGGTGGCAGGCTGAATGGCATTCAGTTGACGCTGCTGTTCGGCATTGAGAGCAGGGTCCCGTTCCTGCTCGACCTTTTTAAGTGCATCTAAAATTGTGCTCACGCCCCAGTCCCTCTGCCTGGGTTTAAAGAGGGCAGCTTAAACGCGTTGGCCTCTTGGATTAAAAAAATCTTGGTCAGCGGACCCACCAAACCATCCATTCCGATATGATGGCGCTTTTGAAAATCCATAATGGCGGTTCGGGTCTTTCGATCGAATTTTTTGGTGAGCGAGACTTGAGGGTAACCCACTTGGCGCAACAGCGTTTTCACCACCAAAACAGCTTGGGTATTGGCACCTTGGCTGATAATGGCATCA
>JBNLFN010000057.1:0-14305 GCA_050305555.1 Desulfobacteraceae bacterium | reverse complement strand
GGTTTTAAGACGATCGCGCTCTTCCTGGCATACATTAACCCAGCTTAAAATGGCTTGACGACCCTCTTCAGGAATCCAGGTGGTTTGATCCAACATGGTATCAACGGCTGATGTGGCTTGATCTTGCATTAGGGCCACGGCATCGTACCAACTGGTGAATGAGGTCTTTTGGAAATCAACGACTTGTTTTGTAATTTGTTTGTAGGGCATCATCCTGTTCTCCTTTTAATGTGTAAAATTGGGGTTAAATTGTAAATGCGGCAATGCAACATTTACAAATAATGTGACATATAGCTCATAATAAAACAAAAAATTAATATGTCAATATAAAAATGCTGCAATGCAACATTTTAAGATTGACTCAGTTCAATTACTACCCATATTATTAAAATAAATAGTATAATCAGTGTGATAAATATGGTATAGCTTGCTTTAAATAATAATGCCAGGTGGTGCGATACATCAAATGTCAAGCGCAGGCGGAATACCACAGGGGGAGATGGAAATGACCGATACACTCTTACTCAAAAAATACGCCAATCGGCGCCTTTATGATACAGAAAAGAGTACTTATGTGACTTTGAACCAACTGGCCGATTGCATCCGTCAGGGGCGTGTGGTGAAAATTATAGACGCCAAGAGCAAGGAAGATGTAACTGATTTTATCTTAACCCAAATTGTTTTAGAGGAGGCCAAAAACAAAAAAACCCTGTTGCCCGTACCTGTACTCCACATGATTATTCGTTATGGCGATAATCTTATGGGCGAATTTTTTGAAAAGTATTTTCAGCAAACTTTTCAGAATTACATCTCTCATAAACAAGCCGTGGATTCTCATTTCCAAAGATGGTTGGAGATGGGAATGAATATGTCCAAAGCTGCTCAGCAGCGTTTTTCTGACATCAATCCATTCCAAAATTTTTTGGATCCATTTGGAGCCATGGGGAAAAAGGACAATGATGATAAAGAATAAAATGGTCGCTTCACAATAAAACGAAAAAAATATTTTATATTAAGTACTTTGCATGCTAATTTTAAAGTTATGACTCAACTATCGGCATCCAAATCACCTCATGCCGGGGTAGGGCGGAACTTGAGCTATAAGTTAAATTTTTAATCAATCCTCAAAATGGCGAAACGCCTCAAAGTGATCTGTATGGAGCTATCAGCCGTTTTCCAAGCCATATTTGAAACCAAAACAGACGGCTCTGCCTTCGCAGCAGCCGATCTGCAGCCGGGTGACCGACTCACCGGTCGCGTGCTAAAAGTAGTGAACAATGGACGCGCGCTTATTGATCTGGGGGCTTTTCGGGCCACCGCTCGAATGGGGTTTTCCGTGCACCCGGGGCAGATGCTTCAATTGAAAGTCATCCATAGTGGTAACACATTGCATTTGCAGGCGGATCTCAAGTCGACGCCGCAATCACCAAGGGGCCTTCCGCAGCTTAATTTCACGCAGCTGTTTACGCCGGCTGATCAGCAACAGTTGGTAGGCTTGCTGGAACGCATGATGCGTTTGCCCCTATCTGAAAGAACGAATTTTCAGGTACCTGAGGGCCTTCAACAAGCCTTAGTCCAGGTTCAGGCGATCTTCGAGGATATGCCGATTCAGAAACCAATCGCACGCCTGGTGCAATGGTTGCGCCATACGGTTGAAGATAGAGGGATATGGTTTGAAAAAAAATTGGCCGATGCCGTGACAACAAATTCCCAGAACCCTGAAGGACAAAAAAATGCCAAAACAGGTACAGTGCGCGCTGTGATTGTTAAAGATTTGAAATCCAATTTATTGATATTAAAATCTTTTTTGTCAGCAGGGGATACACCTGAATTGATATCTGAGAGGGTATCCGAAAAGGAAATGAAATGGGTCCGTCAGGGTATTCAAAGAATGTTGGACCACATCTGCCAGCAGCAAGATCGCGTGGTTCGCAATTGGAGAGAAGGCGACTCATTTCAGATTATTACCCATGTCATTCCTTTTAAAGCAGAAAAACAACCGGTTCAATTGAAAGTATTCTATTCCCAAAAAGGACCCCAACGATCCGAGGATTGCCATCAGCGGGTGACATTGTTGCTGCACATGGATCAGTTGGGCCCGGTGCGCGCTGACGTTGTCATGGCAGGGCGCCATCTGAAAATTCAGTTTTTCGTTCAAAGGGATGCAGTACGCCAACGTTTTGAACAGCAGAGCGATGACATTGTGAAAGCATTACAAGGTCTATTCGAGGATGTGGTGCTGATCGCCAGTGTGTCCGAAAAGAAAATAGCCCAATTCAATCTTCCGGAACAATCAGACGCCGCATTAGGAAGGATTGATATCCTAATATGAATACTAAAAAGACCAAAAAGGCAGCGGCCATGCAATACCGACAGGGTTATGATTCGGCGCCCCGGGTGGTGGCCAAAGGTCGGGGTAAAATGGCAGAAAAAATAGTCGCTGTGGCCCAGTCGCACAACATCCCGCTGGTTGAAGATCCTGGATTGGTGCAGGTTTTAGAAGCCTTGGATGTGAATATGCAAATTCCGGCCGAGCTTTATCAGGCGGTTGCCGAAGTACTGGTTTTTGTCTATCGCATGAATCAGCAACCTGCGGATTAAAAGGTGTATTGCGGTCAGGGCGTGTTCCCTGGCGAACCAAGTGAGGTTAAAGGGATATTATTAATATTGGCCGCCGAGTACGCTGAACCCGGTTCACAACCAACCGACAATTGACGCTATGAAGCCTTTTGAGCTATTCGATCTGCCCCTGAAGGGTGCCCACCTTATCGAAGCCAGTGCCGGCACAGGTAAAACTTACACCTTGGCAGCCATTTACTTGCGATTAGTGGTTGAACTGGGATTTCGTGTGGATCGGTTGCTGGTGGTCACCTATACCAAAGCGGCCACCGAAGAGCTCAAAACCCGTATCCGTCAAAGATTAGTGAGCGCTAAGAACAGTTGGCACCATGGTCAAAGCGCCGATCCAATGTTGGATGATATACGTCGCCGACTGAGCGATACCGGTCAGGCTTTGCAGCGCATCCAGGATGCGTTAATGGAATTTGACCGTGCCGCGATTTATACCATTCACGGATTTTGCCAGCGCGTTCTACAGCATTACGCTTTTGAGACAGGACATCTGTTTCAAAGTGAGTTTGTGCATAGCGATGCCCCTTTCATCCAGGAGACAGCGCAAGATTTTTGGCGCCGCTATTTCGTTCGGGCACCCTATGAGTTGGCATATGAGGCAATAAAAAAAATACATGATCCAACGGAGTTGGCCAAGATACTCCAATTCAACCGTTTCCCTTACATTGCTGTTTTGTCTGAACTTCAGAAACCGCCGCTTTCGGCTGTGACCCATTGGCGAGAGACAGCCAAAGCAATTCAGGCGCAATGGCCCCAGGTGCGGCAGCAGGTAAAACAACTATTGCAATATGATGGGTTAAACGGACAAATATATGGTGTATTATATAACAAAAAGACACCCTCTGCCCCCCCCCCTCGACAAGTGAAAGTTGAAACTTTGTGCCGAGCGATGGATCAATGGAACGGCAATTACCCCCTGTTTAAATCCTTTGAGCTGTTCAGCCGCCACCGTCTGCAAGTGGCAACCAAAAAGGGCAGGACGACACCCGAACACCCTTTTTTCAAGCTGTGCGAACGAGCCCTGCAACTGCAAGATCAAATGAAAGATCAATTGGAAACCTATCTGCGTTATCTTAAAGCTCGCTTTTATCACGATGCGCAATCCACAGTTTCCCAAAAAAAGGCCCGGCAAAACATGCTTTTTTTTGATGACCTGTTGTATCTCGTGCACCAGGCTGTGAAGGGTTCAAACGGCCGTTTGCTGGCCAACGCCCTTAGAACTCAATACCCTGTCGCATTGGTCGATGAATTTCAGGATACTGACCAATTACAATCTGATATATTTTACACACTTTTTGCGACCGATCAGAATTTGCTGGTCATGATCGGCGATCCAAAACAAGCCATTTATTCCTTCAGGGGTGCAGATCTGTTTTCCTATTTACACGCTTCCGATGCGGCGCAAACACGTTCAACCCTGTCCAAGAATTGGCGGTCCAACGCCACGTTAATCGATGCAGTCAACACCGTATTCGGAAGCCATCCGCAGCCCTTTGGATTCAAGCAAATTTGCTTTGATGACGCGGTGGCAGCCCGTCCCGAAAAAACAGAATCGTCACCGGCGTTCCACTTATGGTATTTGACACCGGACGATGACGCGTCACCTACCGCCAGAGTGCCCATAACGGTGGCCAACCGAAGCATTGCGAGTGCCGTGGCCCAAGAGATTGTCGATTTACTTGAGGCGACTGACCCAACTTTCGTCCCTGAAGATATTGCCGTTCTGGTGCGCACCCATCGTCAAGCGCACCGTGTCAAAGACGCCCTCGCCGCAAGAAAAGTACCTGCGGTATTGCACAGTGCCGGGCGTATTTTCGATACAGTCGAGGCAGAGCATTTGGCTCATATTATGGCTGCCGTGGACATGCCATCCGATCCGCATTTAGTGAAAGCCGCGCTGGCCAATAAATTGTTTGGCTGGGATGCATCTTCGTTGCTGGACCATGTCAGCAAGGCGCATCAAGCCTGGCAGACACAGTGGGAATCTTTTGGTGTTTACCGGAAGATTTGGGTGCAGAAGGGTTTTTATGCCATGTTCCGCTCTATGCTAATCCAAGAGGGGATAAAGATCAGGATACTCGGACAGCCGGATGGAGAACGCGCGTTGACCAACTTGCTCCATCTGGCTGAGCTGATACACCAAGCGGAAATCGAGCATCGTTTAGGCCCTGAAGGTCTATGCAAATGGCTGGCGTTGCAGCGCCAATCGAACGAGAATGACAGTGATGAACAGCAATTGCGTTTGGAGAGCGATGCACACGCGGTGCGCATTATTACCATGCACAAGAGCAAGGGGTTACAATTTGAAGTGGTTTTTTGTCCGTATTCCTGGTCCGGTATTAAAAAAAATGATCAGACCGCTGTGTTCCATCATCCGGAGAAACAGGACCAATTGGCCCTTGCTTTGGGTCCTCAAATTCCCAAAAGTTTTCAAGTTCAAGCGCAAATTGAGGGGTTGTCGGAAAACCTGCGTATGCTTTATGTTGCCTTAACCAGAGCCCGTCGACGCTGCTATTGGGTGTGGGGACCGATCAAAGGGGCAGACATTTCAGCACCGGCTTATCTTCTGCATGGTTTGGGACTCGATATATGCGATAGTGATGGATTGCGCCTATTAAAAGATAAGATGGCCGGTTTGCGCTTTGATCATTGGTTGCGGGAGGTCTTGGACCTGGCCCGGCGCTCCAATGGCAGCATAGAGGTCGAGGCCCTGATACCAGGTCAACATCGCGAATATGTGCCGGCTGGAAGCTCAACTGCGCCTCTCGCATACCGGAGTTTGACACGTCGTATGGATCGCCGTTGGCGGGTCAGCTCATTTTCGGCGATGATCAGGGGTCAAATCGATGAACAATCTCACCGTGGCGATGGGTTGAGCACCGGGACGATTGAACTTGCCAAGGAAAACGGTTTCACACTATTTGATTTTCCCAAAGGCACGCGCGCTGGTTTGTTTTTTCATGACCTATTGGAACATTGGGATCACACGCAATATCAAGCTAAACGATGCAAGAATTTGGTGGTCGAAAAAATTCAGCAACACGGGTATAAATCCGATTGGCAAGAACCCGTCCAAAACGTGCTTCAGGTTTTGGCCAAAATACCCCTGCAGGCCAAGCATGACCGCTTTTGTTTGCATCAGGTGGCCCACAACGCCAGGCGCAATGAAATTGCGTTTTATCTTCCGCTCAAGGATGTCTGTGCATCCCAACTTCAGGAAACCTTTGCACAATATGGCGATTATTTCCAAAACCAGAAGATGACTGAGCAGATGGGGCGGCTTAAATTTGCACCGGCTAAGGGATTTATTAAGGGGTTTATCGATGTGGTTTTCAGCCATAACGGGCGAACCTACTTGGTGGATTGGAAATCCAATTATTTAGGGTCGATGTATGACGACTACACCATGGAATGCCTGGGCCGCGCAATGAACGAATCCTATTATTTTTTACAATACCATCTCTATATTGTTGCGTTGGATCAGTTGCTGCGCAGGCGAATAGATAATTATGACTATGGTCGCCATTTCGGTGGTGTATTTTATATCTTTTTGCGGGGATTGAATCCTGAGGGTGACGCTGCCACAGGCGTTTATTACGACCTTCCCGATGCACAGCTTGTGACGGCGCTAAGCCAGGACCTAATTGCGGACCGATGATAGACCTACAAACACTGCATTTCAAAGGATTCATTTCCGAGATCGATTTTCATTTTGCACGATTTATGGCCCGTCACGAGACCCACAACCACAACATGGTGGCATTGGCTGCAGCGATGTTGAGCCGGGCAACGGCCCAGGGACACGTTTGTGTTGATTTAAATCACCTTGATGATCCGGGAGGCGCTGAGGATGTTGAAGCGGGTCGCCTCGAACTGGATACGGACCTGGATCTTTGGATGAGCGCTTTGAACAACGCCTGCGTAGTGGGCCGACCGGGTGATTTTAAACCCCTGATCCTGGATGGCAAACGGCTGTATCTGCATCGGTATTGGCAATATGAACAGAGGGTAGCCCAGGCGATTTTACAACGATGCCACAACGTACGTAATTTATACACCATCCGTGGCCTGGACGATGAATTGCGGAAGATCTTTTCCGAGGGTGATGACCTGCAGCATCGCGCCATTTTATCAGCCATAAAGCAAGGTTTCAGCGTTATATCCGGCGGGCCCGGCACGGGAAAAACCTATACCATTGCCAAATTGCTTCTGTTTTTGCATCAAGCCCGTCAAGGCCATGATTTACGTCTCAGGTTGGCGGCTCCCACGGGCAAAGCCACCATGCGCCTGCAGCAATCCATCGAAGCGACCCTTTCGGCGATGGGGCATAACCAGCAGGAGATTGACATGTATATGGGCGGCAATGTTCAAACATTGCATCGCTTGCTGGGTGCATTATCCGATCAATCGGGTTATCGATACAACGCCGATCACCAACTGGCAGTGGATGTGGTGATTGTGGATGAAGCTTCGATGATTGATTTGGCCATGATGGCAGCCCTAACGGCGGCTTTACCGCCCAAAGCCCAACTGGTTTTGATCGGGGATAAAAACCAGTTGGCGTCCGTCGAGGCCGGTGCTGTTTTAGGCGACATCTGCAGCGGCGCCAACCACCGGTTACCCGGCAAGGGTCGGGAGACAGCCGAAAGAGGCCGGTGCTCGGCTTTGGCCGGTCGTATTGTTGTTCTCGAAAAGAGTTATCGATTTGCCGCCCAAAGCGGCATTGATGACTTGGCCGCCGCGATCAATGACGGTGAGACCGATACCGCACTGGCGCTTCTAAAAAATAGGGAAATTCCAAATATCAGTTTTAAAGAGATCTCGGATCTTTCCATGCTTGAGATGTCGGTCGCCGAGCTGGCGACGCGAGCCATCGTGCCGCTGTTCAATGCCCCGAATCCTCCGGCGGCGTTTGATACGATGGCGCACCACATGATTTTAACGCCACTTCGCATCGGCCCTTATGGTATGCTGAATTTAAACAGGTATGTTGAAAACGCTTTGATAAAAATCGGGTTGGTCCCTCAATTGCGTTTGTTGGACGACCCTTGGTATCCAGGGCGTCCTGTGATGATCAGCCGCAATGACTATTATCACAACCTTTTTAATGGTGACATGGGCGTTGCCATGGCCTCTGGGAAGGATGCTGCTTCACAGGTGACGGTCTTTTTTCCGAATGGGACAGGTGGTATCAAAGCGATCGCTTCCAGCCAACTGCCTCCCCATGAGACGGCATATGCCATGACTGTGCACAAAAGCCAAGGCTCGGAGTTTGACCATGTGGTGCTGGTGCTGCCCAATCGAAACATACCTTTACTGACACGCGAGTTGATATATACGGCAATTACACGGGCGCGACAATCGGTGGCGATATGGGGATCCGAACAAAGGTTGCGTCAAGGTATTGAACAGTTCACCAGGCGCACTTCCGGTCTTGGGTCTTTGCTGTGGAAATCAGCCAAAGATTAATCACAACCATCCCCTTGATTTTCAGGAACCTATCCCATAAAAAGAGCGGATTGGTTGAAATCGGAGTCACACGGTAAGAACATCTTTGTGATTATTATTTGAAATATAGACATTTGGAGATACAAGGCGTAGCATGATGATGGGCATCCCAGAATTGAATATCAACGGATTGGTTAGCAAAACAGCCATTGTGCAAGGCGGAATGGGCGTGGGGATCTCAATGTCTAGATTGGCCGCTGCCGTCGCCGAAGAGGGCGGTATTGGTGTTATTGCCGCTGCCATGGTCGGCGTTTCCGAACCGGATTGCCGGTCAAACCCTATCGAAGCCAACATCCGTGTGTTGCGAAAAGAAATTCGCGCGGCCCGCAAAGCCACCAACGGCGTGCTGGGCATTAATATCATTGCGGCCTTAACCCTATTTCCGGAGTCGGTTCGCGCTGCCATTGAAGAAGGTATTGATGTCATATTTTCCGGTGGAGGGTTGCCCCTGGATTTGCCTCAATATCTGAACCATGGTGCCCATACCAAGCTCGTACCCATTGTTTCATCAGCCCGCGCTGCCAGATTACTTTATCAAAAATGGCTCCAAAAATTTGATTATCTGCCGGATGCCTTTGTTCTAGAGGGACCCAAAGCCGGCGGTCACTTGGGATTTAAAATCGAGCAAATCGAAGATCCGCGATTTGCGCTTGAACACCTTTTAAAAGAGGTGTTGACTTTTGTTAAAACCATTGAGGATAAGCACAATCGCTCTATTCCTGTGATTGCCGCGGGCGGGATTTTTAGCGGTGCGGATATTGCTAAGTTTCTTCAATTGGGCGCCGCAGGGGTTCAATTGGGAACCCGTTTTGTGGCCACCCACGAATGCGATGCCGATCCGGCTTTCAAGCGGGCTTACCTAGAATCCGAGAAAGAAGACTTGGTTCTCATTGAAAGCCCTTTAGGGCTTCCCGGCCGAGCGCTTAAAAACCAGTTTATCAATGCAGTTGCGGATGGCGCCAAAAAACCGTTCAAGTGCGTCTACCACTGCATAAAACCCTGCAAACCTGAAAACAGCCCTTACTGCATTGCTTTGGCCTTAGCAGCCGCTAAAAAGGGCGTGTTCAAACACGGTTTCGCCTTTGCCGGCGCCAATGCCCATCGCGTGGATAAAATTGTTTCGGTTAAGGAGTTGTTTGAATCCTTGCGCAACGAGTACAGTCAGGCCAAGTCGGCTAATCTTTAAAGAGCAAGTTAAGGTAGTGCTTCGAGATGGCGTCCGTATCATCAAAGCGATGCAGGGTGTTGCCGTTTTTCTGTGCCATTTGGTTGCGCAGATCAGAGGCAACGGTCTTGCCCAATTGCACACCGAATTGATCAAATCCATTGATTCCCCAGATGAAGCTTTCATATACGGTGCGCGCTTCATAGAAGCTGAGCAGCCGGCCCACGTTGTGAGGTTCCAGATCTTCTAGAATAAGAGTGGAGGAGGGGCGGTTGCCGCTGAAATGCCGAGATGGGTCGCGCAGGTTGTCTTCTCCCATGGCCAGCGCCTGGGCCTGGGCCAGCATATTGGCCCACAACTCTTGGTGATTGCTGACACCTTTGGACAGCACCGGGTACGGTCCGTATTGAGGTTTGCGCACGCCAATGAAATCGATGGGAAAAGGCCGGCCCTGGTGGGCCAATTGGAAAAAAGAGTGCTGGGCATTGGTACCCGGCTCGCCGAACAGGATGGTACCCGCCGGCTCGGGTAACACTTGCCCCTGGATGTCCACAGATTTGCCATTGCTTTCCATGTTAAGCTGCTGAACATGAGGCGCCAATTTGGCCAACGGGCTGGCATAGGGGATGATGGCCTGTTGCTGATAGCCCATGTAAGTGGTGTTCCAGACAGAGATCAATGCAGCCAGCAGCGGCAAATTATCCTCTACCGGCGCCTTGCAGGCATGGGTATCCATCTCTTGTGCGCCTTTTAGGAAACTTTCAAAGCGATCGTATCCCAGATAGAGGCTCAGGGGAACACCCCCGACAGCTGACGTCACGCTGTAGCGGCCGCCAATAAAGTCAAACATATGAAAAGCGTGCAGAACGGGTTTTTGCGGATTGTCACCAGGGCTGCCTTTGGCGGTAACTGTAACCATATGGCTTGCCGGATCCAGCCGATAGCGGTCCAAGTGGTGCAACACGAGGGCGGTGTTGGCCATGGTCTCCGCCGTCGTGTAGCTCTTTGAGATGATCACCCAGAGGGTGGTTTCAGGATCGATGGTCCGGGAGATTGCACCAAAGTTGTGGATATCCACATTGGACAAATAGTGTAAACGCATCCCTTTATCGGCATTCGCGGCCAGCGCATTGGAAACAAAAGCCGTGCCCAGATAGGAGCCGCCAATACCCACCACGACCACATGTTTAAACGCTTTGCCGGTGGCGCCGGTGATGGTCCCGCTGTGTATTTTTTCACTAAACACCCGTATTTCCTGACGTACCCGATGGATATCCGGCATGATATTTTGACCATCGACCCACAATGGGGTGTCGTCAAAACACCTCGAAGCGGTGTGCAGCACGGATCGTTTTTCGGTAACATTGATCTGATCGCCGCGACACATCCGTTCAAAGCGATGCCGCAGCTTGAGTTTTGAGGCCGCGGCTATCAGCAAAGCCAAGCTATCTTTATCAACCCGCTGGCGCGAATAGTCATAAAAAAGGCCCGCTCCGCTGCACGAAAAAATGTTCAATCGGTCGGGCGCCAGCAACAGGTGGCGTAAATGGTTGTCCGGCTGCTGCATGCGTGCAGCAGCATGCTGGAGATCGGCATGCAGGTCGAGTTGGTCTATGCGATAAAGGTTCGGCATATAAAAGGATCCTATGGATTGGGGGTTTGGCCGGATGAGAGCTGGCGATAGAGGTCTTCAATGACGGCCTTGTAAATTTGGGCGACTGCCTGGCTCATCGCCAGGGCAAAATCCCCCGGTTTTTTCCCTTTTAATGGGGACCGGGCCTGATAGCTTTCCTGAAGCAAAATACTCTGACTGGGATCACTGCCCGAAGCGGTCTTGAGCGTAATGTGCAGCCGTGCGAAAGCATTGCATGACGAGGAGTTGTCTTGTTCCACAAACTTTTCTACCCAGCCATGCAGCTCATGGGTTGCCGGCAATGTGGCATCCGGGGTTAAGATGGTTTGCAAGGCACCCGAATATTTTAAGTCGCGAGCAAGCACAAATGGCAGCAATTCTCCCGGGGATGCAATCCATTGGTGATAACCGTAGCCGTTTCGATGCATCCCGTTGTCCGCATATATCATACGTTGTGAATTGAAGGGGGGGCTGACGCTAAATCGATGCACACGCAATACAACTGGAAGCGATACAGCATAGAATGTCGGCCGGGGTTCATAGTCAATAGTATAGTAGTATATGGGGTTGGCCCCAGAGGTACGGCCCATACAGGAAATTAAAAAGGATGGTAACAATAGAAGCAGGAGACCCTGAATCACGCGCCAGCGCGTCATATACTTGCCTTTCTATTTCGGGTTTGACGAATAAGCATCATCTTTGAGAATAATCCTCATTATGGTGGGGAGGGTTTTTCCGGTTGTGGTCCACCGAAAACAAGTTGGGACGGTTGGCTTGCCACTTCTGACAACAACCGATTCAATGTGGTTGTGGCTTGCTCGATGCGTGTTAAGGTGACCATCATTTGACGTTGGAGATGATCAACCTGCTGATCGGTATGGCCCAATAAGACAGAAGCCGCTTGCATGCTTTTTTTAACCTCTTGGGCGGCGACTTTTAATTCCGCTGTGATTTGATTCACATCTTGGCCGCTTGCGGTCAATACACCATTGAGATGGGTGACCGTTTGCCGAATCTCATCGATACCGCCGTCTGCATTGCCAGCCATTTTATCCACTCCACCGGCAGCCTTCTCGATGGCGCTCAGCATGCGATTGAAAGGTTCCGGTTGCACCAGTCGCTGGACGTTAAGCACCGCTGCGCGCACATCCGATGCAAGGGTGACCAATTCTGCCTGGTCAATGGCCGTGTTAATTTTGGACAAGGCGTTAGTGAGTTGCTTTGATATTTCATCGGCATCCAATGCGCGAAATAAAGCAATAATGTCTTCGATACCCTTGAACAGTTTAGAGATTTCCGAAGCACGCGTTGGAATAACCGTATACGGCGGTGCAAAAGAAAATGGGGGAACAACATCTGGGACTTTGGTGCCGCGCTGTTCCAATTCAATGAACATCAAACCCGTGATGCCCACGGATTTGAGCTGGGCCACGATATCTTCACTACCGTGATTGGGCCGGAAATCCGTTTCTATTTTTAAGATCACCTCGATCAGTTCACCATCCGGTGCCACCCCGATTTTATTGACGCGTCCGATACGAACGCCTCTATATTTCACGGGTGAATCCTGGTCCAGTCCTTGAACCGACTCATCAAAATACGCCACAAAAAAGCTGCCTTTTTCAAAGTAGTTGGACATGCCCAACCAAACCACCGCTACAACCACTACAGATAGGCCACAGATCAAAAACAACCCCACACTGAATGTTGTCTTTACCGATGCCATGTTTGCCTTTGCGAGATTCTTGCTTGGCGGTTAAAAAACTGTCTGACCAAGGGTTCGGGACTTTTTTCTTTTAGTTCATGGGGATCGCCCTGGGCGAGAACGCCTTTGGCTGATTTATCCAGCATAATGATGCGATGCGCAACCTTAAAGATGATATTCAGGGAATGGGTGATGATGACCATAGTGGTACCCATACTGTGGTTGATACGAAGAATTAATTCTTCAATTTCAGCGGAAATTACCGGATCCAACCCTGCAGTGGGCTCATCCAAAAAAAGGATTTCCGGATTCAGCGCCAAGGCGCGCGCCAAAGCGGCGCGTTTGATCATGCCGCCGCTGAGTTCCGATGGCAGGTGGTCTCCATAACCACCTAAGTCTACACTGCACAATTTCATTCGAACCAGGTTGGCCACCGCCGAAGGTTTCAGTTCCGTGTACTCTTGGATGGGCAAGGCCACGTTTTCAGCAATGGTCATGGAACCAAAGAGCGCACCACCCTGGAAAAGGATGCCTATTTTGCGCAGCGCCGCTTCAAAAGATGTCTGATCTCCATCAGTAATGTCGTGGCCCTCGATGGCAATACGTCCTGCTGCAGGTGGATTCAACCCCACCATATGTCTCAGCAGTGTGGTCTTGCCGCAACCGCTGCCGCCGATGATGGCTAAAATTTCGCCTTGGAAGACATCAATATTGACATCCTTCAAAATGGTGGCATCACCATATTTGGCTTCTAGTTCACGGACCTCTATGAGGGTTTGGGACTCAGCGTTCATGGCTACCAATAGCTACGGATGACGGCAAAAATCGAATCGAATAAAATGATTAAAAAAATCCCTGAAACCACTGCTGAGGTAGCGGCATTTCCCACCTCAGAAGCGCCACCGCGGACCTGAAAACCACGTAAACAGCCAATCCATGCAATCAAAGCTGCGAAAATGAGGCTTTTCATCAACCCCCACGCAAATTCAAAGAAGGTCAGTGCTTTGAGTGTTTGGGCGATATAGGTGCCGATGGTCAGATCGAGCATGGTGACACTGATGACCAGCCCGCCAAGAATGGCGAACAAGTCAGAGAAAAGGGTCAACAGCGGCACCATGATCATGGCGGCCACGATTCGTGGCACGACCAAAAAGAGAGTGGGCGATATGCCCATGGTAAAGAGGGCGTCAATCTCATCGGAAATGCGCATGGTGCCGATCTCAGCGGCAAACGCGGATCCTGAGCGACCGGCCACGACAATAGCGGTCATAATCGGCCCCAGCTCGGAAACCATGGCCAGCGCGACCAGGGATGCGACAAATATGCTGGCGCCGAATTGGGCCAACTGCAGACTCGAAACAAATGCCATGATCAAGCCCAGCAGGAAACTGATGAGCCCCACGATGGGCAGCGCATCCACACCAATTTTTTGCATTAAAGTGATGGTATCATTTAAGCGCAATGACTTGGGGTGCAGACATGTATGCATCAAACACAGAAACACCGAGCCTAGAAATGAGACTAAAAAACGAATGTTATAGGCTTGTCTGATGGCGTTCGCACCGAATCGAAGGATAAGAGGGGCGGTTTTCTTCGGTTCAATGGGCCTGCAGGCAGTGGGATCGTCAAAATTGGTTAATGCAATGACCTCGGCCGCTTTGGG
>JBNLFN010000056.1:0-11098 GCA_050305555.1 Desulfobacteraceae bacterium | reverse complement strand
CCGGCCCTGCGCGGCGGACCCTGATTGCAGAGAATGCAAGCGTAGGGCCGGCCTCTGCGCCGGCCTGTTGGAACACAATAAATCAACAACTTGCAACGGCTCAATCATTTCGTCACTCTCCGGCCTGCGCAGAGTGACAATGTTCATGCATGACGGCAGGATGGTTCTCATGGATCCAGTATACAATTCAGGGGAGGAGTGAATGGGACAACACAATTGTGAGACTTGTAAATTCAGGGCCATGTATGATCGGAACCGAAAATCTTTTTTTGGGCGTCTTTGGCGCTGGCATGCGACGTGGTGCCCGGGTTGGAAGATGTATATGCTCTCCCTGGTCCCGGAGGAGAGAAAGCGACTGGCGCACAAATACAATCTGGCCAGATATAAATGATGCCCGAGTTCAGCCCCGGGCTAATTTTTTGTTTAATAATATCAAATGAGTTCATCGTATTGGAGATCCCATATGCCCATTGTAAACATTAAAATCGCCAAAGGACGGAACCTTGATCAGAAACGTGAGCTGGTCCGTTCGGTCACCGATGCCATTGTGGACACCTTGCATGTGCAAGGGCACAAGGTCTGGATTCACATTGATGAATTTGAAACCGAAAACTTTGCCACCGACGGTCAATTGTTGTCCGACAAAGCATGACCGCTGTTGAAAAAATCAAATCCAGTGTGGTCAGCGCCCTTGGACCGGCGCTAAAGACCGGCATCTGGATTATAAAAATCACGATACCGGTCTCTTTTGGGGTATTCCTGCTCAAAGTCACCGGCCTGATGCCTGCCATCGCCGCATTTTTTGCACCCCTGTTCGCTTGGGTCGGGATGCCCGGCGAAGCGGCACTTGTCTTTGTAACCGCCTGTTTTGTCAATCTTTATGCCTGCATCGGCGTTATTGAAACCCTGAGTCTGAGCGGTAACACGGTCACCCTTCTGGCCTTGATGTGCCTGATTTCTCACAATCTGCCGGTGGAGAGCGCGGTCCAAAAAAAGACCGGCACACCGTTATGGCGGATCATCTGCATCCGGCTGGGGTGCAGCTTGGCGGGTGTTTTGGCGCTGACCTGGTTGCTGCCGCCGCAACCTTTCCCGCAAGTGATTTCAGCCACCGGCGCCGCCATGACCGTGACCGCTTGGGGTGCCGAATTCCAAACCTGGCTGATCACCATCTCCTGGCTGTGCGCCAAAATTCTGGTGTTGATCACTCTGTTGATGATCCTTCAACGCATACTTGAAGCTTTCGGAGTGATTCAATACCTTTCCAGAATGTTACAATACCCGCTAATGGCGATGGGGTTGCCGCGTCAGGCGGCCTTTTTGTGGATCGTGGCCAACACCTTGGGATTGGCCTACGGCGCCGGTGTGATCATCGATCATGTGGAGCGGGGGCGCTTGTCCCGCGAACACGCCGATATTCTCAATTATCACATCGCGGTGTCCCACTCCCTGCTGGAAGACACGTTGTTGTTCGTGGCCATCGGCGTATCTGCGGGTTGGATCACCCTGCCGCGGCTGATTTTGGCCACCGGCGTGGTCTGGCTTAAACGGCTGCTGGACCGATACCGCACAGATCGCCCTTCCCCGGCGGCCCCACGATAGGGATGCCTGAGGCGCCGATGGTATGGACTTAAACTTGTTCCCCCTTGCCATGGATGATAAGGTGGCTTCACTTGGCGCCTTCGTCCTGTTGCAGGCATCCCATGCAGCCAAGCGGGCCAACCCACTCAAACCAAAGGCATGACAATGCGCGTATTGAATGTGATCGGTGTGGTTTTAACGCTTCTGCACATCGGGTGTGCGGGTGTCGCTTCCATGCAGCGGATGGATCTGTTTGAAAATGAGGAGCGGTCCTATCGATTGGCCTTGCGCGATTCGGATTTTAAAACGGCAAGTCACTTTTTGGATCCAACAGCCAAGGCCCAAGCCATCGATTTTGATCAATTCAAGATGATCAAGGTGGCCCGCTACAAGACCCATCAAGTCGAGTTGTCTGATGATAAAATGGAGATCCGCCAGGAGGTGGAGATTCAATACTACTTCCAGACCCGTCCCGTGCTCAAGACCATGCAGGACCATCAGGTGTGGGTGTATCATCCGGATAAGCAGGGGTGGTTGCTAAGCAGTGGATTGCCGAAGTTCAAATAGTGTCCATCCAGAAACGGCAGATTGCGGCCCAGCCCTGCGTTCTCGCGTTTGCGCAATCCTCGACGTAGCCAGGCTACGCCTGCGGTTTCGAAAACACTGCGGCCTTGGTTTGAACCACAATCTACCATTTCTGAATGGACACTGATAAAAGATAGTTTGTGCAATTAAGCTTTACGTTGTGGCATTCTGTCGATTTTCAGGGAGTTTGCCGGTTCAAATATTTGTGGAAGCGGCGTCCCGCCGCGACATGTTTTTCTATTCTTTTTCTATCTTGTCACTAAGCAATGCAGGAGGTTTCGAAGATGCTTAAACGCTCAATTTTTGCCGTTATTGCCGTATTTGTGGTTTGGCAGATCTTGGATTTTGTGATTCATATGGTTTTGCTGCAAGGCCTGTATGCCCAAACCGCCGAACTTTGGAGGCCCATGGCCGAAATGAAGATGGGCTTGATGGTGGTGGTGGGATTGATCGCCAGCGTTTGTTTTGTGCTGGTGTACACGCTTCTGGTCAATCCGAAAAACCTCATGGCCGGCGTGAAGTTTGGGGCCATCTTCGGATTCGGCACCGGCGTTTCCATGGGATATGGTTTCTATGCGTTTATGCCCATCCCCTATGCTTTGGCGTTCGCCTGGTTCTTGGGCACCTGGGTGGAAACCCTTGCGGCCGGCCTAATTGTGGGCGCTATGGTGAAGAAATAACAGGCCGAAATGCCAAAATAGGGGTTTGTGCCTGCGAGTTTTAATTGTGTTCGGTTAAGGCGCCAAGTTTAAAGTGTAAAGGTTAAAGTTAATGTATTCTGCCTATTTATAATTGGTTTGATCAGCGCACTATGCCCGGGTGATACCCATTTAGAGTGTATTCACTGCTTTGCTTAAATCGATTCCAATCCACAACTTTAAACTTTGAGCTTTAATCTTTAAACTGATTGCGCATAAACCCTTTGCCGTTAACATACTGATGTTGGGTTGATAACCCCAGAGAATATCAATGCTAAATTTACATTGCCGCCCGGTGGGTGCGTGGTCCATGAACGCCTATGTGTTGACCTGTCCACAGACAAAACATAGCGTGCTCATCGATCCGGGCGCCGAACCCGAAACCTTGGCCGAAATGCTGGCGGGCACTCAGCCCCGGGCCATTTGGGTCACCCATAGCCACCCGGACCATATCGGCGCCTTGACCGCCATGCGCAAACGTCTGAGCGTGCCGGTGATGGCCCACCCGGGCCTGGACCCTGACGCCAGCGCCATTGCCGCCGACCGCTGGTTGACCCATGGGGATGCGCTGCCGGTGGGGCGATTCCGGCTGAAGGTTGTCCATACTCCGGGCCACACCCCCGATCAGGTTTGCTTTGCCGTTCAAGATGACCATCGCATTATCGTGGGCGATACCCTCTTTGCCGGCGGACCGGGAAAAACCTGGTCTGCCCAAGGCTTTAGACAGACCCTGCACACCTTGCGCGATCAGGTGATGCCTTGGCCGGATGATACCCTTTGCTACCCGGGCCACGGGAACAGCTTTCGCCTGGGGGATCAGCGCACAGCCATGGCCCGGTTTTTAAAAAAGAATCACGGCGATTTTTATGGGGATGCCACCTGGGATCGGTAAAAGCCATCTTAAAAGATGCAGCACCACCAGGTACAGGCCGGCCACGGGCCGGCCTGCCTCGATGCTTTCTCCGCAGCACTCCGGTTTGCCGGACGGGCTAGGCGGCTTCGAAGTTGGCGTTGACCTGATCCCAGTTGATGATCTGGAAGAAAGCCGCCACATAGTCGGGCCGTCGGTTCTGATAGTTGAGATAATAGGCATGCTCCCAGACATCCAGTCCCAGGACGGGGGTCATGCCCATACTCCAGGGGCTATCCTGGTTGGCCGTGGTGGTGATCTCCAATTGGTTGCCGTCCTTCACCAGCCAGGCCCAACCGCTGCCGAACAGCAGGCTGGCCGCCGATGTAAAATCAGCTTTGAATTTATCAAAACTGCCGAATGTCTGGTCGATCGCCTGGGCGACAGGGCCTTTAAGCGCCACCTCTTTTTTCAGCAACGGCCAAAAAAAGCTGTGATTGGCATGGCCCCCGGCATGATTGCGTACCGCCGTGCGGATCTGTGACGGCACCATCTCCAAATCCTTGACCAGGTCGACGGCCGAACGGGACTGCAGTCCCACATGCCCTTCCAAAGCGGCATTGAGTTTATCGATATAGGTTTGATGATGCTTGGTGTGATGAATCTCCATGGTGCGGGAGTCAATAAACGGCTCCAAAGCATCGTACGCGTACGGTAGGGGTTCCAAGGTGTGTGCCATGATCAACACCTCCTCATATATGAGAAACAGCAAAGGGCTGTATCATTGGTTTTTCAGGTTAAAAAACGGGACACCGCAGCCCGGTATTTTCAGGCGGGCGCTCGCTGCATTTGTCAACACCTGTAATAGTAGGAATGAATCCGGACAACTCAATACCCGCCCGCCGGAAATCAACGGCGCCCAACCGGCACGGCCAATCGGGTCGGCCGGTCGCCTTTGACAAAAGCAGAATATTCACCACGAAGCACACGAAGCTCACGCAGTTGAAAATGCTTTCCCACCCGAACACAAAGGGCTGCGTAGGGCAGGCCTGCGTGCCTGCCATCTAGCCCCTCCCCCTAAGATGCCCACATTTTGGGCAAGGCATTTTTCAGATTTCATGCTATACTCCCCCCAGCAGTGCAAGTTCCGCGCATCATAAATAAATAATTTTCTTTTAAATTCAATTTGTTATCATCATGAATGCGAAATGCCCCGAACCGGAGGATCGGCTTTTTCCTCCGGCCACTCTGCCGCTCTCGGCAACCGTTTGAAGGGACCCTTGCCATGCATTTTTCACAACCCACCCCATTGGGAAACACCGGCCTGACCGTAGGCCGCCTGGGATTGGGCGCCAGCTACAACCCGCCGGCCCAAGCCTTTGAGACCGCCTTCGATCAGGGCTGCAACTATTTTTACTGGACCTCGCGCCGTGCCGGCATGCGCGAAGCCATCCAAAACCTGTGCGCCCGGGGCAAGCGCGACCAACTGGTGGTGGCCATCCAAAGCTATTCCCGTTCGGCCCTTTTAATGGAGCGATCCCTGGCCAAAGCGCTCCGGGCACTGGGCATCGACCACGCCGATGTCCTGATGCTGGGGTGGCACAACAAAGCGCCGGCACGCCGTCTTATCGACAAAGCCCTGGCCATGAAACAACGCGGCCTGTTTCGCTACCTGGGCATGTCCGGCCACAACCGGCAGCTATTTCCTGAAATGGCGTCCAGCGGCGTTTTCGATCTGTTCCATGTGCGCTACAATGCGGCCCACCGGGGCGCAGAGACCGAAACCTTCCCTCATTTGGATGGGACCGGCGTGGTCTCCTACACGGCCACCCGCTGGGGCCAACTGCTCAAACCCGGCAAGATGCCCCGAGGGCAAGCCCCGCCTTCGAGCACCGACTGCTATCGCTTTGTGCTCTCCCATCCGGCGGTGGATGTCTGCATGTGCGGACCGTCCAATATGGAACAGATGCAGCAGGCCCTGGAAGCGCTGCAGACCGGCCCCATGAGCGAGGAACAGTTGCAGCGCATGCGGGCCATCGGCGATCATGTACACCGGCAACGCTCGTTTTTTTAAAGGAAATCCTTACGCGTGAACGGCTTCAAACAAGTTCTCATCTCCATCGCCCTCTCCCTGGCGGTCATCGGCGGGGGCGCCTTGGGCTACATGCTCATTGAGGGATGGTCTGCATTTGATTCACTCTACATGACCGTAATCACCCTGGCCACCGTGGGTTATGGCGAAGTTCATCCGGTCAGCCCCTTGGGACGGGCGTTCACGCTGGTCTTGATATTTACAGGCGTCGGCTTTTTTCTCTATGTGGCCGGCAGCATCATCCAGTACCTGGTGGAGGGCCGCATCCGGCTGATTTTGGGGAGGCGCAAATTGGATACACAGATCAATAAACTGAAGAACCATTTCATCATTTGCGGCTACGGTCGCATTGGCCGCGTATTGGCCCGTTTTCTGGTGGAAAAGTACGTTGACGTGGTGGTCATCGAGCGCAGCGAAAAGCGCATCGCCAAGCTGGACGAAGACGGGGTGCTCTATCTGGTGGGGGAAGCCGCCGATGAAGCCATGTTGGTCAAGGCCGGCGTGCACCGCGCCCGGGGCCTGGTCACCGCCGTGGCCACCGATGCGGACAACGTCTTTTTGGTGCTCATCGCCAAAGAGCTCAACCCCGACCTGTTCATCGTGGCCCGCGCCAGCCAAAACACCACCAAAAAGACCCTCAAAGCCGCCGGCGCCAACAAAGTGATCTCCCCTTACGACTTAGGCGCCCGCCGCATGGCCCACGCCATCTTGCGCCCCACCGTGATCCGATTTCTGGAAACCGCCTTTGCCGATGAAAGCACCGACATCGTCATGGAACAGATCACCGTGGGGCAAAACTCCGACCTGGTGGGCAAGACCCTGATGGAATCCGAGATCCGCCAGAAATACGACCTCATCCTCATCGTGATTCGCAAGCCCGATGATACCATGACCTTTAATCCCAAGGCGGATACGGTGATCGAGGCCGGCGATACCATGGTGGTGGTGGGGTGTGCGAAGGCGCTAATAGATATACAGCGCATCCTCTAAGGCCCTGGAGAGCTCCAGATCCTGCGTTGCCGGCAGTTCGCGGTAGTGTTACTACAGCTTCACTGCCGGGCGCCTTGACCCTGAAGCTCTCCAGGGCCTTAGATTTCGGAGCATGGGCTTCAGATCCTGCGTTGCCGGCAGTTCGCGGTAGTGTTACTACAGCTTCACTGCCGGACGCCTTGACTCTGTGGCCCTCCCGAGCTTTAAGCATCAAAGTTGTTATCACTATGATATTTAGTTGATTCTCAGCGTCCTATATGGTTCACTTTTAACGACGCCTTGTCGTAGCAGCGCAGATCCCGCCGCCGGGGACTCTGAAGCTCTCCAGAGCCTTAGAGCTTGGAGTATAGGGTAATTCATAGCTCCATTCGGACTCTCTACGAACTCTGAGAAAAATGCCAGGTAGAGGCATCACCCAATCTACACGCATCCGCAGGAAGTGTTCGCTCATGCTACCTGCGGTCCAACGGACTGATCACGCTTAACCTGTTTTTTTGGGCCACGTGAGTATAAATCATGGTGGTTTGCAAACTGGCATGCCCCAGCAGTTGTTGAATGGTGCGGATGTCATACCCATCTTCAAGCAAATGGGTGGCAAAGCTATGGCGCAAGGTATGGACGCTAACTTTATTGTTGATCCCTTTGGAGGCTTTTTTAATGGCTTTTTGGAGGTTGCTACTGGACATATGGTGTCGGCGGACAACATTTGCCCGTGGATCCACCGATAGTCTTGCTGAAGGAAACACCCAGTACCAGATCCACTCTTTATCGGCATTTGGATATTTCCTGGAGAGCGCTCCGGGCAAAAACACCCCGGCAACATGGGCTTTGTGATCTTTTTCGTACAATTTGCGAACCTTTTGTAAATGCTTCTGCAGCGCAGGTTGAATCGATTCCGGCAAAAGGGTTTGGCGATCTTTATCTCCTTTGGCACCACGAATCATCAAAGTATTTTTCTCAAATTCAATATCTTTGACCCGTAGCCGGAAACACTCGTTTAAGCTTAAACCCCCGCCATAAATTAATTGAGCCATAAGTTGGTATACGCCCTGAAGTGCATCAATTAATTGTATGACTTTTTCATAGGTCAATACCACAGGAAGCCGGCGCCCTTTCCTGGCCCGAACAACCTGCGCGATAGAACCCACCTCTTTTTCCAAAACATGCCTGTAATAGAAAAGCAGCGCATTAAAAGCTTGATTTTGAGTCGATTTGGCAACCCGGCGCTCCGAGGCCAGATAGGATAAGAAATCCTTGATATGGCTGTCGTCTAATTTTTGTGGAGATTGCGGATGCACAAGCAAAACAACAGGGTCACCACATTTGACATAAATAAAATCATAACGGAAAAAAATCCTGTGAATTGGAAAACGATTAACTATAAAATGTAAATTGTAGTGACCCTGTTAATTTTACATATCCATATGCAGCACTTCGCGATATAAAAATATAAGGGCACAAAAGGCTTGGTTTTGTGTGCTGGCTGCTACTTTTCGATTGACCGCCAGATGTCGTAAAAATGATTCAATCTCTTCAGCCCCCATATCCTTTGGATGGCGTTTGTTATGAAACAGAATATATTTTTTGGCCCATTTTAAATAACTCCTTTCCGTTCGAATGGAATAGTGTTTGATTCGAATCCGGTCTTGCATCCGGTCCAATAGTTTTGGCTTGACATTCATGTCTATATCCTTTAATTATAGACAGTTATGACATTCTGTAGCAGAAAGCGCTCCTTTAATCATGTGATGGATGCACAAGTCGATAACATCCAACGAACACTTTCGTTTCTATATATCAAAACGGATAAAAAACAGCTATTTGCCAGCATATCTCAAAAAAGTTGTAGATAATATTTCAGCGATCGTTTTGCTTCGAATATAGCCAAGACAAAGGGATGTCAGCGGCAAGCGGGTAAGGTGTAATTCCCCAGATTATTTATTAGAAATAATGGGGTATAAATACATGGTGAGAATTAGTTTGTCAATAATTATTTTTACTTATATATTTACATTTGGATCTAGGCACCAAAAATGGGGTTTTTCTCTCAGAACATTTATCGCCGTTTTTGGGGTCTAATATATGTTAAAACCTATTGGAGAAGCCATGAGTAGTATCAGTGTTTCATTGATAACATTATTGATTGTCGCTGCATTATTTATCTTGAATTTATTGATACTGATCCAGCTCAGAGCTTTAAAAAAAAGCAATCCAAATACAAATATTGAACAAAAAGGCTACTGGGAGTTGAAGTACAATATCCAGATGATAATTGTGCTAACACTTGCTGTCACATCCATATTGGCATTTTTTGGTTACTCAACATTTAAAGAAATTAATAGTACTGTAAAATCTGAAGTATCAACGTATATTAAGGATCACACAAATAAGTTGGCAGCCGCTTTTCTGGTAAGGGGGTCCAAACCACAGGAAAACGGCTTTTATTCCGAAATAAAATTTAAAGACTTAGAAACAATCAAAGGGGAAAAATTGCCAAATTTCGATCAGCCACCGTTCATTTCAATTGCAAATTTTGATGGGGCCGTAGATCTGCATGTCCAAAATATTACAAAAGAAAAAGTTGAATTTAAATCTCAAGGCAAGATAGCAAATCGCCCCCTTACAATTGATTTGATAATTTTTTATTATTTTGAGGAATAACGTTTTAACAAGGGGCTGTTGTCGGACTCGCAATGCTCGCCGCAAAGCCCCGCCGTTGGGTCGGCTATGGGTCTCATAGGAGCCATCGCAAAAACCCAGGAAAAGGTTCAACCGACATGAAAATTGTCCATTCCAAGTAGTTGTGGATAGGGCTATGTCGGCTTCAGCTTATTCATTTTAGACATGGGAGGGAAAGATGAAAAGAGTATTACCGATATTTGTATTTCTGATTTTTTTAGGTCCATTTGGCAATGCTTATGCCGATACCATTTTCCAAGATGATTTTGAAGATGGCACTATTGATCAAAATCTTTGGCATACCAACAACCTCGGCTGGTACGGATATACTGCGGAATGGGTTTCTCAAAATAACCGAGAAGAATCGGGAGGGATCCTTACAATTACAGGTAAGGGCGATTACATACCAATGGAAATATTGGTAGATGCAGATCCAGGTAACATTATTTATCATTTTAGTATAATGGTAGGAGATAGTGATAATGGCGGAGTAGTAATTGCCGAAGATCCTTATAGTTCATTTCCACTATCAAACTCCTTATCCTTCTCGCTTGTGACAAGTAATGTCGTTCATCCATCCAACAACTATGCGATCCATATAAGCCATTTTTTGGACGGTGAATTAGTCGATGGGGAAAGTCTCTTTCCAGGAGTGATTGAACCCAATACTTGGTACGAGGTCGATCTTGCGATTTCAACTAATGATACGCAAACAACGATACAGTATTCAATTAATAATATTGGTAGTGGTATTTTTATTACATCTGCGATCCCAGATACTTATATTTCTACGATATATGGGAGGGGAGCATGGGGCGTGAATGCTGATGTCTACTTTGATGATATCCATCTGGAAACTGCCCCCGAACCAGTCACCATTGATATCAAACCCGGTAGCAAAGAAAATTGCTTAAACATCAACGGTCACGGCATAATTCCAGTTGCAATATTGGGGAGTGCCGATTTTGATGTAAGTAACATTGACATTGCTTCTTTGCTATTTAACGGGTTAGAGGTCCAAGTTCGAGGAAACAAAGAAAAAACAATGTGCCATCTTGAAGATGTGAGTGGAGATTTTACATATCCTGAAGGAGTACCAGATGGTTATCTTGACCTTGTATGTCAGTTTGAAGATGATCCAACTCAGTGGATAATTGGACATACAGATGCAAAACTCACTGGTGAGTTATACGATGGGACCTTGATTGAAGGGGATGATGCAATTTGCATTGTACCTTAATGGTTTGATCTAATAAAAAAATAGGGGCACATCTTAATTATTAATTGTTGGAGAAGAAGTAAAAATGCAGCGTATTGAATATTTAGCCTTTAAGATCCCTATGCGGTTTTATGGGCGTCGCCCAACAAGCGTGTGCACCAGACCGGAAGGGACGTGCGCCTTTACCATAAGCCAATTTTGGTACTTCCAGAATTATTAATCATTTGCGTAAGTCTTGTTTCCCTTCCGGCTGGGTGACACGCGGCGTTAAGGCTCAATCGTGAAAATATGAAAATTCCAATAGATAAAAATAGAAGATGGGTTGAAAGTCTACACAAAAGTATAGATTGTCTAAGTGAAGATGTTAAAGCCACTGTAATGAAGCAGGCTGGGAAAAGCTGTGC
>JBNLFN010000055.1:0-76907 GCA_050305555.1 Desulfobacteraceae bacterium | reverse complement strand
TCAAGAATGCAAACGATCACACGATGCTTTTTCGTTTTCCGCCCTCATGGTTGGACTTTTGCACCGGCAAGATTATATTTATACCGATTTCAATTTTCAATTATTGATGAGCTCGCAATAAGTCTGATTTTTAACACGAAGATCACGAAAGGCCAAGGACGTTTTCCATGTGCCGGTTGCAAAATATAAAAGGACCAAAGGCATGGGTATGAGCACAGATCACAAGGCCGCCTGTATCGCTGTATTGCCATTCGAAAATCTTTCAGGCAATGCGGATCACGATTATTTTTCCAGCGGTTTCGTGGAGGATCTGATCATCGATCTTTCACGCTTTCATAGCCTGCGAATTATCTCCTCCTATACATCCAAAAAAATGGGCGGCCAATCCCCTGATATCCTGGCTGGCGCAAAGGCGCTGGCCATCGACTATTTACTCAAAGGCACTTTGCGCCGCAAAGCGGATCAGATACTGATCACCACGCAGTTGATCGATGTCGCCAGCGGCAGCATTTCCTGGGCCGAACGCTACGATGCGCTCCTTGATGCCATCTTCGAGATTCAAGATGATATCGTCGAGCGCGTGGCCGGCGCGCTCTCCGCGCAGATCGACCAGGCGATTCTGACTGCTGCGCGCAATAAACCACTCACCAGTCTGGCGGCCTATGACTGCTGGCTGCGCGGCATGGATCAGCTCCGCAAGGGGACGCCCAAAGCGGATCTGAACGCCCGGAAAATATTCGAGCAAGCCCTGTCCATCGATCCCAATTACAGCCGGGCCTACGCCGGGCTATCGCTCTCCTACTTCAATGACTGGAGCTGCCAGCTATGGGAAAACTGGCATACCACTGAACAGCAAGCCTTCAAGCACGCCATGAAAGCCATCCAACTGGATGACACCGACCATGTGACCCAGATGATTTTGGGCCGCATTCTCCTCTACCGGCACCAGTTCGATATTGCCGAACAACACCTGGATCGATCACTGGCCCTGAACGCCAATGATGCCGACAACCTGATGCAAATCGCCATCAGTCAATCTTTTCTGGGAAATGGCGCAAAGGGAGAACAACTCTACTTAAAAGCGATGCGCTTAAATCCCTACCGCAATATCTGGTATTATACAGGTGGTGCCTTTACTTATTTTGTTCAGCGACAATTTGAGGTGTGTATCGAACTGGCCTTAAAAGGGCCGCTGACCGATGTGTGGATTGACCTGCCGGCCTACATCGCGGCAGCCTATGCCCATACGGACAACAAGAAGGCCGCCGCCGAATATCTGGACCGATTTCAAGAAAGCTTTCATAAAAAAATCATCACCGACCATACGCCCTCCCCCCGTGAAATGGTCACCTGGTTAAAGATGGCCAACCCCTTTAAGCACGAGACCGATATAGCCCTGCTGGTTGACGGTTTGGTCTTTGCAGGGCTCCCCTATGGGCCGGAAAAATCGAACAACACCCATTCGGGTCCTTTGCCGGATCTTCCGCCCGCACAGCCCGACACTTTCAGAAAAGATTCCGGTCTGTGGCAAATATCATTTGAAGGCACTGCCATTCAGCTGCCCGAAGTCAAAGGTTTTTTTGATCTGGTGCGCCTGCTGGAAACGCCGGGAAAAGAGGTACACTGCACCGAAATGATGGGCACCCCGGACAGCTTGTCGGAAAATGACACGGTAATGGATGAGAAGGCGCGTCAATCTTACGCCCAACGCATTCGCGACCTGCACGACGAAATTGCCGAAGCCGAAAAGATGAATGATCTTGGCCGTATGGAGAAGCTGTCGGCCGAGTTGGACCGGCTCACCGAGCACCTGTCCAAAGCACTGGGTCTGGACAAACGCGCCCGCCCGCTTAATGCTCCTTCCGAACGCGCACGGGCAGCGGTCACCTGGCGTATCCGCAACGCCATCAAAAAAATCGGCGCCGCCCACGCCGCCTTGGGCCGCCATCTGACCCACTCTATCCGCACCGGTAACTTCTGCTCCTACTCCCCTGAAAAAACCCACTTCTGGCACTTATAAAAAAACGAGCCCATAACCCAAAATAAGACTTATCGAAGCAGATTTTTTGCATCTGTAACCGGAGGTCAGTGACCAAACCGACCCGCCGCGCGTTGAGCATGGGTGGCTTAGCAACCGATAGATGCAGCGAAGGGTCAGCGGGCCGCACTGTTTGAGCGAAGCGAGTTTGCGGCACGCCCGCAGCGCATCTTACGGTTGCTTGCCATCCTTGCTTGTGCGGCGGGCCGGCTTGGTCACTGACCGGCTTGCTCGCTATACCCTTATTATGGGTTATAGTTCCATAAAAAACCGTATTCCGGTGATTGGGTAAGTCGCAAATTGTCGGGAGCCTCACCCTAGCATCTTTTTGGCCATACCCTTACAATGTAAGGCCCTTCTTTACGCCCATGGGTTAACCCAACAAACCATGTATCCTAAAGGAGGACCCAAGATGAGCAAATACAGAGACCAACTCCCCCAATTGTCCGAAAAACCTTTCATCACCGACGGCGGTTTGGAAACCACCCTTATTTTTCAGCACGGATTTGAACTGCCCGAATTTGCCGCCTTTGATCTGTTCAAACACGGCAACGGTTATGCCACCCTGCGCAACTATTTCCTTGAATACGTTGACATCGCCAAAGCCCACGAAACGGGCTTTATCCTGGAGAGTCCCACCTGGCGCGCCAGCCGGGATTGGGGCCAAAAAATCGGCTACAGCCCTAAGGAGATAAGAGATATCAACCACACCGCCATCGCTCTGCTCGAGGATATCCGCACCCAGATGGAGACCGAGAAAACCCAAATGGTGATCAGCGGTTGCATCGGCCCGCGGGGGGACGGATATTCGGTTGCCGATAAAATGAGCGCCCGGCAGGCGCAACAATACCATAGCGAACAGATCCGTACCCTCAGCGACAGCGGGGCGGATCTGGTGTCCGCTTTTACCATCAACTATACCGAAGAGGCCATCGGCATCACCCGCGCCGCTCAGAAATCCGGCCTGCCGGCGGTCATCGGCTTCACCGTTGAAACCGATGGACGACTGCCATCAGGCGAACCGCTGGGTACCGCCATCACCTCAGTGGACCAAGCCACCGACAACGGGCCGGCCTATTACATGATCAACTGCGCCCATCCCACCCATTTCAAAGACGCACTGGCCGCCGACGCGCCCTGGTTGGATCGTATCCGCGCCGTGCGGGCCAACGCTTCGGTCAAAAGCCATGCCGAGCTGGATGAATCTGTAGAACTGGATGCAGGCGACCCCGATCAATTGGGAATCGATTATGCTGAACTGAAAGCGCGGCTGCCCCACCTGAATATATTTGGCGGATGCTGCGGCACCGACCCGCGCCATGTGACAGCCATTTGCAGCACCGTGACCGCGCATACCCATTAACATGAATAAATAATACCCAGGGCTTTAATTAAGGAGGCGACGATGAACTTCAATTCAACATATGGGAAGATTGGGCACCCCCCCGGCGTAAGAAGAAAGGCGGCCCAGACAGACATCCGCATCATCTACGATATGGTCCAACCCAAGCATCGGCAGGGCGTACTGCAGGTACTGACCCAGGCCTTTGTCAACGAACCCTCCACTGCCGCTCAAACCATCGGCCGTCCAAGCTATGACCATTGGCACCGCTTCATCGAACTTTATATGGACGAGTGCAATACCAACCACCTATCCGTGGTAGCGCTGGATGGCCGGGACGGCCAAACCGTGGTCGGCGCTTTTATCAACCGGGACTTTCTCACGCCCACCGATCCGCGCGTCATCGATTTGATGCAAGCGACGTCACCGTTGGCACCCATTGCCCAAGCCCTGGAAATCATCGACGACGCCTGGTTCCAGAAACATCCTGAAATTCCGCGCAATGAATCGGGCCGGGTAGCCGAGCTTTGGATGGTAGGTGTCCATCCCGTCTTTCGGGGGCACCATATCGCAGCGACCCTATCCAAACGTGCTTTGGAACAGGTGGCCGGGGCCGGATTTGAATACGCCGTAGTTGAATGTACCGGCGCTTTTTCCCAGCACGCCATGGAGGCTGCCGGCTGCACAGCTGTATATGCGTTGGACTATGGAGATTTTCTCTGGAACGGCGAGGCGATTTTTAAAGACGTTCCGGCGCCCCATAGCAAGTGGGTTATTTATGAAAAAAGGCTCAACCCGCGGCGATAATGCGGCGTGAATCGCGCTATTCAGCCGGATCGTCCTGAGCCGCCTCAATCAAATTTTGAGGCAGCTCCTTGCCGGCTTTAACCCCCAGTTTTTTAAGCTCCTGGGTGCGCCGCACCAGGTTGCCGCGGCCATGGGCAAGCCGATCATGGGCGGTTTGGTAGGCGCTTTTGGCCCTGTCCAACTGCTGGCCAACCTCTTCCAAGGCCTCCACAAAGCCGACGAATTTATCATAGAGCCCGCCCGCTTTCTTTGCAATTTCGATGGCATAGCGATTCTGATACTCGTTGCGCCATATATTTTCGATGGTCCGCAAAGTCACCAACAAGGTGGACGGGCTCACCACCATGATATTTTGTTCAAAGGCTTCGCTGAACAATTCGCGGTCCTTGTCCACAGCCGCCAAAAAAGCCGCCTCTATAGGAACGAACATAAGCACAAAATCGAGGGTCTGTACCCCTTCCAGATCTTCATAACTTTTGGCGGCTAAAGTGCGGATATGGATACGTATGGCCTCCACGTGGTTTTTCAGGGCCACCTCCTTTTCCTGGGCGTCGTCTGCGCTATAGTAGGTCTCATAATCCTTTAGGGAGACCTTGGCATCAATGATCACCTCCTTGCCCTGGGGCAGGTGCACGATGACATCGGGCTGATAGCGTTTGCCTTCCACATCTTTTAGACTCACCTGCACATCGTACTCACGCCCCTTTTGCAGGCCGGAGGCTTCCAGAACCCGCTCGAGAATCACCTCTCCCCAGTTGCCGCGCGCCTTGCTGTCGCCCTTGAGGGCCCGGGTCAAATTGAGGGCCTCTTTGCTGATACGCTGGTTGAGCTCTTTGAGATGGTTGATCTCGGCGTGCAGGTCCCTGCGATCCCGGGCCTCTTTATCGTAAACATCTTCCACCCGGCGTTTGAACTCCCCAAGCTGTTCGCGCAGGGGTGCGACCACCTGATCCATGTGGGTACGGTTTTGTTGGGTAAATTTCTGGCTTTTCTCTTCAAAAATCCGTTGGGCCAAATTTTCGAACTCACCCTTTAGCTGGTCCCGAGCCCCATTGAGTAAGGCGATTTTCTCATCAGCCTGCTTTCGCTCCTCGGCCAGCACAGTGCCCAACTCGGCAATTTCGGACCTAAATTGGGCCACCTGATTTTGAAGCGCCAAAAGGCGTTCCTCCTGACGATCTTTGTCCTGCGCCGCTTTTTCAATTTGAGCCTTCATCTCAACAATTTGAGCATCCCGCGCTGCTTTGGCTGCGCTCAGTTCAGCCGCAAGTGTCTGGGATTGATGGGCCTCTTTTTCATAAAGCTTCAATTGCGTACGCAAATCATCCGCCACCAAAGACAAACTGCGATGCTTTTCGTCGAGGACCGCCATCTGGGACTCACACTGAGCCAGTTTGCGTTCATGGGTTGCCTTTAAACGCATTAGGATTACAACGGCTGCAAAAACGAACGCGATACCCAAACCGCCTGCGGCACTGATCCAATAATAACTGCTGTCCATCATATAAGATTTCCATAGGGTTCTTGATTTAGGATGCAAATGTCCCCATTGATCAGTCTATAACCACCTCCCATACCGATTCAGGCGACATAAAGCAATGTCGATATAAAACCATTTAATTTTTTTAGCTTTTCAACCCAGTCTAAAATCGGTCTGCGGATACGCTACCTCGACACATCCCATAATATTCGCAACTTTCAGAAAAAACAGAACCTTATTCAGTTTCAATTTTAGGTTCAACGCACCCCATATCTATTGACAAAAAAAAACCCTCTATATAAGGTGTAGCCTTGGTTTCTAAATAGCCAGGGATGAAACACATAACATATCGTTATTACATTGTTTTTAAATAACTTATGCGGTCTATCGCCCCGTTATTGAGGTGACGGATTGGCGTACGCTGTGAGGATCAAATTGGGTTTAAGCTGCGTCACCAATTGCCACACCGACAAGCTGTCGCACCCTGCGATGTTCACCTGCTGGTCCCATCCCTGCACTTTGGAATCAATAACCGTTTCAGGTTTAAAAATAAAATTCGTTGATGAAAGGAGGAACCACCAAAATTTTAATCATAATCGACCTTTGGGTCAATTTGCAGTCACATCTTGCTAAACAGCAACAATTAACAGGACAGCAATACATAGTAAGGAGGTAACATTGGCTTTCGAATTCTATAAAGAGAGTTATGCCGGCAGCGTCATGGAAGTCACTTTGGGAAAAGGCGACAAGGCCGTGACCGTTGGCGGAGAGAGCTGCTATCCGTTCTACCACTTTGAAGGTGATATGCCCCGCAAACCACGCATTGCGATGGAGATTTGGGACATGGCGCCGGAGGATTGGCCGGAAAGCGCCATAGCACCGTTTAAAGACGTGACCGGCGATGTAGCAGCATGGGCCAAAAAATGTGTCAACGACTATGGCGCCGAGATGATCGTATTGCAGCTCAAAAGCACCGATCCCAACGGCGAGGACGCCAGTCCGGCGGATGCTTCAGCCACCGTTAAAAAGGTGCTGGATGCCGTTGACGTGCCCTTGGTTCTCTGGGGCAGCGCCAACGGAGAAAAAGACGAAGAGGTCCTCAAGCAAATCTCTGAAGACCACCAAGGTGCCAATCTCATCATGGGGCCGGTTGAAGATAAAAACCATAAAGGCATCGGCGCGTCCGCCATGGCTTATGGTCATACCCTGATCTCATCATCCCCCATCGATGTCAACCTGGCCAAACAGGTCAACATTCTGTTGGAGAATCTGGGCGTGCCCATGGAAAAGGTGATTATCGATCCCACCACCGGCGGTTTGGGCTATGGCATGGAGTACACCTACTCAGTTATGGAGCGCCTGCGCATGGCTGCGTTGGCCCAAGGCGACGACAAACTGCAATTGCCCCTGATCAATAACCTGGGCAACGAAGTGTGGAAGTGCAAAGAAGCCAAACAATCATCCGAAGAAGCCCCCACCTTGGGCGACCCGGAAAAACGCGGTATTTTGATGGAAGCCGTGGGCGCTGTGACCTATCTGCTTGCAGGCAGTGATGTGCTCATCATGCGCCATCCTGAAGCCATCCGTATGACCAAGGCCTATATCGACCTGCTGATGAACGGCGGCAGCGCGGCTGAAATAGCCCCCATTGCCAAGCAATTGGCGGAGGCAAAAGTGGATCTGGCGGCGCTGGCACCCAAACCCGACTTGACCATCGAAGAAGAGAAAAAAGCGGCTCCGGTCAAAAAAGCCGCACCCAAGAAGCCCGCACCGGAAAAAGCCGCTCCAAAGGCCGCCCCGGCTGCTGCCAAACCGGCCCCGGCCGCCGAAGCCCCCGCGGCCGCACCGGCTGCTGTAGCCGCACCGGCCCCGGCACCCGAGGCTCCCAAGGTAGATCCGGCTGCTGAAGCCGAGGCTAAAGCAAAAGCAGAAGCTGAAGCCAAAGCCAAGGCCGAAGCCGAAGCCAAGGCCAAAGCCGAAGCGGATGCCAAGGCCAAGGCCGAAGCCGAAGCCAAGGCCAAGGCCGAAGCGGATGCCAAGGCCAAGGCTGAAGCAGATAAGCGCGACGCTGAAGAAGACGCCCTGCGTCAGAAACGCGCCGCTGAACGCGAGGCTTTATTGGCCAAACGCGAGGCTGAGAAAGATGATGAAGCGGTTACCAAAACCGCCGCAGCAGTCCAAACGGATAAGTTGGACAAAATGATGGCGATGCTGGATCGCATCCACCGTCGTGTGGCATAGGACGGTATCGGACGACTTTCCAGCGCAGTTATTCGCAATATAAAATCAATATGAGGAGGAACCTCTAATGGCAGAAGAAATCATAGCTAAAGCGGCAGCCAAAAAAGCCCCAAAGCTGGCTGACCCTGTTGGCGCATCCATTGATCCCGCTACCCAGGAAATGATAAAACGCGCCCAGGAGTTGGGCGTCGAAACCGTCTTTGACCGGGCAGCCCAGATGAAACCCTGCGCCATCGGTCTTCAGGGCATCTGTTGTAAAAATTGTGCCATGGGCCCGTGTCGCCTGCCGTTGCCCAAAGGTGGCATCGAAGGCGAAGACACCCGCAAGGGATTGTGCGGCGCCACCGCCAATACCATCTCAGCACGGAATTTCGCACGCATGGTGGCCGCCGGCGCTGCCGCCCACTCCGACCATGGTCGTTGCGTGGCGGAAGTGTTCTTGGCCGCTGCGCGCAAAGAGAGCGATGCTTATAAAATCAAAGATATCCCCAAACTTCTTTCTGTTGCGGCAGCGCTTGGTGTGGACACCACCGTCGAAGTGGATGGCGAAGTCAAAGATCGGGACATGGATGAAATCGCCCTGGAAGTCGGTAAAATTGCCTTGAATGAATGGGGCAAACCTGAAGGCGAACTGATCTATCTGAAACGTGCGCCCGGGCCGCTCTATGAAAAATGGACCAAGGCCGGGGTCAAACCGCGCAACATCGATCGAGAGATCGTAGAGATCATGCACCGCACCCACATGGGTGTGGACCAGGATTACAAAAACATCACCAAGCAATGCACCCGTGCATCGCTGGCTGACGGTTGGGGGGGCTCCATGCTGGCCACCGACCTGCAGGACATCCTGTTCGGCACCCCCTACCCATTGCAGGCCGAAGCCAACCTGGGCGTCATGAAAGAGGACCATGTCAACATTATCGTCCACGGCCATGAGCCGGTGCTTTCCGAGATGATCGTGGCCACGGCCCAGAAACCGGAAATGATCGAGTACGCCAAATCCAAGGGCGCCAAGGGTATCCAGCTGGGCGGCATCTGCTGTACCGCCAACGAGATTTTCCAGCGCCACGGGGTGCCCCAGGCCGGCACCTACCTGCAACAGGAACTGGCCATCATCACCGGCGCCTGTGATGCCATGGTGGTGGACATTCAATGCGTGTTCCAGAATCTGGCCAACGTGGCCAAATGCTTTCACACCAAATTGATCACCACCCATCCCATCGCCAAGATGGAGCAGGAGAACGTGTTGCACATTGAGTTTGACGAGCACCATGCCCTGGAAGATGCTGAGAAAATCATCCGCATGGCCATCGACAATTTCGAGAACCGGGGTGCGGAGGTGATGATACCCCAGCATAAAGCGTCAGCCATCGGTGGTTTCGGGGTGGAGTCCATTGAATACCATCTGGGCGGCACCTTTCGCGGCACCTACTACACCCTCAATGACAACATCATCAACGGTCGCATCCGCGGCGTGGCCGGCGTGGTGGGATGCAACAATGCCCGCACCCGTCACAACGAAGCCCACATCGCCGTCGTCAAAGAACTGATCAAAAACGACGTCCTCGTACTGACCACAGGCTGCAACGGCATCGCCTGCGCCATGGAGGGATTGCTGACGCCTGAAAGCGCCGGTGTTTACTGCGGGCCGGGCCTCAAGGAGGTCTGCGAAACCGTGGGTATCCCGCCGGTCCTGCACCTGGGCTCCTGCGTGGACAACAGCCGCATTCTGCTGGCAGCCACGGAAGTGGTCAAAGCCGGTGGGTTGGGCAAAGACATCAGCGACTTGCCGGCCGCGGGCAGCGCGCCGGAATGGATGAGTGAAAAAGCCATATCCATAGGCCATTACTTCGTAAGCTCGGGTGTGTATACCGTCTTTGGACTGCATCTACCCACATCGGGCGCACCGGTTTTCCACGACTACCTGTCAAAGGAAGTGGAGAAATTGTATGGCGGCAAATGGGATCTTGAAGCCGACCCCATTAAGCATGCCCAACTGATGATCGCCCATATCGATAAAAAACGTAAAGAGCTGGGCATCGATAAGGCCAGAGAGCGCCAGCTGATGTCCATGGAAGACCGTCAGCGGCTCGAAGCGTAAGCTTAATCATTAACTTCCTCAACGAAGGAGGACTGTATGTCTCGACTTGTTGCATTTGCCGCCATCCAAGGCGGTTATAATATCGTTTCCAAAGTAGAAGGTAGATATCAGCGTGCATTACAAACTTACGATGCCGACACCAAAGTGGGTTTTCCCAATACGGCCTACTTTCTGCCGGTGATCTATTCGCTGACCGGTATCAAGGTTGAAACCCTGGAAGATATTCAAAAACCATTGGCATTCGCCCGCAAACTGCTGCCGCCGCATATTAAGGGCAGCAACCACCTGCCCTATTTGGGACCCCTGCTGGACGCAGGCATGGCTGCGCTGTTCGCTTTCGAGCTTGATGAAGCGCTGCGATATCTGGAAGAGCCGGATTTTTACCTGCCCACTGAAGAGGTCGACCTGGAAGCCGGTAAGATTTGGCTGGGTGCCGCCGACGACACCATCATGCGCAAACGCGGAGTGGAATTCGTGGATGGTTCGGCACCCGGTTTTGCCGCCATCGTCGGCTCAGCACCCACCAAAGAAATCGCCAAGGATGTCGTGGAAGAGTACCAGCGCCGCAGCCTTTACATCTTCTGCGCTGCCAACCAGATGGGCACCACGGTTATTGATCAACTCATTGAGGCCGATGTGCAAGTCGGCTGGAACACCCGTATCGTTCCCTTTGGCCCGGACATCTCTTCAGCCATCTTCGCGCTGGGTTTTGCCAACCGTGCCGCCATGGCCTTTGGCGGTGTGCAACCGGGTGATTACAAAACCATCCTCAAGTACAACAAAGACCGCATCTTTGCCTTTGTCAATGCGCTGGGTGATGTGAACGCCGAATGGGCCGCTGCGGCCGCCGGCTGTATCAACTGGGGCTTTCCCACCATCGCCGACACCGACATTCCGGAAGTGCTGCCCACCGGTATTTGTACTTACGAACATGTGGTCGCCAATGTGCCCCATGACGAGATGGTCCAAAAATCAGTGGAAGTGCGCGGCCTGAAAACCATGGTCTCTGAAATCGATATTCCGTGCGCCTTTGGCCCGGCCTTCGAGGGCGAGCGTGTGCGCGGTGCAGATCTGTACACCCAGTCCGGTGGCGGCAAGACCCAATGCACCGAGTACCTTGAAATGGCTGAGATGAACGAGATCGAAGACGGCAAGGTGGTCATCGTCGGCCCCGATATCGGCGACATGAAAGAGGGCGACACTTTTCCCATGGCCATCTTCATGCAAGTGGCCGGACGTGAATTCCAGGAAGACTTCGAACCCATCCTGGAGCGTCAAACCCATCACCTGATCAACTACATTCAGGGCGTCATGCACATGGGGCAACGCGACATCGCCTGGGTCCGCGTCAGCAAAGCGGCTGTGGAGAAAGGTTTTACGCTCAAAGACATCGGTGTGGTCCTGCACGCCAAGTTCCACCAGGACTTCGGCAAGATCATGGACAAAGTCCAGGTGACCATTTACACCAAAAAAGCGGATGTGGACAAAGTCACCCAAAAGGCCAGGGCAGCGTATAAGCACAGAGATGAACGTGTGGAGACCATGGCGGATGAAGATGTGGAGATCTTCTACTCGTGCACCTTGTGTCAGTCGTTTGCCCCCACCCATGTGTGCACCGTCAGCCCGGAACGTACCGGACTTTGCGGCGCCTACAACTGGATGGACTGCAAGGCCTCGTACGAAATCAACCCTACCGGTCCCAACCAGCCCATCGAAAAGGGTGAAGTGCTCGATCCGAAGATGGGCACCTTTGCCGGGGTCAATGAGTTCATTAAAAAGGCCTCTCGCGGCGCCGTTGAAACCTATAACTTTTACTCCATGGTCAATGATCCCATGACCACCTGCGGCTGCTGTGAGGCCATCGCGGCCATGCTGCCGGCCTGCAACGGTGTCATGACCGTCAACCGCGAGTATGCCGGTGAGACCCCCTGCGGCATGAAGTTCACCACCCTGGCCGGCGTCATGGGCGGTGGCGCTTCCTCCCCGGGCTTTGTGGGTCACTCAAAGTTCAACATCACCCAGAAAAAATTCATCGTCGGTGACGGTGGCCTGCTGCGCATGGTCTGGATGCCCAAGATTCTCAAAGATGAGATCAAAGAGCGCCTGGACAAACGCGGTGAAGAGTTGGGCGTTAAAAATTTCTCCGATCTGATCGCTGATGAAACGGTCGGTATCACCGAGGAAGAGATTCTGCCCTGGCTGGAAGAGAAGGGCCATCCGGCCCTGAAGATGGATCCGCTGGTTGGTTAAAACTGAACAACGTTCACCGCAGAAGCGGCAAAAATAACCGCTTCTGCGGTGAAGACCCAATAGAAGGAGAATCAAATGGCATTAACCGGTATTCAAATATTTAAGCTCCTGCCGAAAACCAATTGTAAGGAGTGCGGCGTACCAACCTGCCTGGCCTTTGCCATGAATCTGGCTTCGGGCAAGGCCGAGCTGGACGCCTGCCCCTATGTATCTGACGAAGCCCGCGAGCAACTGGCCGAAGCGTCCGCACCACCGATCCGCCCGGTAGCTGTGGGCAAAGGCGTACGCAAAGCCACTGCCGGCGGAGAAACCGTACAGTACCGTCATGAAAAAACCTTTTTCAATCCCACCCTATTGGCCGCTCAGGTCCCATCGGATATTTCGTCTGGTGACCTGGCCGCCAAACTGACCGCCTGGAACGCGCTGCAGTTTGAGCGCGTGGGCTTAAACCTGCGCCCCGAACTGGTGGCCTTAAAAGATGTGAATGGCGATGCAGCCGCCTTTGGTGCCGCAGCCAAACAGATTGCCGAGACCTCGGAATTTAACGTCATCCTGATGACCGAAGATGCCGATGTCATGAAAGCCGGCATTGACGCCGCTGGGTTCAAACGTCCCTTGATGTATGGGGCCACTGCCGACAACATCGATGCCATGGGCACCCTGGCCAAAGACAACGATCTGCCGGTGGGTATTAAAGCCGATTCCGTGGAAGCACTGGTGCCGTTGAGCGACAAACTCACCGGCATGGGCCTCAAAGATCTGGTCCTCGATCCAGGCAGCCGGGAGCCCAAGCAATCCAACACCGACATGATCGCTATCCGTCGTGCTGCTCTGAAAAACAGCAACCGTGCCATCGGTTTTCCCACCATCACCTTCCCATGCGAAATGGCTGCCAATATCGACGTGGAAACCATGTTGGCAGCCACTCACATTGCCAAATACGGCGGCATTGTAGTGATGAGCGATTTTACCGGCGAGAGCATCTTCCCACTGCTTCTGGAACGGCTTAATATCTTTACTGATCCGCAGCGGCCGATGACGGTCACCGAAGGCATATACGAAATCGGAACGCCGGATGAAAACTCACCGGTACTGGTCACCACCAATTTTGCCCTGACCTATTTTATCGTCTCCGGTGAGATTGAAGGCAGCCGCGTTCCTTCCTGGCTGCTCATCAAAGACTCGGAAGGTCTGTCGGTACTGACCGCCTGGGCCGCCGGCAAATTCTCCGGCGATGACGTGGGCATGTTCGTTAAAAAATCCGGCATCATGGACAAGGTCAAACATCAGGATCTTATCGTGCCCGGATATGCGGCCGCCATCGTGGGTGATATTGAAGAAGAGCTGCCTGGGTGGAACGTTATCGTTGGCCCGCGCGAAGCAGCACATCTGCCCGGATTTCTTAAAGAAAAATATGAATAATTCTGTCAAATGGGCGGCTGCTCGGCAGCCGCCCATCTTTTTTCATTAAACCAATCACCAGCAGTAAAAAAATTGGGAGGAGATATGTTACTCATCGGCGAAAGCTTAAATGTGATTTCCAAAAAGATAGGCGCCGCGTTCAAAGCGCGTGATCCTAAGCCGATCCAGGAAGAGGCCCTTTTTCAGAAAGAAAAGGGCATGGATTACATTGACATTAACCTGGGACCAGCCAAAAAAGACGGTCATGAATTGATGCCTTGGGTGGTGGAAGTGGTGCAGGAGGTGGTTCCGGATGTGCCATTGGCCTTGGATACTTCCAACATTGACGCCATCGAAGCCGCATTGAAGGTGATCAAGCCAATCCCCAGCGGCACCCCGCACATCGTGAACTCCATCATGGCCCGTCCCGAGCGCTATGAGCGCATGGTACCGCTGGTTGCTGAGCACAACGCCGATTTTATCGCATTGATGTGGGGCCCCGAAGGTCTGCCGCGAGATGAAAACGAGCGCGCCGCCCTATGCGTGGAGCTGCTCTATTTTGCCAACGAAGCCGGCATCCCCAACGAAAAGATCTGGGTGGACGGCATTGTCACACCGGTAAACATACAGCAACCCCAGGCCATTAGCCTGATGGAGTTTCAGAAGATGATCCCGGACATGTCCCCCGGTGCCAAAAGCACCTGCGGTTTATCCAACATCTCCAATGGACCGCCTGAGCATCTGCGACCCATCCTGAACCAGACCTATATGGTGATGCTTGAAAAGTGCGGCATGATTTCGGTCATCTCCGACCCGCGCGACGAGCAGCTCACCGCCATTGCCAAGGGACAGCGCCAGGACATCGTGGACCTGATCTATGGCATGATGGACGGTAATACGCCCGATATGGCCGGCCTGCCCAAAGAGATGCAGGACTATGCCAAAACCTATAATGTCATCATGGGCAATTCCTTGTACTCGGACTCCTGGTTGGAAGTGTAGTTACAAAGCACCCGAACTCAATAGCGCCTCTCCCACTCGGGAGGGGCGCTTTGTTTTTGGGCCGTGGCAAATCACCTTGACGCTGCGCACCTGGGCAGCTATCATTTTGCATCATGCAACGCACGGGCACCCCGATAGCTATAGCGGTAAACGATCATTGGTTCAAAAGAATCAACCCTGGTCATAAAAAAGGTGTTGTGGATTGCCTTGGATAGGATCGATCTGCATCTTATAACCTGGAAATGAAACCCGGAGGCATGTCATGGGCAAAAAAGAGACAAACCCAAACCCATCAACGGTCCATCCGGTGCTGTCGTCTTTGCCGCCCCAAACCGCCAAAAAGGGCAAAATCGTCACGGCCCAGGAGGCGGTGCGTTTGATTGGCAATGGGGATACGGTGGCCACCGGCGGGTTTGTGGGTACCGGGTTTGCCGAAGCGATCGCCATTGCCCTTGAACAATACTTCCTGGAGACTGGAACGCCCAAGGACCTGACCTTGATTTACGCGGCCGGACAAGGTGACGGTGCACAACGGGGGCTCAACCATCTGGGACACACGGGTTTGGTCAGACGCGTCATTGGCGGTCACTGGGGCCTGGTGCCCAAGCTCCAGCAATTGGCCATCGACAACAAAATCGAAGCCTATAATCTTCCCCAAGGGGTCATCTCGCACATGTATCGCGACAGCGCCGCCCACAAACCCCGTACCATCAGTTCGGTGGGATTAGGCACCTTTGTGGATCCACGCAACGGTGGCGGTAAAATCAACGCCCTGACCACAGAAGAGATCGTCGAATTGATCACCTTCGACGGCAAAGAATATCTGGCCTATAAAACGTTTCCCATCCAGGTGGCCGTTATCAGGGGGACCACCGCCGATACGGACGGCAACATCACCATGGAAAAAGAGGCCCTTACGCTAGAGTCGCTGGCCATCGCCACCGCCGCCCGAAATGCCGGCGGTTTTGTAATCGTCCAGGTGGAACGCATTGCCGAAGCCGGCAGCCTCAACGCCCGGCAAGTTAAAATCCCCGGCATTATGGTGGACTGCGTGGTCCAGGCCTCACCGGAAAATCACTGGCAGACTTTCGGCACCCCATACGATCCTTCGTTCAGCAGTGAAATCAAAGTGCCCGTACAAAGCCTGGCGCCCCTTGAATTGGATGCCCGTAAAATCATCGCCCGGCGCGCGGCATTTGAACTTAGACCCAACAGCGTGGTCAACCTGGGTATCGGCATGCCCGAAGGCATATCCAGTATCGCCAATGAGGAAAAAATCCTGGATTTAATCACATTGACAGCCGAACCGGGGGTTATCGGCGGCTTGCCTGCCGGGGGATTGAATTTTGGCGCAGCCGTCAATACCGAGGCTTTGATTGATCAGCCCGCTCAGTTTGATTTTTACGATGGCGGCGGCTTGGACATGGCTTTTTTAGGTTTGGCCCAGGCCGACCGGCACGGCAACCTCAATGTGAGCAAATTCGGTCCCAAGCTGGCCGGGGCCGGTGGATTCATCAATATCAGCCAAAACGCCAAAAAAGTGATCTTCGTGGGGACCTTTACGGCCGGCGGTCTAAAGGTGCGCATTGAAAACAACCGGCTGCACATAGCGCAAGAGGGTAAAATAAGAAAATTTGTGGATCACGTCGAGCAGGTAACCTTCAGCGGTGCTTATGCTGCAGAGAAAGACCAGCCGGTCCTGTACATCACCGAACGATGTGTCCTGATTTTGAGCCGGGACGGTATGGAATTGAAAGAAATTGCGCCGGGTGTGGATCTGGAAAAAGATATTCTGGCCCACATGGATTTCAAACCGGTGATCAAACAGGCACCGGCACTCATGGATACGCGGATTTTCCAATCCCAGGCCATGAATCTCAAACCCGACCTGGTGCGCATCCCGTTGGGACAGCGACTTAGCTACAATCCGGAAGCCAACCTCTTTTTTGTCAATTTTGAAGGGTATGCCGTCAATCATCCGGAGACTATCGAACGTATTGAAACCGCGGTGGAGGCTCTTCTTTCACCGCTTAAGCAAAAGGTCTATACCATCGTCAACTACGACAACTTTGAAATATTGCCCGGCCTTGTGGCGCCTTATACGGAGATGGTCAAACGACTGGTCGATCGCTTTTACTCGGGGGTGACCCGCTATACCACAAGCACTTTCATCCGTATGAAAATCGGGGATGCGCTTAAAAATCGCGGCGTATCCCCCCATATTTACAACAGCCGTCAAGAAGCCGGTCAGGCGCTCCAAAAGATGGGACCCAAAAAGTAATGCCGAAAAAGAAGGTCATTGTTTCCCTTTGATATCCTTGCGATCCAGCTTCAAAATATTACGAATATCGGTCAAAATATCACGCTCGTCGGTGCCCACCCGCAAATCAGCCAAAGCGATTTTAATAGCAATGTCAAAGGCTTCCTTGCGTTGTTTTTGGGTGGGCAGCATCACGGCGATTCCATCCAAGGCGCGTTGGAAATCAGCGGATAGAATGCGGGCTTGGGTTCTGATCATCTTTTTGATCATCGCAGGCGTCAATTTTTTGTAGTGTTTATGCTGACGAACGATATCGCCGGCGACTTCGAGTTCGCGTTTGTCAAGGGAACGGTTCACCCCCGCCACTGCAATTATAATACGCAGGACAGCCTCGGCAAAGCCCCCCTGATCCGCATGCCTTCCGGCAAAAGCGCGTTCACGGCGTTTCCGGTCCTTTGCAGCCTGGGCAACTTGCTCAGCATCAGGACGCTCATCCGCATGCCACCAAAAATTGGACCATGTATTATCGTACATGGCCTTGAAAAGAAACTCCTGGGTTTGATCGCGAACATCGCGGTAGTAATTCAGGGCTTGGGTGGTCATGCGCGAAAAGGTCTTTTCAAAGGCAACAAAAGGATTGTTTTCGCCCACGGTTTGGCGATGGTCCCTGACATGCTTGGACAAAGGCACCAGCGGCCAACTCAAGGGGTTCAAATCCGACCATCCGTAATAACGGATACGCAAGGGGTGCATCTGCCGTGACCATTCCGCCAGCCAGGGGTTGGCGACCATCCGCATCCAGGGCCGGACCCATTGGCGATAAGCCATATCATTGGACTGGGAAATATCGGCCACAGGCACAAAAGCCTCTTCATCTTCCAGGCCGTCGTCCAGGGCCAATATATCCGACATGTCGCGCGCTTCAAACTGAACGCCATAATCGCCGATATCCGGGTTGTCCGCTTTTTCCGTAATCACCATCTCATAGAGACCGGGCACTAGATACTCCACCATTTCCAGGCAACTGATGATTTCGCGATGCTCCTTGGTGGCCACCCGGCTGGAAACAAAGATTCCCAGGTGACCAATATTCTCGTGGACCATGTAAATGATGATTTGCCCCTGACGTTTAATCTCTGCTACGGATCCGTAGACTTTGACAATCCAATTCAGCGCCTGGGGCGGGGGCGTAATGTTATCGCCGCTGGAAGCGAAAACAAAGATGGGTTCCTTAAAATTTTTCAGGTTGATGGGTTTGCCTTCTTCCAATTCCAGCATCCCCTTTTCCAATTCATTGCCCACAAAGAGGCTGCTGGTAATGAAGCCAATCTCCTGGGCGCTGAGTTTAAAAAAACCGCCCCACCATTTTTCAAAAGTCAAAAACCGCTCCGCTTCGGTGTCGACATTCGCAAACAGGTGATAGTCTTTACCCCAATAGGTGTTTGCCGGGTTAAGATCCTCAAAACCGGCAACCAAATGTGCGCCGTCAAATTCACCATTACCGATATCGGACCAAAAGGAGGTCGACCAGGTGCCACCGCTTAGTCCGCCCTTGTAGCGCATGGGATTGGCCCCTTCCACGCCACCCCAGTACGATAGCGGTGAGCCGTTAAACACCATAGGACCCACAACATCCGGCCGGTCGGCGCCAATGAGGGCGGCGGCCCAACCGGCCTGACAATTGCCGATCACCGCCGGTTTGGGGGCATCCGCATGGCGGCGGGCCACCTCCTCCAGAAACCGAATTTCAGCCTTTTGCACCGCGGCGATCGTTTGATCCGGCTCCGGATCAGGAAAGAACATGATAAAGTAAACAGGATAACCATAATCCAGGGCCACACCGATCTGGGAATCAATTTTGGATCCGCCAACACCAGGCCCATGGCCCGCCCGGGGGTCGATGACGACCAAGGGTCGGACCGGCCCGCCTTTCGGCCGAAGGGCCGTTGCCGGAATATTTTTCCGCCGGATTTGAGCCAAACGCGTCTCCCGGCGTCGATCTGCTTCGCCGCCACGGCGTTCACAGATCTTGACCAAAGCATAATTTACCGGGGGATCAAACTCACGTCCGTCAAGAATCGTATCATAGTCAAAAATCACCACCGGTGGTTGGCCGGCCCGCACATGCGCCAAATAGTTGTTTCCCCTTTGGCGCATCACATCCCAAAAAAGTATCGAACGTTGCCATCGATCAATGCCGTAGTCAAGGGCAGCGTCAACCCAATAATTTTTGGGTCGCCATACCGACGCGGAGTAAAATGACATCTTCATCCCTCCTTGTGCCATCACTCACTGTTTGGATTTTTTATTAAATGATATCAACAAGAAAGGCAGTGTAAACAGAAGCATCGCCGCAGATTGGCAAACAAGTGATGACTCCATTATAGGCGGCTGGGAAGAGGTGTCAACATCGAAACCGGATGGATACGATTTATGAATCTGCTGGGCCGCTCACTGCGAAATGATGAGATTGCCACTGCGCCCAACCGTTTTTGAGAACAGCGACTTTTTCATAGCCCAACCATATCAATTTTTCAGCCAATTCATGGCTCAAATCACACTGCACCCCATCGCAATAGGCGATGATCATCGCATCGGCCGGAACTTCAGCAAAAATCTGTAGGGACCACGTGTCAAATTCCGCAGGGTCCAAATGCATCGCCCCGCGAATATGGCCGGCGTCATATGCCTGCCGGGGTCGTGCATCGGCAAAAATGGCGGTACCCTTCTCAAAATGGCCATGGGCGTCATCCAATGCGATAAAAGCAATTGGACCCGCGGGGGAATCAATACTCGCGACATCCTCGGCCTGGGGAATGATCGGCAAAACATACGGTCGCACCGCATAGGCGCTGCAAGCCAGCGCCAAAGCCAGCATCGACACGAATAAAGCCTCTCGAATTAACTTTTTCCAATATCCCACGGTTGCCATCCAAATCTATTTAAAAGCGGATTGTCAGCACAATTAATACATGAAGCCAAAATAACACATTGGCCCGACAAAACAAGACGTTTACTTATGGGTCTTGATGGCGATTCGGCGTTGGGCGACTTCCTGTTGATATGCATTGTAGGCTTTCAGATCCACCGGCCGCGGGCGCAAGTCAAAAGTAATCAAACGTTCTATGTGCTGGGTGGCAACTTCCACTTCAAGTCTTTCAGGGACCCCCCAGAAATAGCGTATCTGAAAATCCCTACCGCTGTTGGTAAAATTATCCATTTTTAGACGGCGATTGCCGGCATTAAAAGCGCGAATCTGGAGAATCTTGGCTTTGCCGGGTTTATAGGTAATTTCATTCTGATTGAACGCCGCTTCGATTTTCTGGCCCGTACTGATTCGACGCGAAATAAAACCTTTGCTTGGTGTCCTTATAAATTGCAGGGTCTCTATCTTGGCGGCTACCTTCAAGCGGACTTTGCCGAATGCAGCGTGACACTTTTTGAGTTGCTCGTGTTCAACGGCATAACTGATATCATCTCCGGACCACATGGGCGTTCCATCCACCACTTGCACTTTGTTGGCACCAAAAAAATAAGCCTCCCATTGGGCCTCACCGCTGAATGGGCCGTTGGGCAGCTTTACGCTCAGACCTTTGGACCATACCTCAGATCCTTCGATCCACGTCACTTTCAGATTGGCAATTTCTTCAGTCGTAAAAACCGCATACTTGGACACAGGTGATAGGTCCAGGCGTACCCGCGATGGGACCTCGGGCTTGTGGCTCAATTCAAGCTTTCGGCCGCCGTTGAGTTGAACATCAATGTCAAAGGTATGATCAAGTGTCTTTTCAGCAACGACAACCTGAAGCTTATCGATTACTCCACTAAAGCGTACGAATTTATGGTTTGAAAATCCCAACGACTCCTTGGGACTTATGGCCTGGCCGGTTGCGTCATAGGCAAAAAGCCAGAAGTCGCCGCCCCCCTGTGTCGAGACTTGAGCAATATCTTTTTCGATGCGCTCTGCCACTACCTCGGTGCGGCCGGTATGTTTTGGCGGTTGTTGGGCGGCATCGGCTTTAAAGTCAAAGAGCGTAATAACTGTAGGTATCTTAACTTTAAATCGCAGGCGGGCAGTACCCAGGTCGCTGGCCCGTTTGCCTGGGGACACATCCAACCGAATCGTGTTGGCAAAACGGCCATTCAAGTTGAGGGGTGCTTTGAACTGCGGGTCGCCCGAGCGAATAATGCTACGACCATCGGGCGTTAAAATATCGAGGATCTCATAATCAACCTTGGCCAAAACTGCATTGGGAATAGATACGGGATCAAGTTCAAGGGCCATATGGGGATCAACACCCGTGTCCCAAAACTGGCCGGGAAACAGTGCCCGGTTGATGTAATCCGGCAAATCACGTTTAAGGTGTTTCCCGTTAAGTTTCAGGACCAATCGGGGGGATTCGGTGTATACTGTTTTCACTGGTCCGGGCGTGGGCTTCCCACTGCTGGTGATACGGCGAGTAATCAGTTGTCCGGTGGTCGCCTCGGAAAGCGCTGCAATCACCGCCGTGTCATCTTCGGGTTGCCAGCTCATATTGATGGTCAGGCGATTGGCATTAAATCTGGCGCCCGTTTCAAATCGCGGGTCCGCTAGAAGCCGAACCATATGGTCGAGCACGCCAGTGGATAAATCCGTATTTTTGTTTTGAAGTTTTTGGTATATTGCAGCGCCGTTGATTTCCGGCCAAAACTGCTGGGCATAGCTTAACGTGCGCTGATGGCCCTCATCCACTCTCAACCCCAGAGCGATGTACTCCAATTGTTTGAACGGTTCTGCCAACTGCTGGACAAGCATCATCCCCCGGCCGATGAACATCTCCGTTCGGGGGGCCTGCTTGAACAAATCGTGGCCAACCAGTTTTTGTTCCCATCCGATGCTGAATTTTCTGGGAAATCGGATGGCCAGTACAGCCACATTGTCGTTGTGCTTAAAGGCATCGGCAAACCGAACCACGGGTGCATGTCCGATTAAATCGAACCCGTCGGGAAGCTGCGCAAAATAATGCTGCGGTGCCATAATGCAGTCATCGCCGATCAAGCGCAATGCATAAAGATCTGCAGGGAAATTGCCCCAGCCGCCATCTGCAAAAGCTTGTGTTTTAAACCGATACAGCCCCTCACCCACGTTCTCCACATAACCACCCAAAAAGCCTTCATCATCAAGCATGCGCTTGACAAACATCTGTCTGCCACCCCTGAATGCTAAAGTGGCTAAAACGCCATGCTCAGCATCAGGGAATACGGTTAATTCTATCTTTTTTAGATTCTGTCCCTGAAACAGAGCCAATTTGGCAAATCTTCCAGCCTCATTCTCCTTGTTCTTAATTTGCTTTTCCATCAAATCGATTAATCGGGGCACATTAATACTGAGACTGACGATTGGATTCAGCGTTTTGGGCAGTTCTACTGCGGGTGCACTCCCACTCTTTGTAGCGGAATGCCGAAAAACAAAAAGCTGAATCCCCAAGGCCGTCACAACCGCCATCCCAATGAGAACCACTATCAAGATCCAGCGGCGTCTGGCTGGACGAAATGCTTTTCGAGTTCTACCAGGTGCTGCTTTTCTGGGAAGCGGCGGTGCTAAAGGGCTTTTTGAAGTGCTGGATGAAGAAGGAGATAATCGTGCGTTCTGTTTTCCCAGATAGTTTGCGACATTAATGCTTTGCCCGCATGCTTTGCACTTCGCGCGCCTGGCGCCTGAGGGAATTCTGGCTTTGGGGATACGATAAATTCGATGACATCCAGGGCATGTAACTTGTAGCATCTCAGGGGCAGTACTTTTGGGTATTGATCCAGTATGCAGTAGCGGAATCTTCCCTTTACAGGCAGGGCACGGGATGGAACCCGGCATGGATGTTGGTTTCTTTGCAATCTTATACCTTTTTTTACAGGCTGGGCAGGAAATAATCATCCTGGATCCTCCTTTACCCCGTAGCAAAAACCTACATCATCCAGGCCCTGTTGTACAGGACACATGAGTGCATAAACCCAATTTGCGGTAAGTCACTATAAATACAATATATTATGTTGTATTCGCCGCGTCAGCACAAAGGCCACACTATCGAAAATGGTGCAGTTTCATAACCAACCGCCGGTGTTGACTTTTTAAACGCGGTCATGCAAAACCAATACTCGCATTTTCAAACGCTTTATGGTAGTTAAATACTATCGCCGTGGGAGCACCCATACTTCATGCCACCGTCCTTTGCGCTGGTAAGGGGGTCCTTTACAAATCAAGCAGTATCCCTTGTGGATACAAAAATGTCCGCTTGCCATAAGGCTGCGCTGCACCACACCTCTTGGTAGAGCTTTAAGGGATTGTAATAATTGTTTTTTATTTAAGAATACCGCAATAGCAATCCAGGAACAATAATTGCATCTGGTATTGAACCTCATAAGAAGATTTCCTATCATCAAGGAGTAGACATCATGACGACAGTGGAAAAACGAAAGTATCCTCGGTTGGCACTAAACATTGAGGAGGGTTATTTCGGGAATTTTAAGCTCGATAGTGAGGAGTCCTTTGTCGCTTCCATCGTCAACCTCAGTGCCGGCGGACTCAACATGTCGGTATCGAATGGAGATTGTGAAAAATTCAAAGAGGGTGACCAATTGTTGTTGAATCACATTGCCGGCGGCGCTAACCTTTCCTTTCTCAGCAAAATAAAAGCAGAAGTCCGCTGGATAAAGCCATCGAATCGGGCGGGTTATTCCTCGGTGGGATGCCATTTAAAGGAAATGGCAGATGAGGCAAGACAACAGCTCCTCAAGTTTGTGGCTACCGAACGAATGACCAGGGGGCAATACGACTAGAAAAGGCAGGATGAAAAACCACTACCGCAATTTGAGTGCTTCAAGATATTGCCGCACCCTGTTCACCGCCCCATGGAACATCTTGGCCCCGACCATGGCGGCAAAGATATCCCCTTCACTGCCACACCGGCGTGCAAACACCGGCCCGATAATGGCAGTTGGATCGTTGGCATCCGCCGGGTCTGCCATGGCTGCAACATATGAATCGAGGCGCTCTTTTAAGATGGTAAAGTAGTCGATATCTTGGCCGATCATCAAACCTGTGGTTTGAGAAAGGTCTTTGGAAAATATATTAATCTGATGCCAGAACAGCTCCGAAAGGACCGTTTTGGCCCCAGGTGTACCCGCCATAAAATAAGAAATGCCCCAGCCCACACTGACAATTTTCAATATCTGCAGTTCGTATTCCACCGTTGTCGGTTTTGCCTGACTCTCCTGGGGCAAACCTGCCATCAGCCATTTGATATCTTCCCGATCAATGGCGAAGTTGAACAAATCTTCACCGGCTTGTTTGATTTTTGTTTTCTTCACCGAGTCTTCGCTCATGGCGTTGAAATTATCTTTTGTTGTCGCTGATGATAAAGTTTTCAAGTTCATTTTGGTCATCGGATCGGACGGGAAAGTGCTCACTCAGCATCTGTCCAATGGTTTCAACGGCCTGGCAAACGGCGATACATGCCTGACCCGCTTTGATGCCCTGGGTTATGGTGCTTACGATATCGTCCCAAACCCCCGGCGCCATTTTAGCATCGATACCGCGGTCAGCCAGCACCCACACCTTCTGCTCAAATACGGAAATGAACACCAGCACCCCTGTTGCATCTTTGGTGTGGTAGAGGCCATGTTGGAAAAAATTAGTAATGGCCGCCTCTTCGACTTCCTCATCAATATCCTTCTGGGAAATAAAAATCCGCTTGAGCCAAGTTGTCTGGCGGATACTGATGTAAAACAAGCTGAACAGCAGGATAAAACAGCTTAGAAAAACCCACATGTTTTGGGTGCCTAGCCAAAACCATCCTCCCAAAAAAGGCGTCAGCATCAAAGAGAGGGGAAGTGCCAGAGCTGTGGCGCCGATCACATTGGCCATGGGATAGTGATAACTGGCCGATTGGACCATGCAGACAATTTCGCCGGAGGTTTTCTTCTCAGCAGCCTGCACGGCGGCATTGATCTGCGACTGCTCTTTTTCGGACAAGAACTTTTGGGCTAAGTTTTTCATCTCTTTTTTCCTAAATTATTACTATAAAAAAATAATTCTCCTCCAAATGAGTTACAGCTATTCGATAGCACCAAGCCACCGGTGTCAGGGTCTGTTCTGCCCATCGTGAGCTGGAGGGATTCGTTATTTCAGCACGTTGCCAATGGGGGAGACCCTGGCGCCGCCATGGGGCCCACTACGATGGATAGGCAACCCGAACTCAGCGGCACTTATCGGTTGTTCCTGATCACCCCTGGCGGTGAACAGGGAGGGGGCAAGGAATGCCCCCGTTGGTAATGTGCTGAAATAACCAGCCCGCAGGCGTTGTGGGCAGAATAGACCCTGATGCCGGTGGCGTGTCTGTAAAATGCGCTGTCAGGTTTATCGTCAACAATATCTCCGATTCATTTGGAGAAGAATCAATAAAAATCACCACCCGCCTGACGCACCGCCCCCCCCGAATCCACCGCCGCCGCCGGAAAAACCTCCAAATCCGCCCCCGCCGAAACCGCCGCCACCAAAGCCGCCGCCCCAATAGTCGCCTCGACTGCGCCCAACCGAATGACCGAATGCAAGTGGCCCGCCGAGCAGACTCATCAACAACCCCCCACCAAAACCCAGCGGGATTAAAATCAGAGCGCCCAACAATCCTAGATTTAAAAAAAGCACGCCTGCGATGGGGGCCAGCACGGCGCCCGCAGCGCCACCTAAAAAACGATTAATGCGGCCCAACATGTTCATAAAAAAAACCAGGGCCAACAGGCCGATAAAGCCAGGTGATATCCCTTTGTGTCGCGTGCCTCTTTTTTGGGCGGGGGGTGCCTTGAATTCACCACGAACCACGCCGACAATAGCGGAAACACCCTCGATGATGCCTTGATCAAAATGGCCCATTTTGAATTGGGGCGCAATGACTTGCTGAATGATGCGTCCAGCGACCAGGTCGGTGAGCTTGCCTTCGAGGCCATACCCCACCTCGATCCGGATTTTGCGGTCATTTTTGGCGATGAGCAAAAGGACGCCGTTGTCCAAGCCTTTTTGCCCCAGTTTCCATTGCTCCACCACCCGTATCGAAAAATCTTCCAAACTATCACCCTGCAAGGAGGGTATGGTGAGCACGGCGATCTGGGTGGCGTCCGTTTGCTCCAATTGGGCCAATGCCGCTTCCAATTGGTTTTGGGTGGCCGGCTGGATCAAATCTGCATAATCGTTTACGCGGTTTTTCAGCGAGGGCACTTCAAGGGCCCGGGCACTCAGTACCGTCAGCAGAACGCCAAGCGCAGTCAAGATTGATATCCAGCAGTTTCGCAATTGGGGACGCGTTGCCATTGCCCATACCTCTATGTGTATCAAAATTTTACTTTGGGTGTCTGTTGGGCACCGCTTTCGGCCTTGAAATACTCTTTTCGATCAAGTTTTAAAATCAGGTTGTTGGTCAGATTCGCCGGAAACTGGCGAATGGCGGAATTGAATTGTTCTACCGCCCGGTTGTAACGCTGCCGGGCCACATTGATTCGATTTTCGGTGCCTTCCAATTGGTTTTGCAGGTCAAGAAAACTCTGATTGGCTTTCAAATCAGGATAACGCTCCACCACCACCATGAGCCGAGCCAAGGCTGAACTGAGCCCGCCCTGGGCTTGCAGCATCTGTTGCATGGCCTGGGGGTTACCCAGGTCTTGGGTCGACACTTGCACGCTGGTGGCTTTGGCGCGGGCCTCAATTACCGCCTGCAGGGTCTCTTTTTCATGACTGGCATATCCCTTGACCGTTGCTACCAAATTGGGGATCAGGTCCGACCGTCTTTGCAGATTAGATTCTATATCGCCCCAAGCCTTAAACACCGCCTCTTCCATCGCTTGTAATTTGTTGTAGCCGCAACCGGATACCAAAATGGCCACCAGAACCGGCAAAGCAAACCATATCAAATGTTTTTTCATGGTTTTTTCTCCATCGATTGGGGTACGTAATTCGAGTCGGGATTTTTATATCGCGTAGGGCGGAAAAGATCAATGGGCCCCCTTCACCAACCATCATCTTTGTCTTGATTTGATTTTAACACCGCTGTAAAAGCAGTATCGCCGGAAAACAATAAAGAGCGATGGGGGTACCCCCATCGCTCTTTTTACTTTGGGCTACTTCAACGTACCGGCATCACCGCTTTAGCGCTTATTTTGCCCTCCGCTGTATTGAACTGCACCTCTGGCCAGCGTGGGGACTTTGGCGGCTTCGGCATCAATCTGTGCCTCTAAATTCGACAGACGCTTTTCAAATAGCGGAATGGGTTCAGGCTGTTCGACCGCCGCCGGTCGACGAGGGGTCGTATAATACGCGTCCAAATTTTCAAGCCATAAATCTTTGGGTGCTTGGGGAACGCTGAATTGGTAAGGTGCCGCACATGTAACCAGATCGGACTCATTGCCCTGCTCATCGATGGCAGCAATGGCGAAGGTGACCGTACTCTTGCCCGGATTAAAATTTTTAATGTCGTCCGGCAATACCAGCTCGGTTACATTTCCCACGGCTATGGATTCGCTATCGTAATGGACCTCTTCTCCAGCGGACCAGTATAGCTTATAGCCCACGACCTGGGGCGATGTCGATGGCTCCCAGCGAATCTTTCGCTTTTTGATCTTGGCCAAAGGTTATCCTCCTTGAATCAGTTGGACGATACGGGTTGAAAACTCCGAAACAGAATATTGTTGGTCATCTCCTGGTAAATATCGGCAATGGAACTGTGATCATCTTCTGTGGACGGCGGCGCCTGCTGAACCAATAGCTCTTCGCAAAGCAATTCTATCTCGGCAGCCGCTTTGCTGCCGGGAGCAAACTGCATCACCGACACGCCACACTTCATTGCATCAATGTAAGCCACGCGCTGGCACAGTTCGGTATCCAGGATAGTGGGCTGAAACTCCTTGAGCGCCTCGCGAACTTCCCGCCCAACGCGGGTGCCGGGAATTTTACGATTGATTAAAAATTTTACCTCTAAATCGGGATTGCGGCTTTGCGCCGCTTCGATCATTTCAAGGGTCCCTTTAGTGGACCAGATATCCAAAGCACTGGGGCTCACGGGCACGACAGCTATATCGGACGCCGCCAAAATGGTTTGGGTTATCTCATTGACGGCAGGTGGTGTATCGATCACCACATAATCATGGGATTCGTTCAACGTTTCCATATCGACCAAGTTCAAACCGCCCGGTTGATGCAGAACTTCAAAAGCTCGATTGCCCTCAACCTGATGCCATTTAAAAACACTGGCCTGGGGATCCGCATCCACAACCACCAAATTGCTGTTTTTCCTGGCCAAGCTGGCTGCAAAATTAATTGCTGTGGTCGTCTTTCCAACGCCGCCTTTCTGGTTCACAAAACTGATAATCATCTTCGCTCATCCTCCTCTCATAAGGTTATGAATGCCGTTGAAGCCTAATTTCAGTATCAATGATTGTCAGGCGAAGGGCCTGCAAATAGGATGGGTTCATTCTAGCGATCACAAATATAATTCTCATCGAGCAGTTAAGCGTTCCGGTTCAGTTTATTGTGTTCGCCCTTACCGGCACATCGATAACCGGGATATGGAAACCCGCAAACGATTAGAAGTGGCGCATAATGCAAAAGAATAATTAAGATATTCGTATATGCATGAGAAGTAATTGTCAACTGCAAACCACATGATATAGTAAAAAATTTTGCAATAGCGACAAGATATAGTGTATTCTGCCACCAGATGTTTTGATTGAGGACTTTTTGCGCAAATTCAGTCGCATCATCCGAAACTGATAACTTCATACTTTGCATAAACGCACATATTCTGCCTTACCCATGGCGTTGGCCCTTAAGGGACATTTGCACTGTGCGCGACCAGGCTTTGATCTTCTTGAAAAGCTTGCCGGCCAATGTTAGAGTGGTAAAATTATTTGGACCCAATGGAGACGGTTATGATCAAATCCAAGGCCCTGGAGATCAACCTGGCGCGCACCCAGGTGGATGTTACCATTGATTCGCGTTATCTCTGTTTACAAGAGGTAATGGCCGATTATTACGGCCTGATGGCGCGACTGGAAGCCTTTCTAAAGGAGGTGGCCCACCCTTACAAAAACTGGCAGATCATTGTTGACGACGCCCGTACCTTTGCCTTGGACTACTTTCATCTGTTCAAGTCCCACACCCAGGGCCCTCAAGCAGTCGAACGTTTGGTGGAGATCTTTGAAACGGCATTGCAGGCCGATACGACTTTAGACGTCAAAGTCGATGCCGCCGACAACCTGATCCTGTTTATCAAGAAAATCATTCAAACCGCCGAAACCGATCTTCCCCGTTTCGTTCCCATCCTTTCAAAATCCTTTGAACTCATTTATAAACAACCCGCTGACACATTCGACCTTTTCGTACGCAGTTTTTTTGGTTTGAAGCGTTTGGCACAGGAGCTGGATGCGGCGCTGGAAAAGTTGGAGGCCGATTTCACCGCCATCAACCGGCTCCTGATTCGATCGTTGGAAGCCACTTATGGGTATTGGTTGGATCAGCCCGATCCATTGCAGGGCTTTTTAGCTGAAGCGGGTCAAGAAGCAAGTGACCCGAATTTAGAAAACATATTCCAGCCCATCAGCCATGATACGGTCCAGCAACAACAAAGCCGCTTGAATACCATCATCTCCCAAAACAAGCCCAACGACCGTAAGATGCTGCATGCCCTGCTGAAACTTTATGATCATCATCACTTTGTACAGGCCTATCGACAAATACCGCAAAAATTGCTGGAAACCGGCAACCGCGTCGACCAGGGCAACCGGCGCAAAGTCATCTTCCAATTTCAAGCCATGACCTTATCGGGTTTGGTCATCAACCATGAAGACACCTTGCGGGACATCAATCGCACATTAACCTGGCTCATCGCCCACCAAAGTTCAAGCTACGTGCATAGCTTAATCCTGAAAACTTTCTCTATTCTAAAGGCCAACGTCCAACGCTATCCCACGACGACGCTGGCCTGCGTTGACAACATGGGCCAGGGCATCTTCAAGACCAACGATCAGGATCTCATCAATTATTTTATCGATAATGCCATTGATCTTGGATTTCAAAGCCCCATGATCCGCGGAATCGCCAATGATTGGCAAATTCAAGTCAACCCGGCCCACATCCAAAACATCCGCACCTGGTTGAAACTGGCCCAAATGCAACCCAAACTCGCCACCCGCTTAATCTCCAATCTGATTATCCACCTGGCCATCTCCGGTGTCTTTATTAAAGACACCGATCTTTTTGGACGCGATGTGACCCGCTTTCTCAACAGCGACATCGGCCCCATTTACAATCTGGCCAAACAGTTGGCGCGCATATTTCCGGTATACTTCAACGACATCGGGGCCGAGGGAGAGCTGCGCGATACCTCTACCCGTATAGATGAGATTTGTCACCGACGCGACCCACTGATTCATTTTCTGCGCAAACAAAGCCACGTGGAAAGCAGCAACCGGGTCATCGAGCTCATGGAGGCGATTTTGGCCTTTTGGGCAACCAAGGACAAGGCACCGCTGGCCTCATTTTTACCACCCAACATCTTCTCTGCCGTCGAGACGGACGGGCCTTTTATCAATGGTGTTCACCAGGTGATCACTGCCTTCATCGAAGCCGGTCTGGATTTGCCGGCGGATCTGTTAAACCACTCCACCGACCTGCTGCAAGAATTGACAGCTAAGGTTCATCAAGCCGGCGACGAAGACCGGGAACGGGTCGTTTTGTTCACCGAGCTCTATAAGCAAATGAACAACAAATACAATCTTAATTTCATCAATATCCAACACTACCTCAACCAGCTGTCCGCTGAATCATTTCCTGATCTGAGACGACTCAGAACGGCCCTCAAAGAGAGGGAATTGAAGACCAAAATATTTAAAATATTGGATTACATGGAGCAGCTTAAATCGCTGATTCTGTCCGACAAAAAATTCGAGATCCGCGAGGACATATATAAAAAACGACACTTCACCGTCGATATCCCCTCCATGTACGGCAGTTACCGTGAAGTCAAATTCGATGCCATGGGCCTGACGCTGCGTCTGGAGGCGTTGATCAATGCGCTGCTGGAAGAACTGGTCCACACCATCGACTTGAGTTTGATCACCAAGGCCACCTGCTACCAGATCTATGATCGATTGGTCTTGTTTGACAAGGCCTTAAAAGTGGACGGAATCGCTTCAGTGGAATTGGAGCACCAACTGGAGTTGCTCGCCCACTCCCTAGAAATCCGCGGATTCAGTTTCACCCAATACCTTGATATATACAAGGGGTTGTCCCAGGCCGTTAAAAACATCATCAACGACTATTTTAACAACGTGCATGGAGAGAACCTAACCCAGGTATTGAATCGCTTACCGATGGGACAGATGCAGCCTAAATACTGCCGCATTGATGATGACCACTCTGAAAAGGAGAAGCTGTGCCATCGCAATTCGGATATCTTTTTGCGTGACCGATTGGCATTTTCGCTGGGATTGCTGCAACTGGATCTTTTTCTCACGCGTATTTTAAACACCTTGTTTCTGCAATCCAGCAAGCTGCCCAAAGACAAATTGCGGCGCCTGCTCAATTACGACCCGCAGAAAGCCATCACGTCCCTGCACCAGCCCAACACCAAGACCGCCGGCATCATTGATCTGGGCAACAAAGGGCTTAACATGCTCAAACTGCATAACTTCGGCTTGCCGGTGCCGCCCGCGTTTATTATCACTACGGAAGTGTTTCGTTGTCGCGAGATCATTGAATCTTTCGCACCGGCCCAGGCCAATTTTAAAGAACAGATGACCCAGCACATTGCCGGGCTCGAGCAACTGACCGGCAAACGCTTTGGTGATCCTGAGCAACCCCTGCTGCTTTCAGTCCGTAGCGGTTCCTCTATCTCCCAGCCCGGTATGATGGAGACCCTCTTGAATGTCGGCATGAATGAGAGTATCGCCCGCGGCCTGGCGGCGGTCAGCAACAACGGTTGGTTTGCGTGGGACAGCTACCGCCGCTTCATACAGTGCTGCGGCATGACCTCCGGCTTAAAGCGGGATGATTTTGACGCCATTATCAGCGACCACAAAAAATTGTGGGGCATACCGGTCAAAAGAGAATTTTCTGCTGAGCAGATGGAACATGTTGCCTTGGAATACAAGCAACGACTCATGGATGCGGGCATAGAGTTGCTCGAGTCGCCCATGGAGCAGTTGTATTGGGCCACCCAATGTGTCATGGCCTCATGGGAATCGGAACGCGCCAAAACGTATCGTCAAATCATGGGAATTTCGGAAGATTGGGGCACGGCGGTCACCGTACAAACCATGGTGTACGGCAACTTGTCACCCCATTCGGGAACGGGTGTGGTGTTTACCCATAACCCGCGCTGGTCCGGCGACAGCCTGAGCTTGTGGGGCGATTTCAGTCTGGAGAACCAGGGCGAGGATGTGGTGGCGGGGTTGGTCCATACCCTGCCGATCTCCATCAAGCAACAAGAGATCGAAATGCGCGAGACCGACGTGACACTTGAAACGCATTTTCCTGAAATATACAGATCCATGCAGCAGATGGCGCAATCCTTAGTTTCGGAAAGAGGTTGGAGTCCCCAGGAGATGGAATTCACGTTTGAAAGCCCGGCCAAGGAAGACCTTTTTCTACTGCAAACCCGGGACATGGCCATTCGGGAGCACCAACAGGTCTTGGCCTTTGATCCGGCGCGGGTGAATCCCGAAAACTATCTGGGCCATGGTATTGGAGTGAGTGGTGGAGCCATGAGCGGGCGATTGGTGTTCTCCTTGGAAGAGATGGAGCTGTGGCGCGAGCGTGAACCCAACGCCTGTCTGATTTTAGCACGGGGCGATACCGTACCCGATGATATTAAAGAAATCCATGCCGCAAACGGCCTGCTCACCGCCCGGGGGGGGGTTACCTCGCATGCCGCGGTGGTCGCGCATCGGTTAGGCAAAACCTGCGTGGTGGGTTGCGGCAGCATGATTTGTGACGAACGCAATCAAACCATACAATTCGGCCGGCATCAATTGCAAGCCGGCGACCATATCAGCATTGACGGACGTGAAGGTTCAGTTTATCAAGGAGAGATGCAAATTAAAAAAACGTCATAATGGGAAAATGAAAAACCACCCTCACTCAACGCAATCCATATTCAGACACCTCAAGGAGACTACATGAGCCAGGAAGCTGCAACCAAAGGAAAATTAACCCTTGGCATTAACGGGTTCGGCCGTATCGGCAAACTAACGGTCTGGAACCAAGTGGCCCGAAAATATTTCAAAGAGATTGTCGTTAATATCGGACGCAAAGCCGGCACTTCGCTCACCGATATAGCCCACTATGCCGAACGCGACTCCACCTATGGATCGCTGCATGGTTTTTTATACGGTTGCCAGGCCAATCCCGTCATTGAAGAGCTGGATGAAGATACCGGCAGCATGCGCATCGACGGGGTCAAGGTGCGCTTTTTACGCAAATCCCGTAATCCTGCAGCCATTGGTTGGAAGGCCGAAAATGTGCGCCTGGTGGTGGACACCACTGGTCAGTTTCTGGACCCCACCGTATCCGCCGATACCCCCAAGGGGTCGCTACGCGGCCATTTAAGTGCCGGTGCTGAGCGGGTCATTGCCTCGGCGCCGTTTAAAATCAATAAAGGGGTTGAGATGCCGGAAGATGCGGTCACGACGGTCATGGGTGTGAATGCCCATGATTACGACCCGCGTCGCCATAAATTGATTTCCAATGCCTCGTGCACCACCAACTGTTTGGCACATATGTTTAAACCCCTTCTCGACGCCTATGGGGCGCAACGCATTTTATCGGCCACCATGGCCACCGTGCACGCCGCCACTGGATCGCAACAGGTCCTGGACCGTTTGCCCAAAAGCGGTAAAACCGATCTGCGCAAAAACCGTAGTATCTTAAACAACATCATTCTCACCACCACCGGTGCAGCCAAAGCCTTGGCCCTGGTGATACCGGAAATGAGCAGCATCGGTTTTAGCGCTGAATCGGTCCGCATCCCCATTAGCTCCGGATCGCTGATTATACTGGTGTTGAGTCTTCAAGAAGAAGCCAGTGTCCCTGCCATCACCCGAAAAACCATCAATGCGATTTACGAGCGTGCGGCCCGCAAAGACCCCAATGGCTACCTTCATTTTACCACCAAGCAAAATGTTTCCGGTGATATAGTGGGCATGCCCCGGGCTGCAGCCATCATTGAAGGCCACGAGAACCACACCCGCACGGCAGAGCTGACCATTAACCTGGAAAAAGTTATCGGTATCCCCAAAGCGCTTTTAACCACCATGGAGAGCACCATCATTCGCCCCCAGGTGACCCAGGCCGTTATTTACGGTTGGTACGACAATGAAATGGGCAGCTATGTCAACATGCTTGGGGATCGGACCATCAGCGTGGCAGAAAACATGTAATTTACCGATTTATCAATAATTATAGATAACACTATCGATAGGGACAGGTACCTGGGCAGGAGGCACGCCGAGCCTGCTAATCATGTAACATGAAGGGGTGCAAATGGAAACCGGAGGCAACAATCTGGCAGAAATCATCTGGTTTGTAGCGGGTCTGGTCATGATATTGCTGGAGTTCACCCAGCCGGGGTTGGTGATTGTTTTTTTCGGTGCCGGTGCATGGGCCGTGTCGCTGTTGACCTATCTGGACATTTTGGAAACCCTGACGTCGCAAATGCTGGTTTTCGGTGTGGTCTCGTTGGGGTTGCTGCTATCGCTTCGTCGCTGGGTCAAGGATAAGTTCTACGGCCACGTGGGCGCCAAACAAAACCTGAATGAAAATCTGGATGAATTTACCGGCAAACCCGTGGTGGTGTTGCAGGACGTGGTGCCCGGCAAAAGCGGTGGCCAGGTAGAATTCAAAGGCACCACCTGGCAGGCCGCATCCGATCATCAAATCAAAAAAGGCGAAACTGCTACTATCGTTGAACTGGATGGGCTGACCTTAATCATCAAACCCTAACAAGGAGTGATAGATGAACATGCTACCCAATTTTGGATTAATTGTCGCCATCGGTATTGTTGTATTTATCATCGTCGCCATATTTAAAACGGCGCGCATCGTTCCTCAAAAAATGGCATTTATCGTCGAGCGTCTGGGGAAATATGCCAAGACCCTGGATGCCGGGTTTCATATCTTGATCCCTTTCCTGGACCGCGTCTCTTACAAGCACTCTCTCAAAGAAGTTGCCGTCGATGTCGAATCGCAAACCTGCATCACCAAAGACAACATCTCGGTGGAAGTTGACGGCGTGCTTTATTTACAAGTCATCGATCCGGTCAAAGCCAGTTACGGCATCGACAACTACATGTTCGCCTCCTCCCAACTGGCCCAGACCACCATGCGCTCGGAAATCGGCAAGCTTGATTTGGACCGCACCTTCGAAGAGCGTGAAGCCATCAATGGCTCCATCATTCAAGCGGTGGACAAAGCGTCCGATCCGTGGGGGGTTAAAATCACACGCTATGAGATCAAAAATATTCAGCCGCCCAAAAGCGTAAAGGATGCCCTGGAAAAACAGATGCGCGCCGAACGTGAAAAACGCGCCACCATCGCAGAATCCGAAGGTGAACGACAATCCAAAATTAATGTGGCCGAAGGAGACAAGCAAGCGGCCATTGCAGAATCAGAGGGCGAGAAGCAAAAGCGCATCAATGAAGCCGAGGGCCGCGCCAAGGAAATCATGTTAGTGGCCAAAGCCACATCAGAAGGCATTCGCATGATCGCCTCGTCCATTGATCAACCCGGCGGCAACCAGGCGGTCAATCTGCGTGTCGCCGAGCAATACATCAAGGAGTTCGGCAATCTGGCCAAGACGAACAACACCATGATTATCCCCCAGTCCCTGTCGGACATTTCCGGACTGATTGCGACGGCAACCGCCGTCATCGGCAATACCCGCAAAGGCAAAGACGACGACCTAACGGATCTTTCGCTGTAGATCCATTGCACTGTCTAAAACCGATGGATGCGCCAAATACAAATGCAGATCAAACGCATTTAGAGGCAAACCGGGTCCAAGATCCGGCTTGATTCGAAAGAAACAGTTGTACGGCGTGATAGGGATGTAATCGAAAAGATAGACGGCGACAATCTAGAGGCGTTGACCCATACCATGGGCCGCGCCCCGGTCGTGATGAAGCACGAAATGGCCGCTGCCGCTGAACCTGCTGATCACCCCGACCAAAAACACAGGCTCTGCCTCGGCACCGACTCACAAAACACGGCGGGTGCAGAGTCCCGCCCTACGAAAACCAGCGCACAAACGAAAATGCGGCAGCGCAACGCAGGGCCGGCCTCCACGCCATCCCTAGCTTAAATGAAATATCGAATTTCGACTATAGAACAAGGATTGTCGAAGCAAGGCATCACTCTATGGTTTCCAGGGGCACCGGCAACCCTGTTCTTTCCCGAGTGTTTGGGGCATCATTGCCTATGGGACCGTACAATGGTTCCGCTTCAGGCTCCGGCGACACCGGTGACCGCCGGGCAGCGACAGATTTCTTCTTTGGGGATTTGGACTTTAGATACCCCTCCGGCATGGGTTTACGTTTTTTCAGCAGCGCTACGGGGATCCGAATGGTGTCGCCGACGTGAATCTTTTTCGGCTGAAGGTTAGGATTGGCATCCACCAAAAGAGGCCAATTGCTGCCCGATCCGGTATACCAAGAGGCAATGGAAAAAAGCGTCTCGCCCTGCCGTTTAACCTCATGCGCGTATGGCGCCGCCACCGGTATCGGCTCAGGCGAAGGCGTATTCGGGGGATGGTCAGGCGGCTGATGCTTCGGAGCAGCGGTTTCGGCCTGAGACGGCTGCAGACGCAACGGCTTTTCAGGGGATAGACCTTGTGTGCGGGCACAACCCGCCACCCCCAGCACGACCACGATAAACAGTCTGCATGCCCATACTGTGTTACCCGCCGGTCGCATCATCGTATCGTTTTCTCTGCAACAGTTTTGTTGCCCTCGCCTTTGAGTAGGCTCAAGTAAGCCAAGGCCTTCTCATTTTCCGGCGCAAGCGTAACCGCTTGTTCCAGATTGGCCAGACTCTCTGTTTTTTTACCCAGCTTTTGCTGTACAACGGCCAGGTTGAAAAGCGATTTACCCAGATAAGGTGGCTCCAACCGGACAACCCGGGAGAATGCCTGTTCAGCTGCTTCGTATCTGCCAAGGGTGGCATAGATGAAGCCAAGATTAAAAAAGGCGTCCGGCACAAGGGGGTCCAAATGGACCGCTTTTTGATATGTATCTGCGGCCCGGGGATAGTCCTTGATTTTGGTGTAGTATTTTCCCAGCATTAAAAAAGCCTGGACAGTGTCCGGAGCAATCTCCACAGCTTTCAACAACATGGTTTCAGCCTGCAAGGGGGCAGCGGCAATGATTTCGCCGGCTCGCCCCACCAAGGCTTTGGCATACAAACCGGTTACTTTGGAATGCTTATCCTGCAGGCTGCCCTGATCGGCCTCCAACAACCCCAATGCTAGTTGATAATCATTTTTTTCCAGGGCCGCCGCAGCCATCTCCACCGACCCTGGTTGCTCATGAGCGTTTATCAGCGGGGCGGTATCATCCTCGGGCGAGGGTATCGGATCGGAGGCGTTGATTTCGAGGGATGCCGCTTGATCGGACGTTGGCACCCCTATCGTCTCAGCGCTCGCCGCCGGGGACGCTTCGACCGGGTTCACAGGGAGTGCCGCTGGTGGTTGTGAGTGGGTCGAGGCCAGTCCCACGGCGCCTATCAACCGTTTGGCTGCAATGCTTTGGGCGTCGTTGCTGCCGGCCACCTTGAATGCACCGACCGCCAATGCGAGGAATATCGATGCCATACCGGCCGCTAAAATGATCGCGATAGCCCTGCGCCGGTATTTTCCGGCCAAGCGGTCGGCAGCTGCTGCTACGTGTTCCTTTAACGCCCCGATCATAAGGCGCAAGTCCTTCACCGTCTCCTTTCCTGCCCTGACAAGCTTTCCGGGGCTTGCTCTCAGGGATCGCACAACCGGCGCCGATGTCAGCGCTTCCATAAACATTCGATGCCGCACCGCTATGGTGCGAAGCGTATCACCAATAACCATACGTTTTGAGTGATGCCCCGGAACAATCTCCCGCGCACACTCCCTGACGATATCCGCATCAATGATGCGGCGCGCTTTGAGATAGCCGGTCAACATGGCACGATCGCATAAAATATTGATCAGCCGCGGATTGCCTTGTGAAAAGGCATATATCTTATGGAACGCAGGTTCGGTAAACAATCGTTCCTGCAATCCGGATACGCCCAGACGATGACCTACGTACGCGACGGTCTCTTTTTCGGACAGCAATGGAATATCATAGTAAAGGGTGATGCGTTGCTGCAAGGCGCGGCACTGGGGCGAGGAAAGCATGGGTTTGAGCTCATTTTGCCCGACGAAGATGATATTGAGCAGGCGCATGCCGTCCTGTTCAATGTTGGACAGCAGGCGTATCTCTTCAAGCAGCTCAATAGAAAGGCGATGGGCTTCATCCACGATGAGCAGAGCCACTTTTCCGTCTTGGTACGCCTTTTTCAGGAAGGTATTGAAAAAGAGCAGCAGATCTGATTTGCCGTCGACCACCACAGAAGCATCAAATGTTTTGGCTACCAGGGTCAGAAAGTCATCGGGTTCGAGGCTGGGATGGTTGACCTTGGCGACAAGCACATCATCGCTCAGCAGCTCAAGGAGCGCGTTGACCAACGTGGTTTTTCCGGTGCCGATATCTCCGGTCAAAACAACAAAGCCGTTGCGCTCCATCACACCATATTTGAGGTTGGCCAGCGCTTCGTTATGTTTTTCGCCGCACCACAAGAACCGTGGGTCGGTGCTGATACCGAAAGGCTTTTTCGACAAGCTATAGAACGAATCATACATGATTGACCTTCCTTTCTCCGAGTGCGGCAATCCCGGGCTAGGTTCATCATTTGGCAATCCGTTCTAGAATCACAGATAGGGCGCATGCGGTTGGTTATGTTTGAACTATAACCACCATAGGACGGCTTTCAATGGCCGCAGGATAGTTTAGGGGTATATTTCATCCTGCCGCTTCAATTGTCAGGCAACACCTTTCGGCCTAACTTGTCGCAGTCGTTGCTTTCGAGGGGCGCTGGTGACTAATCATACTTATTAAAATTAAGTGCTTATCTATTAAACTCAAGTTGATGTTTCTTATGTCTGAAGCAAAAACTGGAGGTGATGGTCGTTAGCCATGCGGTCTTAGTGGGGCTTAGGGGCAGCGGAGGATCAGCGTCCCGCACTGTTTGAGCGTATGCGAGTTCCTAAAGGACGCCCGAAGTTTTGCTTCCTATCCGCGCGAGCCCTACTGTCCCTTTTTATAGGTCCCCACCACCTCGGTCTTTGCCAGCACGTGGCCTTCCATGGCCTTTAGCAGCTCATCTTTGGTGGGTTCGCCCAGGTCATCCAGCACCACATCCAGGGCGAAAAGCTTGAAAAAATAACGGTGCCTGCCGATGGGCGGACACGGCCCGCCATAACCGGTGCGTTGCCAATCGTTGAGGCCTTCCCGTGTGCCGGCAGGTAAATCTTGGGTGGTGGTCCCTTCGGGCAACCCGCCGGTATCCGGGGGCAAATTGTACAGCACCCAGTGCACATACACCATCCGGGGAGCTTCCGGATCCGGCGCGTCAGGATCATCCACAATTAAGGCCAGGCTGCGCGCTGCTTTGGGAACCCCTTCCCACAGCAGGGCCGGCGAAATATCCCGGCCCTCACACGTATATTTAACGGCCATGGGTTCGCCGTCTGCAAATGCCGGTGAAGAAATCGTCAGCGTCATGGTCTCCTCCTTTGGTTATATATAGGACCCAACCCTAGTAAAACATCTTTCCCGGGTTCATCAGCCCCTTGGGATCGATAAGATCCTTGATCTGCTTCATCAATGCATAACTTGCGCCGTGCTCTTGATCCATGTACTTGCGCTTGCCGATACCCACACCGTGCTCACCGGTGCAGGTACCGCCTTTTTCGATGGCGCGGGAGACAATGGCATCATTGATACCTACGAGGGTCTGCCACCCCTTTTTATCGGCTGGATCGCCGATCATGACCACGTGCAGGTTGCCGTCCCCGGCATGGCCGAAGACGTAGCCGACGGCTTGGTGGTCATCCACCTGGCGTTGAGAGAAAACCACCATCTCCGGATAGCAAGAGATAGGAACGGCCGCATCCACAATCAAGGTCTCCTTTTTGGGATGGGCCCGATGAATCGTCTCCCATGCCTCATGGCGGGCGCGCCAAAGCTGTTTTCGCTCATCTTCGGTCACACCCGATGCAAAGCCTGTGGCGCCGCAGTCCCTGCAGAGTTCTTCCGCAAGATCGGCGGTCTCGGTCAAGGCCGCTTGGCTGATACCGTGAAATTCACAGAACAGGGACGGGGTTTCAGGCAGATCCAAGCCGTTTTCCCGATTCATCAGAAGGATCAGTTCGGGTGTGAGCAGCTCCATGGCCGCCGGCGCCAGACCCGACCCCATCATGGCCGCCACGGCTTCCGATGCCGCTTCCAGCCGGGCAAAGGTCACCGTGGCCGCCAGGTGGTGAACCGGAATGCCTTCCAAACGCAGGGTGGCTTCGGTCACGACGCCCAGCGTGCCTTCCGAGCCGACAAATAAGCGCGTCAAATCATAACCCGATGAGGATTTGGGTGCCTTGCAACCGGTATGAATGACCTTTCCGCCGGGCAGCACCACCGTTAATCGCATCACATAATCTTTGGTGGCGCCATATTTGACCGTTTGGATTCCCGAGGCATTATTGGCGATCATACCGCCGATGGTGGCATCCGCACCCGGATCGGGCGGAAAAAACAGGCCGTGGGCCCCGCACCGGCGGTTCAAGCTTTTTCTGAAGACGCCGGGCTGCACATCGGTCTGAAGGTCCTGGGGGCGCACATCCAGAATCTGATCCATCTGGGTCAGATCCACCACCAGTCCGCCCCGGGCGGGGACCGGATTGCCCTCGGTACTGGTGCCGGCGCCCCAAGGTGTTACGGGGATCTCTTCCTGGTACGCACATGTCAGAATGCGGGACACCTCTTCGGTGGTCCGGGGCCAGATGACGGCCGCCGGCAATTCTCCCTGATGAGGCGAAATATCATGCAGATGTAACTGGCGATTGGATTCTCCGGCAGAAAACCGTTGTTCACCCACAATGGCGGTCAATAGACCGACCTGGCCGGCATTAAGCGTTTTCATGGGCCATTCCCTTTTAATCCTGTGATAATGAAAAGATACGGCAAAAACTAGCGGAATTGCTTACTGTAAATGTCCGACCCTATTCCATGCCATGCCTAACAGCGCCGCCGCTTCACGGTCCACGGCCCGGGCATCGGGACCGGCCAGGATGCAGTTGGCCGGCGGATCGCAACATGCGCCGCCCAGATGATAATCGGCCAATCCCAGGGTGGCATCCATCACTGTAAAATCCGGTGCCCGATAGCCATTCAGCGCCATGATGGCTTCGTCCAGATGTTGATGAAAAGCCGCTTTTTTCCAACTCCCCCCATAATGCTTCGGCGGGGCCAGGCCCATCATATTTTTCATCGACCCCGTCAACCGCGCCAGCGAATGCGCCTTGAGCACCGGCAGGGAAATCAGCACATGCTCGAATACGGCCTTGGGCAACCACATCTGCGGATAGAGGCGGCAACCCGCATTGGTGCACCGTATCAAGGCTGCCGTGTTCAAATCCAATAGATCCGCGCCCCAGCGCGCGGCCAGATCCCCATATCCCAGTCGGTCAAACACCTCGTCCGTATTCAGCGACGGATCGCCGCAACCGTCGGCAATCACAATGGGCGCCTGGGTATGCGCTCGAATAAAACCGATGACCGCTTCACAAAATGCAGGCGGGGTGGTCACCGGAAAAGGCGACGCATTGATCAGATTGGGCTTGAGCATCACCGGCCGCCCATGGCCGAACAGCTCCGCAGCACCCCCCGCCGTCATACAGCGGAAGACGGTTGTCTTATAATCAATAAAAGTTTCTTTCACCACCAAGGGATGCACTTGTACCCTAAAAAAATAGTTACATCTTATCCATATCCGTAGCCCGAAGCTGCTTTGCAGTCAACCTGTAATGCCCGCCCTGGCCATACCCCGGCTAAAATTTAACCCAAGGTAAAAGGCTGCGCCTCGATCAGCCACCCTAATTCAGCTATACGCTTTGCAGGTGCAAAAGGCGCCAGGCCGCTCCGGTTCCACAAGGGAACCTGCACCAAAGGATCAAATCAATCAATATCGGCTTATAAATTCAGGTCATCCAAAGGGCTGGGGACACCCTGTCCACCCTGTTGAAGCACATGGGTGTAAACCATGGTTGTCGAAACATCATTATGCCCAAGCAGCGACTGAATGGTACGAATATCGTTACCACGCTGGAGCAGGTGGGTAGCAAAGCTGTGGCGCAGGGTGTGAGCACTTTTCGATACAGAAAAACAAGGGCATTCATGGCCTGGTTCTGAGTTGCGGCAGCCACATTGCCATGAACCGCAAGATCGGTGAGAAACGCCTCTATTTTTGCTTCACCGTCAGCCAGATCATCCCGCGATTTCAGCTTGTGAAAATGCACGAACTGTTTGATCCACCCGTATGGATGGAATAGTGATGCAAGCGCAACACATCGCGTACCTCATCCAACAGCCTTCGCCCCTTCAGTGTTGACATATCGTATAATATAAGCTATTTAGAGTTCTAAATATATATAACCCGCACCGACATATTCAAAATTGCATTTTATATAAATTACGTCGCCCTGATTAAGCCAAAGATAGAAAAGGCAGGACAGGATCAATACACAGGGCATTTCCGAGAATGGATTCGCGCCACATTATCAGAGGCTATTGTAGTATATATCAAGCTGATATTAAAACAGGGCAAATATGCCCGAAAACCCGTCCAATATCATATTATCAGGGCAAATTAACCTGATAATCAATGGTTGGGTTTTAGATGATGAAATGGACACTCATAGTAGGGATTTTTGTTCTGGTAGTCGCAGGGATTATGTTTGAAACCCAGTCTTTCCGACCAGAGGAGGGTCAAGTGACTGATGACTGGCCACCTGAAGTAAAAGATCAAGTTGAGGCTTCGCGATCCCTTCGTGCAGAGGTCCGTGCTGAATACTCAAAGCTCTACCTGGATTTACGCAAATGCCTATTCCGTCACGACCCCGTTGGTATCAATTTCGAAACCAATGTTGATGAGTATGATCCTGAAGTAGGCACAATCATTCCGAGATTGCCCGATTGCAGAAGTCAGAATGATGTACTTAATGTTGTGCACGAAGAATTTTCCAAGTGGTTTGGTGCTGACGTTGCTGGACCAAAAACCAATTATACGGCTATTTCTGAGGATATCTGGAAAATATGGAAAGCTCGAAAAACCCAACCAAAGAATGCACCTGACAAAAAATAGCTATGCAATTTTTTATCAGGTGATTCTCAACGTTCGCTTTAAACAAAATAAAGGTCTTAGATATATGAAATTGGTTTTTTTCAGCTCAAATAGAATACCAGCTATAGTTATGTTGTTAGTGCTATTCATCACAATTCAAGCTTGTGCTACCGGAAAAAGCGCAAGGCGTGGCAAACTTAGCGATGCGATGGAAAAGGCCTCGAACCAAAACAGTGGGTCACGTGAAATCGAAGTGCCAGACAATGCGAAAGATGATATCCATCGATCTTTCCTGCCCCTATATAGTGAAGACATAAATGTAGAAAGACCTCCAAATGAAAAGATAGATACCGAACTTTCAGAGCCAAATATTTCTAGTCAAGAAAAGGAAAAAATTGACATTAATCCTTTTGGTGTATCAGGTGGAGTGGGTTTATTAAAAAGTGATGACTTTTCCGAAATGTTATTTTTAGACCTCTCTTTTGGTTTCCCAGAAAAAAAATCATGGTATGAAATATACGTTGGTGGAGCTTGGGCCGGAGTAGATCAAACAAGTGAATTAGATGCCTCTATCGACAATGGCATCTTGCTTTTCAATGTTGGGTTCAATTATAAACACAAATTATCATCAAATCCAAAATGGAATACGCCATATTTTCTTTTAGGTGCAGCATATAAGCGTATGTACTGGAGCTATAATCATGAAATCACCACAACGGATGGCGACATTATCACCAGTGATATGCTTGACGGCATTGAGATAAATGCCGGAATTGGAAAAAGCTTTTTAAAGACAAATGGAAATAAGTTTGGCTTAGAGGTAGTACCTGCTATCATTTTTTGGTCATCACAAACATCTGAGGGATTCGACAATGATGTATTTGATCCCTTCTTCATGCTTAAAATTCAGGCAGTTTTTTCTTCATGGTAATTGATGAGCGAACCAGGGGCTGTTGCCGACTCGGTCCTTTCGCGGCAAAGCCCCGACGTTATAAGTATGAAAATCACAGAAATCATAGCAATTGGTGCAGCGATAGTATCAGGGGGTTCTCTCGCATTAATTCAAATTAGGAGAGTCATCAGCGGTGAGCTTTCTCCATTTGGATTACAAAGCCTCAGAGATGCAACTAAAATTGAAATTGACCGATTAGATAAACGATTCCTTTTGGTTTCTGGAATCTCGTTTATAGTTTGTATTGTATTTGCCTTTATATCTTATTAATAATATAGGGGCTTATAACAATCTTCTGCTCCCGAAGCGGCGTTCAGCAGCCTCAACTCATTACCTTTCGGAGATTTAGTATGGACGAAGGCAAATTTCCTTATGTCAATCATATGAACATTTTGCACAAATCCCTGGAGGTTATCGATATTCCGTCATTGGCAAATGCGTGTAAAGATAAATGGTATAATCAGACGCTATGCCAGGTAAATGACTCTGTAGTACGACTCGGAATCCTGCAAGGTGAATATCATTGGCACAAACACGATAAAGAGGATGAATTCTTTTTTACTCTCAGTGGGAAATTGATAGTGGATATTGAAGGCTCCGAGTCTGTTAAACTACAGACACAACAGGGCTATGTGGTTCCAAAAGGGGTTGTTCATAGAACAAGAGCACCTGAGCAAACTGTTGTGCTGATGGTGGAAACAATCAAAATAGTACCAACCGGCGATGCCGAACCAATTGCTGCTCCCGACGCGGCTCCGCCGCGCCGGAAAGCATGACGTTGGGTAGGGAGGACAATGAAGTTAAAGTCGTTGATTGTATATTTAACGCTAATATTGACCTTCACGCCTTTAGGGGGATGCAGGTTGGGTTCAAAAAAATCAGATTTTAGATTACCTGATGGAGTTCAAGTCAGCAAATTATCTGGCATCCATGAAGGTTATTCAGAGCGCCAGGCTGAAAAGGGCTATTACGTGTTCACAGTAAACGTATCGGCCGAGAATATACCAAACTACTTTCTCAAGCTTTCAGCTCTCGTGGAGGAACCAGCCTTCTTTTTGCTTGAGCTTGGATTGAACGAATCGGAAGAGTTGAATCTACGAAATAATGAAACGGATCCATTCCATAAGACTGTTTACTATCTTGACGGGATTGACTTTAAGAAAGCAGAAACGGTGTTCCGTTCGAACGAGCGTCTTCTCGTACATGACGGAATGGTCAATTTCGGATTTGGATCACATAATGGACATGATGAGGTCTATGTTGGGGGCTACAAAATATTCGAGATATATGCCGATTCGCCGGAGAAATACAGACGCAAGCTCGCAGAGCTTGGTATTCCCCAAAGCAAAGATTTCAGGACTGTCTGGGATAATTTTGATAATGACTCACCAGGGAGGCGTAGCGCATTGTCTGAAAAGACTACAATTTGGGACATGTTAGAGCAAATGAAGTCTGAGGGTTTCTATCGTGCAGAAACAAGAGAGGACTAGGAACAGAACGGGGTCGCATCTTAATTATTCCATCTTAATTATTCATTATTGAGTGGAGAGCAAAATTAATTTGAAAAGAATAATGAACAATTAAGATGCGACCCTGGTTGGTATTCGACCCTGGTTGGTATCTGGTTGGTATCTTGCTATGTGGTGCTGGCTTACCCGAAGACTGGGCCTTATATGCTGTTTCTGTTCGTCGGCTCATAGCTTTGCACTCGGGCTTCCTTCAGACCTTTCCTCACGGAAACGCCCTTGCCGTCGGCTAATGTTTATGTCAATGTCATGTGACAGTGACCGGATTCACACATAGGGGACTTACACCCCATAAGTTCACGCCCATGCCGGGCGTACACCACAAAATGCACAGGACGCCAAACTGCTGGCGCCCGTGATTTTCATGTTATGTCGAAATGATTATAATAAAGGTTTCACATAGAAAGGATTTATCATGCACAGATCTATAGTAGCTATTCTGCCTCTATTCCTGATTATAAACATTGTCTCTTGTGCATCTGCACCACCACTAAGCATGTCGAATGATAAACTATTAAGTGTCGGTACACAGGATGGAATAATTATTGGCTCTGTTAATATAAAAACAGTGAAATATGAAGGCAGTAAACTATTCAAATATAAGATAAAAAATAAAAAATGCGTTCTTACACTTTTTAAAAGTAATAAAAATATGGAAGGCCCTGATAAATTACAGGTTTTAGCCGTTGCAGATGGTGAGGAGGTCCCGTTTGTTGCGGTTCTTCCAGCTGGCAAGTACACATTTAAAGATGTAGAAATTAAAATTTTCAATGACCCACGAAGGGGGCACATGCGTGCCTCTTTTGATGTTATTCCAGGACTAACAACTTATATCGGCAAACTTGACATTAAACTACCGGAGTATGGCCGCTATGGAATTTATGTTGATTTAAAAATAAAAGATACTCAAGAACTTACCATTTCCAGCTTAAGAAGTGGTGAATATACAAATCTTAAAGAAAAAATATCAAAAAGACTTATGTCACTTGGTGAATAAATAATTCAAAATGATCATTTTGATAATAATTTTATTATTTTCTGTATCCACCAATGTTTAACAATTTTCTGCACCTGACCGGTTTTCTGCAACGCTCCACACCGGCAGGTGAGAAATACGTACTCCTTGCATGTCGAATTTAATGCCCGCATTGTTCATCGGTCACGGCAGCCCCATAAATGCCGTTGAAGACAATGAATTCAGCCGATCCTGGGCGCAAGTCGGACAGACCCTGCCCAAACCTGAAGCCATTCTATCCATCTCAGCCCATTGGGAAACAACGGGCACTTGCATTTGCGCTTTGCCCACCCCGCCCACGCTTTATGATTTTTACGGCTTTCCCCAGCCCCTCTATGAAATGCAATACCCGGCCCCCGGCGCCCCGGATCTGGCCCGCAGCATCAAGCAAACCATCGCAGATCCAGTTCTCCATCTTGACCATAACTGGGGCCTGGACCACGGCACCTGGTCGGTTCTGTGTCGCATGTTCCCCAAAGCCGATATCCCGGTGCTGCAGCTCAGCCTCGATTTCGACCACCCGCCCGGGTACCACTATCAGCTCGGCCAAAAACTCCGGTACCTGCGCTCCCAAGGCATCCTGATCATCGGCAGCGGCAACATGGTCCACAATCTCAGGGCCATGACCCAGCAAGAGAGTGCCTTCGACTGGGCCCAGGCTTTCGATACCCAACTGGCCGGCCTGATCGAAGCAGGCAACCACCAGGCTCTCATCGATTACCCGTCCCTGGGCGACAATGCCCGGCAGGCCATTCCCACCAACGAACACTACCTGCCCCTGCTCTATATTCTTGCCCTCCAGGTTAAAACCGAAAGGATCGATTTTTTCTGTGACAAAGTCACATTGGGCTCTATCTCCATGCGCTCATTCAAGCTCAGCGACCCAGGCCTATGATCACCAACGCCTACCCCGGCACACGTCGCCAGCCGACCGAGCCTGCATTTCCGCCACCAAGCACTTTCCTTCGGACCCATATACCAAACAAAGGTCTATTGCCGGCAGCAAGTTCCTGCCGAGCAAAAAGAGTTTATAGGCAATCAGTTTAAATTCGAAAATTCAGACCCTCAATGGGGTATATGGTCCCGTTTCCCTTTCAACCGGCTCTAAATCCCGGCTCCCGGCCTTTATCATTTAAAAACTTCGCCTGCGGACGCCGTCTTGGTAATTTACTGTATCTTTAAGTCATATTTAGCTCCTGCGACACAAAAACATTTGACCCGTTAAGAAACAGCGTTCATAAAAACAAGCGGCTGTGAAAAGTTTAAACCAATGGTCGGCATAATCAGGAGGCATGATGAAAACGAAGCGATTTAGCCAGGTTGCATGGGTGATCGGCTTAATATTCAGTTGGACGGCCACCGCGTGGGCCGCGGACAAGGTGGTCATTTTTCACGCTGGCAGTTTGAGCGTGCCCTTTGCTAAAATTGAAACAATCTTTGAAGCTCAACACCCCGGCATCGACATCATCCGCACTGCCGGCGGCAGCACCAAAATGGCGCGTTTGATCTCGGAGAAAGGCCAATCGGCCGATATCATGGCCTCAGCCGACTTTCAAGTCATCGACAAGAATCTGATTCCCGCACATGCCGATTGGAATATCCGCTTTGCCACCAACCAATTGGTGCTTTGCTACACCGCAAAAAGTAAATTTTCCGGACTGGTCAGCCGCGACAACTGGCCTGCCATTCTAGCGCGTCAGGGTGTAGCGTGGGGCCACTCCGACCCCAATCTGGACCCTTGCGGATACCGCAGCTTGATGGTGCTGCAACTAGCCGAGAAGTTTTACAATGATCCGGGTCTCTATGACCGCCTGATCGCCAACCGGCCCAAAGAGAACGTCAAGGCCAAGGCCGTGCAGCTGGTCGCCCTGCTCAAATCCGGCCAGATGGATTATGGCTGGGAGTACTTATCGGTGGCCGTCCAGCAAGGACTCAAGTACATCCAGCTGGATGATCAAATCAATTTGGGCAACTACAAATTCGATACATTCTACAAGCAGGCCCAGGTTAAAGTGAGCGGTAAAAAACCTGGCACCTGGATCACCCGCACGGGCAAGTCCTGCACCTATGGCATTACCATGATCAAATCGGCGCCCAATAAAGCCGGTGCCGAGCTGTTTCTCAACTACCTGCTGTCTGCCGACGGCGGCCTGAAAATCCTTAAGCAGATGGGACAGCCGCCATTTACGCCGTGCAGGGTGCCGGATGCCGACATGTTGAAAGCGCTGCCCCCAACGCTGCAATCCAAAACAGAAGTGCGCTTGTAGCCAAATCAAAATGGGGTCAAGTCGTCCCTTGACTCATTAAAACAATCAAATGCGTCAAGGGACGACTTGACCCCTAAATTTTTGTGCGGCAGCGGCTATCTGTTTAACAGTTCCTCTAATTCATCCCGGGTCAACATGCCGGGGGCTCGATAGGTTTGCGACTCGTACGCCGGCAGGCTGCCGCCCTCACCCTTTCCGTCACCGTTGCAGTCCAGATATAGACCGTCGGTGCTCTTGATGGTTCCGCGCAGGTGCATCTTGTATGTGACGGATGGTTCCATCGGCACACCGCATACCCAGGTAATGAAGTTCGGTCTGATCTGGACGGTGTTGTTTTGGGTCGACGCATCGACCCAGAAATTGTTCTGGTTTTTCTTGAGCAGCCGGATATTCGAGTTTTGCATTACCGTGGCGGCATTAATGTTCTTATTGAAAATTACGGCAGCCACCAGATGGGTCTGGTTGTTCAGCGTGATTTGGCTGAATTTGACCTGTTTCACCCTGAAAGCATTATTTACCGTCATTACGCTTTTTCGTTTTACCGCTTTGGGTACGTTGGATTTTACCCTTGCTTTTCGGGGCTCCAGCGGTATCGGATTCCCCCCAAAAGCCGAAGTACTGAAAATCAGGAAAAAGCACGCAAGCATGATGGTTGTGATTGTCGCTTTCATCAGGTGCCTCGCTCTTTTGCTGTCCGTTGATTACAATCGGATGCTCTGCACCCGGCTGCAACAGCCATTACAAATCCCTGCTGTATTTTAATCAGCAGGTCGACAGGATCGTCCTTGCCTTTGTTATGAGTCGGTGGCCGAAACAACTTAAAAGGTTCATTCTATTTCATCCCCTGATGCGATGGGCTGGAGTAGCAGATGGAATGCGTCAAATATCTCAAAAGGGGCCAAGTCCCTGAGCATGGAATCTGGCTGGAGAACATCGGGGTCACCCGTTGAGTTTGTCAACTAAAGATATTCTTAAATAACCGGGAAAGAACCGATCCTCTTTTTTTCTCATCTCCTGTGGATTGGAGCGGTTCAGAAGCGGGGGTATCGTCACCATCTTTGCCAGTCATTTCTCGATATTCACGCGTATCAAGCACTCGGGTCTTTTCATCCTCAAGGCTGTCTTCTTTGGGCATGGCTTTTTTCATGAGATCCGAGCTGTCAAAAATGAGTTCGTGCTTACCGATGAGAATGACGTCATTAGGACTGAGATTATGGATGGAAATTTGTTCTTTGTTGACAAAGGTTCCGTTGGTGCTGTCGAGGTCGCGAAGGATAAAGCGCTTTGAGGTGGACTCGATCTTGGCGTGGCGTCCTGATACCGCGATGTTATCGATAACGATATCATTGGATGACTTGCGCCCTATGGTAAATTCCTGCCCTGCTGCAATTGGGTAATCACATATCTTCTTATCTTTGAATTTTAAAGTGATAATCGGCATTACAGGTTCTCCCTAAAATTGAAATTAAACTTTTGGATGCTAACCGGCAATAGATAAGAACGGCATAAAACATGGCTAAGTATGTCAAAGGTGTGATTTTGTGTCAATCTGCTTCGTGCTGAAAACATGGCTACAGGGTAGAGCAACAGCAGATGGATGAAAAATGGTCGGGGCGATGACAGGATGGGTACCTCAGCCCGCCTGCTCCCAAAGCAGGATATCGCCCGAATACGAATTTCTCACAGCGCGTTTGGTGTGCATCATATCAAGTCAAAATGGGGTCAAGTTTCTAAAGTCTGGAGTTGGTATCCCTTTAAAGGCTTCTTATTTTCGATAGCAGCGTATTGATTTTCGGTTTTGCTGAAAGTTGGTCCCGACTCCTATTTATTTACGCGTTAGGCGTCCATGATTCAAGAACCAATTGCAGTGTGGTTGCGCCGATCACCGCTGTTCAGAAGGCAGGCTTTGCTTTGCTTTGGCAAAGATGATGAGACCACCCAGTTAGGATCAAAGATCAGCTTTTTTACCTAACATTGGGTTCGGTGCCAACAACATCCCACATAACATACTGTATTTATAAATGTATTGACATATGCACGTCGGCCGCGTAAACTGCACGGGATAAAAAGCAACTTCCGCCCGGGTTCCAGCATGATGAAAATAATGGACATGAGGATGGATCTTGATTTGGGTTGGGATTTATCGCGCCTAGGGTCAATTCACACGGACAGAATCGAAACAGAGACACCCATGCGTTCCAGGAGGTACAACATGCTAAAAAACACCAAAATATCGGCATTGGCGATCGTTCTCGTTGGGATGTTGTCGATAATCGGCTCGGCCCTGGCGGCTGACCTTTCAAACTGGCAACTGCGAAACAGCCGGCTTTACGCCATGGCATCGGGCAACGGAATTCATGTGGCGGTGGGAAAAAACGGATTTGTGCTGCGCTCAACGGATGGAGACACCTGGACGGCTGTCTCCTCCGATGTGGAAATTAATCTTTATGGTGCAGCGTACGGCAACGGTATTTTTGTGGCTGTTGGAGACGGTACGATCATTGTCTCCACCGATGGGTCGTCATGGAGCGAGCCCACGCCGCCTTCGGGTTTCTATGCCAATAGCATCGCATTCGGCAACGGCGAATTTGTTGCCCTGAACGGCTCAGGTTCAGTGTTCATCTCAACCAACGGGACGGCGTGGACCGAAGTGGTCCTGACCGGCGTGACGAGCACACTTTCCGATATCAGTTTTGGCGGCGGGCGGTTTGTCGCTGTGGGTTACAGCGGTACCATTGTGACATCCGCCGATTTCAGTTCGGGGTTTGATATACCGGCATCCGTTACCAGCAATACCATCTGGCAAGCCGCATACGGAAATTCCACCTATGTGGCGGTGGGCGCATCGGGCCTGGTGCTCACCTCCCCTGACGGCAGTGCCTGGACCAGCCAGTCCAGCGGCATTTCAGATACCATCATTTCAGTGGGATACGGCAGCCAGGGCTTTGTGGTCACTGGAAGCAACAGCTCTGCAAATGCCGGTAAAATATGGACCTCAACCGACGCCATCGGCGCCTCATGGACGGCTCAAACCTCACCAGCCTACGAACACTATTTTGATGCGCACTATTCGGACAATACCTATTTTCTCACCGGCGGAAAAATTATCTCATCAACCAATGGTGCCGATTGGGACATCGCCCACGGCGCCACAGGATGGGATATACGCCGCGTGGCTTACGGAAACGGGGTCTATGTGGCCGGCACTTCTACCGGCGACCTGGTGATCTCCAACAACGGCATCACCTGGACCCAACCCGACTACCCGGACGTCACCACCATAAGCGGTATCGCGTACTGCCCCGACAACCAGAGATTTTTGGCCGCGGTCAGCGATGGCAGCCTGCTCTATTCCGACGATAACGGTGCCACATGGGGGGTTCACACGTTCACCTCTCCGGTGGGGCTCAACGGCATGTATTGGGTTCATGACCGTTTCATCGGTCTGGGGGGCAACGGCATGATCATCTCCTCGCCTGATGGCGATACCTGGAGTGCCGAAACCGCTGCGCCATCCTTAAAAAGCTTGCGGGGAGCGGTTTATGGTGAAAACACTTACGTTCTGGTGGGGGACAACGGTGCCGTGGTGACGTCTCAAAATAGCGGCGTCTCATGGCTGGAGCAGACGGCGGTGACCTCCGAAAGCCTGAACGGCGTGGCCTACGGAAACGGCATGTTTTTGGCCGCCGGCGGCTATACCAAGGAAGTGATCACCTCCACCAACGGCACAGATTGGGTCCTTGCCACGAGCCACCCCATGGTGGTGAGTTACGCTGTTGCTTTTTTTGACGGGGTGTTTTTAGCCACTGGAATGTACGGTGATCTCTACGCCACCAGTGACGGCGTCCAATGGGATTCCGTACCCATTCCGGCCGCTGATTCCTTGTTTTACGGATCAGCCGACGGTCCGGGATTTACCGCCGTTGGCATGGACGGCGCCATCTGGCAACTGTTGGTGCCGAGTTCAAGCAACAACAGTGGGGGCGGCGGTGGGGGTGGGGGCTGCTTTTTCAGCGTGATGATGTCGGGGCGGGACGCCCTCCCCCAATGAGCGGCCAACGTTCACAACCCCTGGGTGCTTCTCCGAAATCGCTGATCGTTCCATGTGTCGTTTGAGGGACATCCCCGATGGCACGATAATGATCTTTCGTCCTTGATAAAATGTCAGGGAAATCCCCTGTCTCACGCGCCAACCTACCGCTCCTGCCACCGGGGCGGGCGCTTTTCAAAAAAGGCCGCCACCCCTTCTTTGGCATCATGCGTGGTACAGAGCCGGGCAAACGCCTCGTTCATGTAATCGAACTGCTGCCGGTAGTCCATGTCCTCGGCACTGTAGTAGGCCTGCTTGGCGATCTGAACGGCGACCGGGCTTCTTCGGGCCAGATCAGCCGCCCAGTCGAGCGCTTCCTGCTCGAGGGTATCTTTGGGAACCACCCGGTTGAGCAGCCCCATCTCCAGGGCCGCGGGGGCTTTGATCAGGTTGCCGTAAAACAGCATTTCCAGGGCCTTTTTGCGGCCCACGGACCTGGATACCGGAATGACCGGTCCCACACAATTGAGCCCGACATTGATGGCCGTGAGCCCCATACGCGCATTTTCAGCGGCAATGGCCAGATCGGCAGCGGCCACCAATCCCGCGCCGTTGGCTGCAGCGACGCCGTGCAGTTGGGCGATGACGGGTTTTTTCATACGGGCAACGGTTACCAGGGGCCGTTCCATGTGTTCGATCCACTGTCGGTATTGCATGGCGGTTTTGCCCTCGAGTTCATTGACATCGATGCCGGCGCAAAAGGCTTTACCGGCGCCCTTGATCAAAATGACCCGCACGCCGGGCTCCTGGTCCAGGCTAACCAATGCCTCATATAGCTCTCCGGCCATTGGGCTGTTAAAGGTATTGAGGTGGTCCGGCCGGTTCAATGTAATAATGCCCACAAATCGGTCGTTGGTCTCCACCACCAGGTCTTGATATGGCATATCCCCTCCTGCGTTTGAGTTGACCCAGTTATCCCTGATTGTGTCTCTGTATGGGTTAAACCATTGCCACTGATCGTCCGTCAAGAGATGACACACTGTCGGCTGCTTGGATTGGGCCCATTTATGAATTACAGAGACAGCTTACCTTATTTCATGATTCATCCATGCTCCTTAGCGTCCGGCCAACAATAATATTTTTGCGCCAAAACCATAAACCCGGCGTGGACAGAGCCCCACCCCGGGAAGACCGTTGGGCCTGGATGCGAAGGTGCAATAAGGTTTAGGCGATGCCCCGGGGCCATTAAGCGGCTCCCATGATGCAGGATTTTGATGATGGGCAGCCGGTCGGGAATCTTGTCCAACCAGCTGAGCATTATGGTTTACTCAATATTGCGGATTGATGACAAAAGCACTTCACCCCGATGGCGCAGACCGGAAAAGATACCCATAGGTGCCGTTGCAGCGGAAGCTGTAGCAAGCAAAACCGGACGAATGCGCGATGTATTACGCCTGGCAGGATGGCAACATCTCAACGGATGCATCACTTTCTCTTTTTGTCATGCTTGGCTTGTTTCTTTTCTGTAATGAAAGGGACGCACGCCAGTAAAAAAGCGAGCCAGGCGGCCTGGCTTACCAACTGACGTGGGTCCTATACAAAATCCCTGACAAGGTTGACGGCAAGTCTGATCTGTTTGTCAGGGGTCGCTATGAGCCGATCGCTTTTTTAAACTTATTGAGGGCATTCATCAGACGATCATATTTTTGAACCATTGTTTCCATATGTTGGGGAGTAACCGCCGAACCGAATTCGTTGCGGATATTGGCCCATTTTTGGTTCATGGCTTCGATTTTTGCGTCCCATTCAGCTTGTTTGCTTTTATCCGTGCTGACCGTTGCTTTGTAGTTGTCTACCAATTCAGAAAATTCCGAAAGGCAAGCGTTAAGGGCCTCAACGCCCTGGGAATCTCCACAGCTTATAACGACGGCCGAAACCAAGATAGCAATAGCGATTAGAGCAGCGAAAAATTTTTTCTGTGGGGCAATGAACATGATATATCTCCTTGGATGTTCAATAAATGAATTGAATTTAGTTTACACGTACAATTCTTATACTCTGAATCTGATTTGTCAAATGAAAAATGAATTTACAGCGCCTGTAATGGGGACCGGAACCATTCTCTATTGATGAAAAAACTTTAGCAGGGGTGTACGGCGATTAAATATCCGGTAGAGCCCAATATGCCCACCCAGGATGGGTGGTTGGATACAAACGGATACCTGTTCAGACCGTTTGAAAGAACGGCGGAAAACTCAATGCAGGAAAGTTGTCTTCGCTTGAACATCCTTTACGGCTGTCGGGGATGGCCCTCTTTTGATTTTTATAGGCAACCTAACGCTTAGAGTGGGCTTCTAGCTGGCGGGTCTTAAATAAAATGTGTCAAAAGACATTTAAAACTTCAGCATCCGATCAATGCGCTGGTCTTTTTTTGTCCATAAGCGGTTCAGCCACGTTTGAAAGTTTTGACGAAACATACGGTCACCCACATAGTCACCGATCAGGTCACCATTAACCGGTAGCGTGTCTACGCTCACTTTAATTTCCTTGGTTTTGCCGCAGAGAAATGACCAGAAGCTGCTGTGGCCTTGAGGGTAGACAATGGTAACGTCCAGAACATGATGGATCTGCTTGCCCAAAGCACCCAGCACGAATGCGATGCCCCCGGCTTTGGATTGGAGCAGATGGGTATAGGGGGATTGCTGCCGGCGGTGCTTGGCCTTTGTGAAGCGGGTGCCTTCAACAAAATTCATGACCGAGACCGGCAGGGTTTTGAATTTTTGGCAGGCTTTGCGGGTAATTTCGATGTCCTTGCCTTTGAGGTGCGGTTTCCTTTTGATCAGGCTTTTGCTGTAGCGTTTGATAAAGGGAAAATCCAGCGCCCACCAGGCCTGTCCCATGATGGGGAACCAGAACAATTCCTTTTTGATGAAAAATTTTAGCAGCGGAATACGGCGATTAAATATCCGTTGGAGCACCAATATGTCCACCCAGGATTGGTGGTTGGACAGAACCAGATACCAGTCGGACCTTTTCAGGCGATCAAGCCCATGAGCCTCTATTCGGGTTCCAGCGGTCAGTTTTTGATTGAAATTGTTCACCCCGATCCAGGCTTCTGCAATGCCATTGGCGATGCGGGCGCACCACCGCTGCCAAGGTTTAATCGGTATCAGGGCCCTTAATAACGCTATGCAAATCAGAAGGGGAACCCAGAACAAGCTGTTCAGGATATACCCCAAAATTGAAACGCAGCCGCGCATGGGCGCCGGCAGAAGTCGAAGCATAAGGCCCTCGCAAGGCTTTGCAGCTAAGAGCAAGGGGTCAATCAAGCACTCAGGCCCTTGCTCATCCAATTAAATTTAAGGAATCATTTAAAATGACTCAAGGTATCTTCGCGGGTTTTACAAAAGTTTTACCAACTCTTGCTGAAACTATCATTATGGTAGGGAATCCATGGGATTTTTTGGATGAACTGCCGGCGCACGTCACCGGCTCGACAATCTGTTTTCCGCAAAGGTCAGTCCGCGTGCGACTGCTGTCAAATGGGGTTTTTATAAACCGGGGGTATAGCGCACACCGACATAATCCGGCCGACGCGGCAAGGCATTATGCCAATTCAGCATGCGCTTTTTTCATTGCCTTGCCAATTTGGATTTTTTGGGGGCAATATTTTTCCGCCGTTGCATAATCGGCGTTGAGTAGATTGCGCTTCACATCGGATGGAAGTGCATTGAACAATCTTGATGCTCTTTCTCTATCGCCATAGCCGATATGGTACATGCGATAGCGCATGATATCGCTGATCGGAATATCAAAATCAACCGCTGATTCGCAGATGTGGCCGCATCCGGCACAATAACCGGCACCGGTGGCTAGCGCATATTCGGCCATGCGCTGCCGGTCCCCTTCAGACAACTGCTGTTTACCCAAGGCCGCATCCACATTGGCCTGGAGGATGGTCATATTGGGCATGGCCGAACAGATGCTGGCGATATGGGGATTTTCCCAAACCACTTTCAGCTTGGCCTGTTCGGCTGTATAGCCTTTCTCTAAAAAGCGTTGGGTCATTTTTAGGGCGTCGTCTGTTTCCGAACCAATAGAGGCGTAGAAGTTGGCCGAAAAAGCGGCCTGGGTTTTCATGGCCGTTAAGCCAATGCCCGCTTCAGCACAGGCAGCCACCGCTTTTTTCATACCCGCTTTGGCCATCAGCCGGTAGTTATAGGTCATCATGATGCCATCGATCCAACCGAGTCCAGCCGCCGTCATCAGTGTGTTTTCCATATTCTTATGGGCGCTGAAGCCAAACAGCCGAATCTTTCCTTCTGCTTTTGCTTTTTGGGCCCAGGTTTTAACATCATCGGTCAATTCATCTTTTGCGTCGCTGACATAATGAATCAGATACATATCGACGTAAGATGTATTCATTTTCTGGAGCGAGGCATTCAATTTTTCGGTTAATTTCATCGGGTCCGACGTCGCTGCCTTGGTGACCAAAAACACCTTTTTGCGATCCTCAGGAAAGCGGGTGAAATATTTGCCAATGGCCTTTTCGTTTTTACCCCACCCGTACGAATCGGCCGTGTCCCAATAGGTGACGCCCATTTTAATGGCCTGCCTGAATACCAATTGATCGGAGAGCTTCAAGACGCCACCCAGCGCCAGCATGGAGACCTGAGCGCCTGTTTTTCCGAAAGGCCGCGTCGGCACCATCGTGTGCCCGGTCTCCTTTTCAGCGGCGCTGCCATGGGCCGGTGTCAGAACGCTTAAGGGGATCATGGCGGTGCCCAAACCGGCCACGCCGAAAGTTTTAAGAAACGAGCGCCTTGAATACTTTTCCTTTTTGCCGGACATGTCGATGCCTCCTCTTGTTGGAAAAAATGGTGCTATCGTTGAAGTCCACAGAAAGAAGCCGAATCAGGACGAGATGAGATATTCCCCTCATTTATCAAAATGCCTTCCGTGGGGAAAAAAGGTCGTTAACCCGGTTATAATCTTCTGAATTGGGCAAAGTAGATTTGGGGTCCCAGCTCAACCACACCACTGAACCTGATGAATCCAATGGGCAACAGGAGCGCTGCGAGCTCCTCCAATCTTAGCCGGATAACTTTGGGTGGCCCGGGCGGCCCATCCTGCTTTTTAAATTCAGCCACCGCCAGAATACCCCTGGGTTTGAGAATCCTGGCGATTTCTTTTAGCACAGGCAAGGGGTCGCCTTCGTGGACGAAATCGTGAAGCACCGTTGCCATCAAACAAAAGTCTACGACCGCATCTTCCACAGGTAACCCCAGCCGGATATCGGCGACATGGGTTTCAATGGAATCCAACGCAAGGGTCTGGGCAGATTGCTGCAATGTCGCGATCCCCTCCTCCCAAAGATCGACCGCAATAATCCGGCCGGCGCCCGCCATCTTACGCGCCATGGCCAGGGTATAATTGCCGGCGCCGCAAGCCAAATCCAGCACGGTCATGTCCGGCTGCAGGTTGATGGCTTTAATAAATGCATCGGCATCAATCAAATCAAAACTGCTCTTTCCAGCACCTATAGGAGAATGGGCCATGGGTGGATTCCTTTAATGGAGAAGCAAACACGCCGATCCGTTATTTAAAGACCGCAAGCCAGAGAGCCAGCCGCGGACCGCAGAATTTGACACAGGGCGTTTAAAGGTAACGTTCATCCCGAAGTTGGGCGATTTCGACACCCAGAGCAACACATTGCTTTCCGGCCAGGCATGCCTCAGCGTCTTCATCCGGCAGAAAATGCTTGACCTGTTTATCACCTTTGCGCAGGAACACGACGGTGGATTGTTTTTCTTCGTCGTATGCCACGTCGATGCCGATGCCGCATTCACCAATATCCGGATAAATGACTCTAATTTTTTCACAAAGTTCAGCTTTATCGATCATATTAGTCCTCCTTGGTAGCGAATTTTGTTGGGCCTGCAGTCTATACCAACATCAAGGGTAGGGATGCGGCCCACCGCCTGGTCTTTTCAACGATTCGGCCCATTTGCCAAATACACATTGCAAAGCGGCGAATTATTGTGCACCTGCAGGAATACCCAAGCACCCCCATAATAAGCAGTTTCCAGCGGGCCTCAAGGAAAAGATTTCTTTGGGCGCGCCGCCCCATTTCTGATCGTTGCATGTTCAGCGGACCCAATCCTTTGGCCGACAAGGTTCCGGCTGTTGCAGCAGCGATCATCATGACCTGATATTTGTTGTAACTGCAATGCAGAAACGCTATCCATAAGATCGACCCGATATCCAAACCCGATTCGGCCAATTACAGGAAAATTATCGACGGCATCAACGATCAACAGTGGAGGGAGGTATGCGAATGAAAGTGATCGGCTTTAACGGCAGTGCCAGGAGAGACGGCAACACGTCGGTTCTCCTGCAAAAGGTGTTTGATGAGCTTGAGGCGGAAGGCATCCATACCCAACAGGTGAACCTGGGCCCCAAATCGGTGAATGGCTGCGTGGCCTGCATGAAGTGTCATGAAAACAAGGACGGGCACTGCGTACAGAAAAAGGATGCCCTCAACGACTGGCTGGATGAGATGAAGACCGCCGACGGCATCATCTTAGGCACACCGGTCTATTTTGCAGATCTGAGCGGGCAAATCAAATGCTTCATCGATCGCAGCGGCATGGTCGCCAGAGCCAATGGCAACATGTTCAAGCGCAAGGTCGGGGCCGGCGTGGTGGCCGCTCGCCGTGCCGGAACCGTAAGTGCGTTTCATAGCCTCAACGCCTATTTTACCATTGCGGAGATGATTGTCGTGGGCTCTACCTATTGGAACATGGGCTTTGGCGCTAGCAAGGGAGAGACCTTGCAGGATGCAGAGGGATTACAGATCATGTCCAATCTTGGTAAAAATATGGCCTGGCTGCTTAAATCCATTGACGCATCCAAGGATACGCTGCGCCAGCCAGAGACTTTATTAACGGCGAAAACCAATTTTATACGTTAAGGGCAACCTGAAAGGCAAGACGCGTTCGATACGGTGTTTATCTCCGGATAATGGGAATGAATACGGAAAACGTGCTGCCCTGCCCCACCTGGCTTTCGACCTCGATGCGACCGTTATGGGCTTCAACAATGCCTTTGACGATGGGCAGGCCGAGCCCGGTGCCGACAATGTAGCGGGTCTGCTCGTTCTTGACGCGGTAAAAACGACTGAATATCCGTTCCTGATCTTCGGGGGCAATGCCCAAACCCGTGTCGCAGACCTGCAGGCAAACAAAGTCGCCGGCGCCATTTGCGGATACAGTGATATTTCCCTGCTCAGGGGTATAACGAATCGCATTGCTGATCAGGTTGGTTAGAACAACCTCCATGTGCATTCGATTTGCCAGCACCGGCGGCAAATCGGGAGGTGCTTGCAATGCGAGTTGGATGCCTTTGGCTTGGGCTTTGATCTGATGAAACGCCACCTGGTCTGCTAAAATGGGAGCCAAAGATAGCGCCTCTTTTTCCATGCTGATCAAACCGGATTCCATTTTGGCAAGATCAAGCAACTCAGAAGAGAGATTCACCAGGGCCTCGATTTTTTCAGAAGCACGCTGCAATATAGCGCGCTGTTTGGGCGTGATCTGCCCGGCGAGTTCGTCAAGAATGACCTGATGCTGCATGAGCACAGAGTTGAGCGGTCCCCGCACTTCATGACCGACCATGGAGACAAAGTCGGATTTCATCTGGTCCATCTGTTTTATCGCGGTAATATCGTGCAAAACGGTAATAACGCCCAGATTCCGCTTGAGGCGATCCCGAAAGGGAACGCAGCGAACGCTAAGAATGCGCTCGTTTTCAATCCCAGCAGTCTTGACTCGTATTTCCGCAGCCTCCTCGGCAAACTGATCCTTCGGCATATGGATGGCCTGATCGATCATGCGCAGCACCTCCGGATCACCGACCAGTTTATCCACCGGATGCCCGATGGGATTGGGGCCGCGATAACCGATGAGGGTGGAAAAGGCGTGGTTCGCCAGTGCCACGGTTTTGTCGATATCGGTGGCCATCACACCACCAGGCAGATGATCGACCATGGTCCGCATTCGCGATTGTTGATGGGCAATATCCTGTAATGTGCGAATATGTTCCACCGCTTTGGCCACAACCAGACGCAAATCTTGAGGTGAAAACGGCTTGGAGATAAAATCAAAGGCACCGTTTTTCATTGCCCGGATCGCATGGTCCAAAGTGGCATAGCCGGTGATGACGATCACCACCGTATCCGGATGACGGGTGCGGATGTGGTTCAGCGCTTCGATGCCGGACATGCCCGGCATCAACAGATCCAGCAAGATAATGTCAAAATGGCGTTCGGCCAGTCGCTGCAGGCCAAGATCGGCATTTTCGGCTTGATCGACGTCGCAGCCTTCCTGTCGCAACATCTTGGTACAGACATGCCGGATACGATCTTCATCGTCGATGATCAACACGCGGGTACGGCCGAATGTTCCGTGTTGCAGATCCTGTGTCATTGGTGGTGCAGATGGTGCCATGTGCATGAATCCCTTATTCCGTCCCTATTTTTGGGGCTGCCTGGTGCAGGTTGAATTCCAGCAAAAAGGTGGTGCCGCCGGGCCCGGTTTGCTTGACGTGGATCTCGCCCTTGTTCTCTTTGACCAGGCCGTAAGCGGTGCTTAATCCAAGACCGGTGCCTTCTCCCGGCGGCTTGGTGGTGTAAAAAGGATCGAAAATTTTAGAAAGCGCATCCTGGCCGATGCCGCAGCCGGTATCGCTCACTTCGAGGTAGGCTTTGCCGGCAGACTTGTCCCTGTGGGTTCTCAAGGTCAGAGTGCCCTTATGGTTCATGGCACTGACGGCATTGATCACCAGATTGATGATCACCTGGCTGACCTGGTTCTTATCGACATGCACCAACACCATCTGCAGGCAAAAGTCCCGTTGGATTTCAATATTTCGAAACATCTTGGGATCGCGAATCAGGCACAGGCTTTGATCCACCAGATCGTTCAACTGGATGATATCTTTCATGGGACTGGATTGACGGCTGTAGGCCAACAGGTTCTGAACGATCTCCTTGCAGCGTTGGACATCTTCGGTGACCGCCTCTACCTCAGGCCGATCCGGATCGTCCGGGTCCATGGTTTCAAGTCTCAAGTTGGCATAGAACAAAATGCCGGTCAGCGGGTTATTGATTTCGTGGGCCACACCGGCAGCCAGTTGACCGATAGAGGCCATCTTTTCAGATTGGGCCAGCTGCGCCTGGGCCTGTTTCAACTTATTTTCAACGGCCAGCTTTTCCCGCAGATCGGTATAGATCCCGACTGTGGCGACCTCTTCACTGTCTTCATAAACAATGGAAGCCGTCAGTTCGACCGGGATCTGCTCACCCTGCGCATTGAGTATCATGGTTTTGATACCGGGCAGCTTGCCCCTGCTCTCTTTAAGTTGACGCATAATACTGTTGGCGACACCCGGGGGATAGAGTTCACTCGCTGTGATATTGCGAGACGCGACCGGGCCGGTGTAGCCGAAGAGCTCTTCCGCTGCTGGATTCATCAACAATATATTGCCAAAGCGATCCGCCGCCACGATAGCGATGGGCGATCCCGAGATCACTTTCTCCAGAAACGCTTCGGTCTCTTTGAGTGTCAGCTCCAGGTTTTTTTGGCGGGTAACGTCTCGAACACTTTCCATGATATAAGCCACCCGGCCATCTTCATCCAGAATGGGGGAAAAGACACGATCTTCATATATCGTCTTGCCGGTGCGCGTGGTGTGCCATCGCATCACCGAGCTGCCGCGTTTTTCCTTAAGCACCTTGGGAAACGGGCATTTACGATGGGGGCACAATAGGGATCCGTAGAACACTTCATAGCAGTGTTTTCCCAAAATTTGGTCCAATGAAACGTCTCTGCTGGATAAGAAGACGTGATTGGCGGAGACAACGACTTTGTCCGGTCTCAATATCAGGGTGGGGAACGACAAAGAATCAAATACCCGCAGCCGCCAATCAATCTCCGCATTCAGTTTCGCATTCATCGGTGCGTACCTGCTATTTCCAAAGGGTTCTGCAAGGTATACCTGTCACGCGCTGGTTTTCTTTTGCATGGGTATGTTGAACGTGCACGTCAGTTCATCCTTGGCTGCCGCCCCCTGGCCGGCGGGCAAGATCAAATTGATGGTCGCCACAACGCATGTGGCGGCCAATACGGGAATCTGTTTGTCGGCCAGGGCCTTTTGTGTGTACGCCATAATGCCGTAGCGATCCCCAAAATGGGGGCCCTGGAAAAAGAGCAGATCAACCGCCTCCGGATGGCGCTGCCAGGGTCCAAACCGATCCGCTTGCGCCGTGCCTGTTGTAAAAAAAGATTCAACCGTATGCCATTGGCTATCGTCACACAAGAGAAAAAACTTGATATCCTCCTGTTGACTGGTTTGGGCCCAAACCAGTCGAAACGCAGATTCATCCGCCATCTCCTGCAAACCGGCGCCCCATGAGGAGAGGCGATTCAAAGGCACCTGCACATGGCCCATGATCAATTGTTCCAATAGATTGAAGCCATAGGTGGAGATTTTGGATTCCCAATAAATGGCAATGGTTTCCATGGGTCAAGGCTCTTTCCGGATAGCTGCGCGCCGCGGTCGCAGACTGTGATCACAGGTCATGGGTGTCGCTTTTGCTGCCGAGTTTTAATGGCGGCCCAAGGCGGCGTCGCACTGTCGGGCAGTTCAAGGTGCCAGCTCAAGATGGTGCCGGCGTCCTCCAATTGCTCGAAAGCAACGACAAAGCTCAACGCCGATATGGAGGATGCCATACCATAGACGCGGATCTGATGGTCTCCAAACAATTGCAGGGCCAGGCCCAATATTTTGAAACTTGATCGATGGGGATAGAAAGAAAGCAGGCCGACATCGGCACCCGGGCGAACATGACCGCGCAATTGCGGATCGTCGTCTATCAGCGTGCTTACCTTGTCCGCGTCGGACCTGTCGATGCAGCAGCATAAAGTCGGGTCGCCAGGCATCACGTCTGCAGCGGTCATGTATGCGATATTCACGCAATTGTCGGTCAACAGACGATAAAGCGCGGCAGGCAAAGCGCTTTTTGTTTCGCCTGCATCCATCCGCAACGCAACCAATGGACCGTTGAGCTTGATGCCGTTGATCGGTATTTTTGACATGCAGCGGCTATCCACTGCATCGCTTCTCTTTTTTAGGAGAAGCGATGCGAATTTGCTATAGGTTGTCCGACACAATCTCCATCAGCTTGTTCAGGTCGATGGGTTTGGGGATAAAATCATCAGCCAGGTTATTTTTGCCATCGATGTGGGTGTAGTTGGAATTGGGTACGGCATCGCCAACGGCAGTCAATAGAATAACGGCGATATCTTTGTATGCCGGATCGGTTTTGATCTCTTTGCACAATTCGTAACCATTTTTGCGGGGCATCATCACGTCCAAAATGACCAATGCCGGACGTTGCGCTTTGATCTTGTCCCAGGCCTCCACGCCATCATAGGCTTTGTCCACACGATAGTCGGTGCTTTCCAGTTTGATGGCCACGGATTCGACCAAGTCCGGGTCATCATCCACCACCAGTATCAATTGCTTGTCGCTCATTTTATATTACCTCCTGTAAAGATTACTATTTTTTATCCGGCTACCTGAGCCGGGGGATTGATGTCCAACCGGGGTCTGGGATAGAGACCGGCCCTTTCGACGATTTCAGGGACGATCGATTCCCATTCGATGGCCATGATATGGAGGCCGGCCACGCCTTCAATGGACAGCAGGCGCTCGATGGACTCGACGCAGATATCCACGCCTTCCTGAGTCTGTTTTTCCTTGGGCACGCCGGCCATGCGATCAATCAACGCATCGGGTACGTCCATGCCCGGCACGTTTTTTTTCATATAGCGCGCCATGCCCACCGATTTCATGGGGGTCACGCCGGCCATGATATAGACCGCTTTGTGTAATTCGCGATCCCGGATGCCCTGCATCCACTGTTCGAATTTATCGATATTGTAAATGCACTGGGTCTGGATAAAATCGACGCCTGCCTTGACCTTTTTCGCCAGACGCGCCACGCGAAGCTCAAAAGGATCTGCAAAAGGATTGGCAGCGGCACCGATAAACATTTTGGGTGGGTTGGCAATATCCGCACCCCCTTGGAATTTACCTTCATCGCGCATGCGGCGCACCGTCTGAATCAATTGCACAGAATCCAAATCATAGACATTGGCCGCCATGGGATGATCGCCGAATTTGGGATGATCGCCGGACAGACACAGCATGGTGTTGATGCCATGCGCGTAAGCCCCAATGATCTCGCTTTGCATGGCCAGGCGATTGCGGTCACGGGTGACCATCTGCAATACCGGTTGCATATCCATCTGTTTTAATAACAGGCTGGCGGCAAAACTGGACATCCGCACCATGGCCGTCTGGTTGTCGGTGACGTTGACCGCATCCACATATCCTCTGAGCATTTCGGCTTTCTCTTTGACTTTATCCGGCAAGGCACCACGCGGTGGACCACATTCCCCCGTTACCGCTATATGTCCGGCCGTCAATACCTTTTCCAGTACGCTCTCAGTGTTCATTGTGCCAAATCCTCTCTAACGATCTTGCGAGGCCCACCGCCTCGTTCAGTGCTCCAATCCTTGGCCTCAATAATATCCTCATAGCGCTCTTCGATCCCAAGTGCCTTGAGGCGATCCCAAATCAATTGCCAGACACAGTCGACCTGGTCGCTAATTTCGCATTTGCCGTTGCCCGATCCACCACAAGGCCCGTTCATCAGGCGTTTGGAACATCGTGCAATGGGACAGATGCCTCCGGTCAAGCCCAGCAGGCAATTGCCGCATCCCTGGCAGCGTTCGGCCCATACACCCGGGCGCTCGGACGCTCCCATGAACTTCGTATTGACGGCGGGATAGACACGTTTGTCGCGAAATCGTCTCACCACTTCCTGGACGCCACACCCACAAGCCATGGATACCACCGCATCAACTTGATCGATATGGGGGGCCAGTTGCGCGACGTATTCCGGATCGCACTGTCTTTCCAGCGTCATTTCACGAATTTCCAAAGTTTTGCCCATCTTCATAAAATCCATCTGTAAAGCAGAGGCCAAGGTTGCCACCTCTTTGCGGCCGCCGGCCGAGCAGACCGTCACGCATTCGTTACACCCGACCAACAGGATGCGTTTACACGTGCTGATGCTCTCGATGATCTCTGCCATTGGCTTTCGTTCAGCTGTTATCATGGTTTTTCTCTCTCCTTTTGTACGCTTAGGCGACCTTGTCCGCGGATGCTTGTTTGTTTAATGCGGCTTGAACGGGATTCGGGCCTAATTTCCGGATCGTCTCAGTGAAGTCCGCGGCAATTTGTGCAAAACGGGTACCCATACCGGCGGACATCGTCACCATGGCCAGGCGCTCAGGCTCTATGCCGATCTCTTCCAGCAGTTGCTTGACAAACGCCACACGTCGCGCCGCCTTGGTATTACCGGTTTTGAAATGGCAGTCACCTTCCAAACACCCGGCCACCAGCACACCGTCGGCACCTTTTTCCAAACCCTTCATCATATGTATGGTATCCACTTTACCGCTGCAGGGCACGCGAACGATCTTGACATTGGCCGGGTAATTGAGACGCATACTGCCGGCCATATCAGCGGCGGTATAAGCACAGTAGTGGCAGCAGAAGGCCACAATCACAGGTTCAAATGTTTCCATCAGGCAATCCTTTCCAACAATCCTTCAAGCTTGGCCATGATCGGTTCATCTTCAAAACGGCCCAGCTGAATGGCCTTGGCCGGGCATTCGGCAGCACAGATACCGCAGCCATGGCACTTTGCAGGGTCGATTTGGGAATAACGGTCTTCGTTGATAAACGGCACCCCATACGGACAGGCACGTACGCATGCCAGGCAGGTGGCGCATCGTTCGGCGGACACTCTGGCCACGGTGGCCCCCAGGTTGATGGTCTCCTGGGCCAGCAGGGCTTGAACCCGGCCCGCTGCAGCTTGGGCCTGAGCGATGGTCTCACGGATATTGCGGGGTGAGTGGGCGCAGCCGGCCAGGAACAATCCCGGAACCGCAGTGTCGACGGGTTTGAGCTTCACATGCGCTTCGAGAAAATGCCCATCCAGGGTGCGGTCCACATGGAAAATGGCAGCCAGATCTTCGCTGGTCTCATCATCGGCGATAAGGCCGGTGCTCAGCACCAGTCGATCCGCCTCGATTTCCACGGCACGCCCCAGAATGGGGTCGGTAAAACGCACCGTCACTTTATCACCGGCCGGTTCAACATGGGCTGGCGTATCCGGCTGATAGCGTACGAAAATGACGCCGCGCCGTCGCGCCTCGATATAGGCGTCTTCCGAAAACCCATACGTCCGCATATCGCGGTAAAGCACAAAAATCTGCAGCTCGGGGTTGAGGTCCAGCAAGCGCAAGGCATTCTTGATTGCCGTCTGGCAGCAGACCCGCGAACAATTGGGATTGTCCGCGTTGCGGGAACCCACACATTGAATCATCACCAGGGTCTGCCACTTCTGGATCGATTTGGGATCGTCCTCAAGCAAACTATCCATTTCGAGCTGGGTGATCACCGCCTGATGCCGCCCCAGCAGGTAGGCATCGGGCCGGTTGGCCAAAGCGCCGGTGGCCAAAACGGTGGCACCATGCACAATCTGTCGGTAGTACATCCGTGGACCGATCTGAAAACCGGTCGTGAACTTGCCCGGCATGCCGGTGTGATCAACCACGATCGCATGGGTGATCACCTCGATCCGGTCGTGGGATGTCACCCGGTCTACCAAGCCGGCAACATAGGCCCGGACATCGTCACCTTCCAGTGTTCGCCGAATCAGTGCCGCCAACCCGCCAAGGTCACGGTTGCGCTCGGCCAGATAAACTTTTCGACCCTTGTCAGCCAGCTCCAGGGCCGCATTCATGCCGGCCACCCCGCCGCCCAAAACCAAAACCTCCTTGTTCATGGGAAGTTGATAATCCTTGAGCGGCCTGGACTGGGCCACACCGGCGACGGCCATACGGATCTGGCGCATGGCTTTGGCCGTGGCCAACTCGTTGGCACCCATATGGACCCAGGCGTTCTGGTCTCTGATGTTGGCGATTTCAACAAGGTATTTGTTCAGACCCGCCTGACGCAGGGTCTCTTGAAAAAGAGTCTCATGGGTACGGGGCGAACAGGCACCAATGACCACCCGGTTGAGGTTTTTTTCCTGAATGATTGAACGGATGCGGGCCAACGCATCCTGACCGCAACCGTGATCGGCCATTTCCGCAAAAACGACGTGGGGATATTTGGCGGCCTCGGCAACCACTGCCTTGACATCGATGGTACCACCGATATTGGCCCCACAGTCACACACAAACACGCCGATGCGCGGCACCTCGCCGTCAACATCGCGCTCGGCCGGGTAGCCGGATTCGCTATCTTGGGGACCATCGACGCCGGCCAAATGCGCAGACGCTTTGCAGGCGGCGGCACTGGCCTGCACCATGGTTTCCGGGATGTCTTTGGGGCTTTCAAACACACCGCATACATAGATACCGGCCCTGTTGGTGCTCACCGGTTCAAAGCTCCCGGTTTGGGCAAACTGGTGGGGATTGAGCTGAATACCCAGCGTTTCGGCCAGCTTTACCGTCTCCGTCGAGGGACGGAAACCGGTGGACAACACGACCATATCAAAGATTTCTGTGATCATGCCGCTCTCTTCATCGGTGGCATAAGATATGCTCAAATCCTGACTTTGGGCGTCGGGAATGATACTATGCGGGCGGCAGCGCACCATGCGAACACCTTGTTCGTCCCGGGCGCGCTGATAATACGCTTCGTAATCCTTGCCGAAAGTGCGCATGTCCATGAAGAAAATGGTGGTTTCGATATCATCCTGGAAGCGCTCTTTGGTAACAATGGCCTCTTTTAAGGCGTACATGCAGCAAACACCGGAACAATAGCTGACGTCCTCCCGGTTGATACCGCGGGAACCGGTGCATTGAATCCATGCCACGCGCTTGGGTTGTTTGCCGTCTGACGGACGCGCCAATTGACCCAGACTCGGTCCCGAGGCCGACATGATGCGTTCGTATTCCAACCCCGTAACGACGTTGGGCAACCGGCCTGCGCCAAAATGCTCCAAATTGCGCGGGTCGAACAAATCGGCGCCGGCGGATAGAATGATCGATCCCACCTGGCGCGTCGTCTCTTTTTGGGTGTCGTCGGCAACAATGGCCTGGGTCGGACACACCTTTACCAGCGCTTCGACATCCTCACAGGCCGCCATATCGATGGAAAAGGCCTGGGGGGTTGCCTGGGGATAGCGCATACAAGTCGGCGCGCGATGATCGAGCCCCGGCTCAAATCGCACGCACTCAGGATAAGCTTTGTGACACTGGCCGCAGGCTGTGCATTTTTCCACATCAATATAGCGGGGTGCGCTGGTGAGCGTAATGGTGAAGTCGCCGGCCTTACCGGTCAAACCGGTCACTTGGGTCAATGGCATCAGTTCGATATGCTGCTGGCGCGCACCGGCGGAAAGCTTCGGAGAAATCGTGCATAAGTCACAGTTGTTGGTGGGAAAGGTGCGGTCCAATTGGGTCATCAACCCGCCAATGGTCGCTGCCCGGTCAATAAGCAACACATTTTTGCGGGCCTCCGACAGGTCCATGGCGGCCTTGATGCCACCAACACCGCCGCCGATGATAAGCACAGTCTGGTTTGCGTTTGCTGCATGATCTGTCATGGGTACGTTACTCGCTCTGTTTTAGAATTTGACGTTGTCGATTCCCCGGCAGCGGACATCAGATATCCGTCTGCGCCGACCACCGGGATTGCCGGACCAAATCGGGTTAGAGTCCGCCATAGTCCAATATGGATGCCAGACGATGTTCCCATCCTTGGGTCTCAATTTTAACGCCGGCCACTTTATCTTTGAGCGCGCTAATGATTTCACCTGCAATTTTAACGTATTCGCCCTCTCGATCCGAAGACTTGCGTATCCGGCGAATTAAATCTTCGGAGACGTGCGCCCCGGGTTCGTAGAGCGCCATATACCTGGCAACGCCGACCGATTTAATCAAAAAGACCGTTGCGATGACCGGCACGCCCAGTTCTTTGGCAGCGGTTAAAAAAGTTTCGTAGCGCGGGACATCAAAAACCGGCGGCGCAATAAGAAATTGCGCCCCTGCCTCAACTTTCTGTTTGGCCAGGGATAGCTCCGCCGTCATCTCAGCCTCATCGGCAAAAGAAGCCATGGTCGCGCCGGTGGTAAAATCCGGGGTGCCCTCCAGATCAAATCCGCCTAAGTCTTTGCCTTGCTGCAATGAAGCTATGGCCTGCAACAGCTCCAGTTCATCCAGGTCGTCCACCGTGGCGGCATCGCGATGGTCGGCATTGGTCATCGGCTCGCTGTGCACCACTACAAGGTTTTGAATGCCCAGCGCATGGGCCGCCAATACATCGCCCTGCAGTGCCATCCGGTTTCGATCACGGCAGTAGGTATGAATCATGGCTTCAATTCCCTGCTGCTGCATCAACACCCCGCCGGCCAAGGCGCTCATACGCATCACACCGTTGTCCATATCCGGAACAATCACGGCATCCACACGGCCTTTGATTCTGCGGGCGTTGGTGATCAGTTTGGAAATATCCACGCCCTTCGGGGTATTCATCTCCGCTAAAACCACAAATTCGTTGGATGCTAGTCGTTTTTTTAAACTCATGCTTCCTCTTTTCTATCGCAGTCTAGTTCATTTTCTCCCACCGCCGGTTCTGCGGTGGAAGGGCTCCAAAGGTTACGAATTTCCGATATCCGGCAACCATCTCCGTTCACGTATCAGGCTATGCCTTTTTAATTTGAATCCGATACGGCGCACCTTTTTCTTGATCCACCGTGATCAATTCGTAGGACAAGCTCGGCAGCAGCCTGAACAGGTCCGAACGCGTATCCTCATCCAGCCCAAGCACTTCCAACGTCTGGTTGGATTTCATCTCTCTGAAAGTCCGTGTCAATTTGAGCAGGGCCATCGAGGTGATTGCATCTCTAAAATCGAGACTGTAATCTGCTTTTTGCGTCAAAACACCTGCCCCCTGGTTATGGTTAAATTTGAACGAGGAGGGATGACAGTGCAAGCTGAATGCCAGTGCAGGGATTGGGCCTGGATTTTCGAAAATTCCTAAAATTTCAGAATTTTAGAATACGACGGATTGAATCGGCGAGTTGCAGCATTGCCCTGTGGGTGTTAAAGTGCTAAAGAACCTCGCTTTGACAGGTGTTAAATTTAAACAGGCCGTATAAATGCCCGACAGCGGATTAGACAGATATTGGAAGACCGTCGTCAATACGATTCGCGACGGATTGATGATTGTTGACGAGCGTGGAATTATTGTCTCTGTCAATGACGCACTGGAACTCATTACCGGCTACAGCCGCAGTGAGCTGATCGGTAATGACTGCACCGTTTTGAACTGCGACATATGTGAACAGATCCGCCAGGATAGCAATGGTGAATGGTGTGGGTTATTCAAGGGCAGCAAAGTCAAAGCGCGCCAGTGTGTGATTGTCACCAAAAGCGGTGCTCCGATGCACGCCTTGAAAAATGCCCGCATTTTGCACGACGACAATGGCAACGTGATCGGTGCAGTGGAAACCATCACCGATATTACCGAACTGATCGAAAAAGAAAATCAAATTGCCGCCTACGAGCGTCAACTGCGTCTGGATGATGGTTTTTACGGTATTATCGGTGCCAGTCCGGCCATGCGGCAGGTGTTTGAATTGATCACCAATGCGGCCCAATCGGATGCCCCCGTGATCATCCTGGGAGAGAGCGGCACCGGTAAGGAGCTGGTGGCCCAGGCCATCCATCAAATCGGTGACCGCAACAGCCAATCTTTTGTTAAGGTGAACTGCGCTGCCTTTACCGAGTCCCTGCTGGAAAGCGAGCTTTTCGGTCATGTCAAAGGGGCGTTTACCGGCGCCTATCGGAGCCGGGCCGGACGATTTGAAACAGCTCACGGCGGAAACATCTTTCTCGATGAGATCGGAGATCTGCCCCTGTCCACACAGGTCAAACTGCTGCGCGTCCTGGAAGAAAAAATCATCGAACGGGTGGGTGACGGCACGCCCATCCCTGTGGATGTGCGCATCGTCACCGCCACCAACCGCAACCTGGGTGACTTGATCGCAAAAGGTGAATTCCGCGAGGACCTTTTTTTCCGCATCAACGTGATCCCGATCCATCTCCCCCCGCTCCGGGATCGCAAGGAGGACATACCCCTGCTGGCCGAGTTCTTTTTCAACAAGATCAGACTCAAGAACCAAAAACCCATCCGCAGCATCAGTCACTCGGCTATGGCCTGCCTGATGGGTTACCCATGGCCGGGAAACGTACGGGAGCTCAAGAGCGCCTTTGAGTATGCTTTCGTGACCTGCCAGGATGGTATCATCGGCCCCCGGCACCTGCCGCCGGCCATCAACGAGAACACCGCCTCAAGTCAACCGGCGTCGGCCAAAAAAACAAGCTTTAACCGTGAAGAGATCAAGCGCCTTGACTTGATCGAAGCTTTGGAAGCCACCGGCGGCAACCAGTCCAAGGCGGCTGAACTGCTGGGTGTCACGCGCGTCACGGTCTGGAATCGCATGCGGCGTTTTGGCGTCCATTTTACCAAAGAGATTAAAAACAACGCCTCATAGTTTGTTCAAAGATGCCCAGGGCGGCATCGATGTCCTCGGATGTCACATGATATTGGGTCACCGCCCGAATCTGGCGCGGCCCCAGGGGCAGCACGCGAACACCGGCGGTGTCCAGCCGCTGTGCCAGGTCCGGCGCCATAAGGTCCGGACCTTCAATATCGAAATAGACGATGTTGGTCTTTATCCGCGTCGGGTCGAGGGCCAGACCGGGTATGCGAGCCAATCCATCGGCCAGCCGCTTGGCGTTGACGTGATCATCGGCCAGGCGATCCACCATATCGTTCAGCGCCACGATACCGGCGGCGGCCAGCACACCCACCTGGCGCATGCCGCCGCCCAGCACCTTTCGAACGCGCCGGGCCTGCCGGATAAACTCTCGATCGGCGCAAATCAAGGAGCCCGCCGGTGCGGCCAGGCCCTTGCTCAGGCAAAAAGTCACCGAATCCGCATGCTGGGCCAATTGGGCCGCCGGGCATCCCAGCGCCAGGGCGGCGTTAAAAATACGGGCGCCGTCCACGTGAATCTTCAGTCCCTTGCGATCGGCCAGGTCCCGCAACGCTTCCATATAATCCAGTCCGATGGGCGTTCCCATGCAGCGGTTGTGCGTATTTTCAATAACGACGAGGCGGCTGATAGGAAAATGGATGTTGTCCATGCGAACGGCGGCCTCGATAGCGTCCAATGCCATGGTGCCATTCGCCAGGTTGGCCACCGTGCGGGGATGTATGCTGCCGATGGCCGCCGATCCCCCCTGCTCATAGTAGAAGATGTGCGATTCGCTGCCCAGGATCATTTCATCCCCACGCCGGCAGTGCACCATTTGGCTGACCAAATTGCCCATGGTACCGCTGGTGACGAACAGCGCCGCTTGCTTGTTCATCAGCTCGGCCGCCATGGCCTCGAGTTTTTGAACGGTGGGATCATCTCCCAGCACATCATCGCCCACCGTTGCGTTGGCCATGGCCTGGCGCATGCTGTCGGTGGGTTGGGTGATGGTATCCGAGCGCAGATCTATTATGCGGGTCATGCTGTAAATCCTTCCGAGCTTAGCGTTTTACCAGAAAAGTTCGTCAACCGTCTTCGAAATATCAACAGCTTGTGGTTTTTATAATTTCATGATATTTAGTATTTTAATTTATAGCTGGCACAAATCCGACCAGATCTTCCAACACGATCTATGCCCCGCTTGATTTTACCTATCGCTTTCAAGTTCTCAACAACCCCACCCAACTAGAGTTCAAAGTGATTATAACAATGATGCAAGTGTTGTTAAGTCTATTAATTGATCTATCGTTAATGGGACAACGCTATGACGAAAAAGACCCTATATAAAGATTTAGAACAATACACAAGGGGCCTTGAAAAAGCCAAAGATGCTTCAGCGAGAATCGATCCCCAGCTTAACAATCCAGAAGCAATATATCGTCTTATGCTGGAAAATATTTCTGATACGGTAATCCTCACTGATGATAAGGGAAACATACGTTATGTTTGTCCCAATACGACGCTAATTTTCGGACTTTCCCAAGATGAAGTTTTAAGACATCAAACAATACAGAGTTTTATGAATGGAACAATCTGCAATGTTTCAGATCTTAAAAAGCAGCAGGAAATTAAAAACATAGAATGGACGGCTATAGACGCAAACGGCCAGGCAAGATTTCTGCTTGTCAACATTATATCGGTAAACATAAATGGTGGCACCGTTCTTTATGTCATGCGTGACATTACTGATCGAAGACAGGATCAGGAAGCCAAACTGCTCAGCATAAGCCGTTTCGAAGAGCTTTTTCATAAAGCGGCAATCCCCCTTTGCTTTGTTAACAAAGATGCATCGGTCTTGAATTTCAACAGGCAGTTTGAGAAGACCTTCGGGTACTCAAAGGAAGAGGTTCCTACGCTGGAAGACTGGTGGCCGCTGGCTTATCCCGATCCGGACTATCGAAAATGGGTGATCGATACGTGTTATGCAGAGTTAGCACGGGCTGCCGAAACCCATACCGATATCAAACCCATTGAATACAACGTGACCTGTAAAAACGGCGATATCCGTACAATGGTGGTCCAGGGAAGCTTTATCGGGGATAATTTGCTCCTCACCTTCTTCGATGTCACCGAGCGTAAACGCGCGGAGGCGGAGCTTCGCGAAGCCGAAGAGCAATATCGCACCGTTGCTGATTTCACCTATGACTGGGAAGACTGGGAGAACCCCGATGGTACGTTCCGCTACGTTTCCCCCGCCTGCGAGCGAATCACGGGCTATGCGGCCAAGAGATTCCTGGACGACCCAGGTTTGCTGTTTCAGCTCATTTTGCCTGAAGATAAGGAAAGCTTTGTCAAACACCGTCGTGATGCTGCAGAAACGCCGGGTTTACACGAGGTACAGTTCCGCATTCAGCGGTCTGATGGCAAGATACGCTGGGTTGAACATGCCTGCCAGCCTGTGAGCGGCCAACAGGGCGCATTTCTGGGCTATCGGGGCAGCAACCGCGACATCACCGAGCGCAGGAGAATGGAAGAGGCGTTTTTAAGGATTCAAAAGCTTGAATCAGTGGGGCAGCTTGCAGGGGGTATCGCCCATGAGTTCAACAATATTCTGACAGTGATTCTCGGCAATGTTAGCATGGCAAAGAGGCAGGTGGCATCGGAGGATGAGATCTCTAAGATGTTAAACGAAGCCGAGATAGCTTCCATGAGAGCTCACTCACTGACTCAGCAGTTACTAACCTTTGCCAAAGGGGGATCACCGGTAAAGGAGACCGCATCAATCAATGATCTCCTTAAAGAAGCGTCTTCTTTTGCGTTGCGTGGTTCGAAATCCGCGTGTGAGTTTTCTATAGCAAAAGATCTCTGGCCAGCAGAAGTGGATGTCGGGCAGATGAACCAAGCCATCAACAATATTATGATCAATTCAAACCAGGCCATGCCGCACGGAGGGATCATTCGGGTTGCAGCAGAGAATTTGCAAATAGGGAGCACGCTTGGCTTGCCTGTTAAACCGGGCAGATACATCAAGATATCCATCACGGATCAAGGAGTCGGTATACTTGAAAAGCATCTTTCACATATATTTGATCCTTATTTTACGACCAAGCACGAGGGGAGTGGGCTTGGACTTGCCACAGCCCACTCCATTATCCAGAAACACCATGGCTTCATTGCAGCAGAATCCCAGGTGGGGGTTGGTACAACATTGCATATTTATTTGCCTGCTTCTGACAAAGCAGTTTCTGAAAAAGAGGAAGTTAAGCCAATAAAAGGCCAGGGCAGAATTCTTGTGATGGACGATGAAGCGTCGTTAAGGAAATTAGTCGGCAAAATGCTTGAGCAATTGGGCTATGAATCAAATTTTGCAAAGGATGGTGCTGAGGCGATTGAGATGTACAAAAGAGCAAAAGAAGCTGAAAAGCCCTATGTTGCCGTAATCTTAGATTTGACCATCCCAGGAGGGATGGGAGGAAAAGAAGCCATAAAGAAGCTACTGGAGATTGATCCTGCAATTAAAGCCATCGTTTCAAGTGGTTATTCAGATGACCCGGTCATGGCAAATTTTCAGGAATATGGCTTTAGAGGTATGATGTCAAAACCATATGAATTCCGATCCTTAGGCAAAGTTTTGCAAGAAGTGCTGAAGGGCGAAGAAAATTGATTGGTTGGCTATCTTTCTTGCCTTTTATTGTGGTTTGAAAATAGGAGCTCTAAGGGCTCTAGGGGACGCCCTTCACATTTGCACATTTAATAGATCCGCAAGTTTTAGTCCTTCTTTTTCGACAATCTGCCGTCCTTTTTTTACGGCAACACGGCAACACTAACCGCTGACAAGGATAAGCCAAGTCGGGAACCGATCTCTGTCATAGACATGCCCAAGTCGGTTACGGCCCAATACGATACCAGATAACGTGCTCTATCGATTGAGCGCACCTTGCTAACCCCTGCAAGATGATGCACCACTTTTAGCTTGTCGGACCAAATTAATCACCTGATAATTCAATGAATATATGCAAAAGGGAG
>JBNLFN010000054.1:0-4021 GCA_050305555.1 Desulfobacteraceae bacterium | reverse complement strand
GGTATACAGGCGGGCACCTTGGATAGCGGTAGCCAAACGCACCATGCGATCTTCATCGATAAAAGGGGTTATACAGGTGGTGCGAAATTCATAAGCCAGGCGGCCGGCTTTAATGAGTTCGATGCTTTGGGCGACTTTAGCACCGGCCTGCGTCGGGCATAGGGGCGGCCCATAGGCATCCAATGCCGTTTTAACGTCCATGGCAATGTAATCAAGGCAATGGGTCTCGATCAGGTGGGCCAATAGTTCAGGACGGCTGCCGTTGGTATCCAACTTAACCGCGTAGCCCATGTCACGGATAACCCGGCACAATTCAGCCAGATCCTCATGTAGCGTGGGTTCGCCACCGGTAATCACCACACCATCCAGCAGGTTTTTACGATGAGATAAGAAAGCGGTCAAATGCTCCAGGCTGATCCGCTGGGGATAAAGCCCTTGAGCCAATTCAGGATTGTGGCAATAGGGACAGGTAAAATTGCAGCCCGATAAAAAAATCACACAGCTCAGTTTGCCCGGGTAGTCGATCAACGAGGTTTTTTGGATACCGGCGACGTCCATAACACCCCTTTACCGCATTAACGGGCTGCTTCGATTTGAGCTTCAATGGCGGCTTCGTCCAAGGACGGCGCTTTGGGCACAGTGGCTTTGGCGGTTGTTTTGGCTCTTGATTGCACCACCGTGGCGGTGGGGCTGTCCATGTCGGCATTCACCGATTGAGGACGAAAGGTTTGGCGCATGGCATACTCAGCTTGTTTTCCATCGTTCCACTGCTTGATGGGTCGCAGATAACCGACCACACGAGAATAAATTTCAGTCTCTTGGTTGCAATGCGCGCAACGCGCCTGTTCGCCATTGAGGTATCCATGGGAGGGGCAAACGCTGAATGTGGGGGTGAGTGTAAAATAAGGTAGCCGGTAGCTGCCGGCTACCCTGCGGACCAGTTCTTTAACGGCGGTTGTTTCGCGAATTTGTTCACCCAAGAAAATATGCAATACGGTACCACCGGTATACTTGGTTTGCAATTTGTCCTGCAGTTGCAGGGTCTCGTACAGGTCATCCGTGTAATTGACCGGCAATTGGGTAGAATTTGTGTAAAAGGGCGCAGCCCCCTTGAAGTGCTCTTGTTCATTGGCACAAATCACATTTTTAAATTTATGTTTATCCAGCATCGCCAATCGGAAAGAGGTCCCTTCGGCAGGTGTGGCCTCAAGGTTGAAGATGTCTCCGGTTTCATCCTGGACTTCGGCCAATAGCTCACGCATATAATCCATCACATTCAGGGCAAAGGCCTGGCCTTCCACGGTGCCGATATCTTTATTGATAAAATTGAGGCAGGCCTCGTTCATGCCAATAAGACCGACGGTGGAGAAGTGGTTTTTCCAGTAAAGCCCTGATCTCTGCTTGATTTCGCGCAGGTAAAAGCGCGAATAGGGGTATAGATTTTTTCCGGTAAATTTCTCCAACACCTTGCGCTTGATAATGAGACTCTCTGAAGCTAATTTGACACGTTGCTTAAGCAGCTGGAAGAATTCGCCTTCATGGCTGGCCAAAAAGCCGATACGGGGCAGATTCAAGGTGACCACCCCAATGGAGCCGGTCAGGGGATTTGCGCCGAATAGACCGCCGCCCCGTTTGAGCAGCTCACGATTGTCCAGGCGCAAGCGGCAGCACATAGAGCGGGCATCTTCGGGAGACATGTCTGAATTAACGAAATTGGAGAAATACGGGATGCCATATTTGGCGGTCATTTGCCAAACCGGTTCCAGGTTTTCATTTTCCCAATCAAAGTCGGCGGTAATATTATAGGTCGGGATAGGGAAAGTAAAGACCCGTCCTTTGGCATCCCCGGCCATCATCACCTCGGCAAACGCTTTATTGATCATATCCATTTCAGGCTGATATTCAGCATAGGTGGTTTCAGTTGTCTGACCGGCGAGAATGACCGGATGATCCTTAAGCGTGTCCGGCACATAAAGGTCCATGGTGATATTGGTAAATGGTGTTTGAAAACCGACCCGGGTAGGGATGTTGATGTTGAATATGAACTCCTGTAGGGCTTGTTTGACCTTCTTGTAGCTCAACCCGTCACAACGCACAAAGGGGGCCAGCAAGGTATCGAAGTTGGACAGCGCTTGGGCGCCGGCGGCTTCACCTTGTAATGTGTAAAAAAAATTGACAATCTGTCCCAAGGCGGAGCGCAAATGCCTGGGCGGAGCGCTTTCCACTTTTCCCTCTACTCCTTTAAAGCCATTTTTCAGCAGGTCTTGTAAATCCCACCCCACGCAGTAGACCGAAAGCAAACTTAGATCATGAATGTGGATGTCGCCGCTGCGGTGGGCGCGACGAATTTCAGGTGGATAAATTTTATTAAGCCAGTATTCCGAGGTGACATCGGAAGAGATGTAATTATTGAGCCCCTGAAGCGAGTAGCACATATTGCTATTCTCTTTGATCTTCCAATCCAGTCGCTTGATATAGTGGTCCACCAGGTCCACATGGGCTTTGGTGGTGATGTTGCGAATCTGGGCATGCTGCTCACGGTAGATGATATAGCCCTTGGCGGTGGCGTGAAAAGGGGATTCGAGCAGCACATGTTCGACGATGTCCTGAATCTCCTCCACTTCGGGCATGGGGCCCAGTCGCATTTCGTGGGCCAGGGTCAGTACCCGGAGCGTCATTTTACGGGCTTCACGGTCGCTGAACTCGCCGCTGGCGTTGCCGGCTTTGGCTATGGCTGCGGTTATTTTGGAGGAATCAAACTCAACAATACGACCATCACGTTTTTTAATTTGTTCAAACAAGGGTGGCTCCTTCCCATTGCTGAGGGGTTAACAGGATAAATGGTGACAAAGCCCTTTCGGGCTGTTCCGGGAAAATGAATTTTGAATAAAACCCATTGGCTAATGCGAGGTTTGTTCGTACAACAATATATTGTTGTCTGTCAATCTTAATTTTCTACATATTGTATATGCGTGCATATTTTAGCGCTCACCAAAGACTCAGCGCTGCACTTTTTCTCAGTCCGCAGGACTTGTCACCAGATAGATGGGGTATTTGTATGACATACGACATATATTGATAATAATTACTATTGACATACAACATATAGTATGGGAACAAAAAAAGAAGGTTGTTTTTCGGGCCACCATCACTTCTAATCTTTAACCCTTTAATTAATTTTTAGCTGGTTGACAGCAGATTAACCAGTGAAGTGTTGCGTGGTGCAGGGCAGATCAGGGGTGCACCATTTTCGTATGGCGCAGGGTATTTTTAATCCGCCAACACAGGAGCAGGGCTCGTGGGTCAAAATAATAAAGTGATCGAAACGCATGAAGGTGATGTGGATTTGGGTGTTTACAATTGGGATGATGATCGTTTTTCTCAGCTGCTGATGCAGCAACACCCCATGGACAATCAGCAAGCTTTGTCCATCAGCCGTTTTGTCCGTGAGGCTATCCACGAGATGAAGATCCATCGTATCACTGCGCCCATCGTAGATGCGGTACTCAACGAAACCCTGGCGCAATATGGCTTGCCGGCAGCCGGCAACCTGCCGCTGGACAAATCTTTTTTCATCCGTAACGGGCTAAAGCTAAGCGACAATGCCAAAACCGTTCTGGAACGCCGCTACCTTCGCAAAGACGCAGAGGGAGTAGCTGCGGAAAGCATCGCCCAGATGTTTCGGCGCGTGGCCCGCCACATTGCCCAGGCAGATAAAATCTATAACCCCGACGCCGATTTGCAGTTGGTTGAAGATAAATTTTATGACCTTATGACGGATCTGAAGTTTTTGCCCAATTCGCCCACCTTAATGAATGCCGGACGCCGTTTGGGACAGCTGGCAGCCTGTTTTGTGCTGCCGGTGGATGACTCCATGGAGGGCATCTTCGATACCTTAAAAAATGCGGCAATCATTCATAAATCCGGCGGTGGCACAGGCTTTAGCTTTTCACGGTTGCGGCCCACCAACAGTATGGTGGGCACCACCGGGGGCGTGGCCTCGGGACCGGTCTCATTCATG
>JBNLFN010000053.1:0-7307 GCA_050305555.1 Desulfobacteraceae bacterium | reverse complement strand
TGTGCCGGATGATGAAGTGTCATCTGCAGCCGGGGTGTTTTGGTCAGATGCGGATTGATTTTCAAGAACCGTCTTGCTGCAGCCGGTGGTGACCAATAAGGCCACAACAAGGCCTAGAAATAAGATCTGTAACGTTTTCATTGCGCTTTCCTCCTGCTCTATTTTCATTGTTGGGATATTTGGGTTTGAAGGGATGCTACTTACAAAGCAAAGGCCATGCCATGTTATAACATGTTGTAAATTATAAATATATATGAAAACGGTTTTTGGGTTACCGATTGCAGAGCAACAAATCTGCACAGTAAGAGTTACAAATTTTGCACACCACGGCGGGTTTGTCATCCTTTGTGGTATGTTACAGTTTTGTTTCTTGGCGACTTTTCAGAAAGCCATCCGAAATATCAAATGACAAAATCCAAAAGTAAAATTGCGGATGAGGACCGATTAAATATAAAATCGGTAAAACCCCATTCTTTTTATAATACGGAAGCATAGGTGGAAATATGACCGTACGGCGAACCCACCGGTTAGGGTTAACATCTTGTTTTAGCCCTAAAGTTCAATCTTCGAGCGGACGATACTATCCATGGACGAATGCTTGCAAAGGATAGGTATGCCTGAAGAAAAACAAAAGCATCAGCGCTTTGGTGAGATTGCCGTGAGCATGGCCCTGGTATCTCGGCAAAAACTTCAACGCGCCCTGCTGGTTCAAAAATGCATCTTTAGTCGTACCCAAATCAACATGCCCCTCGGCAAGATATTCAAAGAGATGGGGCTGATGACCCAAGAGCAGATCGATGAAGTCCTGGAAGCTCAAAAAGCGTTGGCGGATGATGCCGCCGACTCCGAAAAAAAGAAACCCACACGTAAAACAAAATCCCAAAAAGATCCCCTCATCGGTATCCACCTTACCATCAGCAGTGACAAATTAAGCGCTTATATCTCTCCCACGGAAGTCGAGCCCCAGGGCTTGACCCTGGAAGCCGTTAAAACCTATCTGACAGAACACGGTGTGGTCTATGGCCTCATCGAGGACAAAGCGCTGTCCGAATACCTGGCCCGGTCCCCCTTGCCTGATGAGCCTTTTAAGGTGGCCGGTGGGCTGCCGCACGTACCGGCTCAACCGCCTGAAGTGATCTTCCACTTTGATACGGATCCTATGCGCATCGGCACATTGCTGGATGACGGCACCATGGATTGGAAAAACCGGGGTAAGATTCCACAGGTGGAAGCCGGGGATATCCTGGTTGAAAAAAAAGGGGGCGATCCCGGCCGGCCGGGTATGAGCGTTGGCGGAAAAGAGATCCAGCCGCCGCGCATCAGGGAGCCTCAACTCAAAAGCGCCAAGGGGGCGCAACGCTCCGAAGACGGTTGTCAAATTGTGGCCAAGATCCAAGGCACCCCCAAGCTCAGTCCGGACGGCAAAGTATCGGTTTTTGGCATGCTGCCGGTTAAAGGCGACATCGGCGTTGAGACCGGAAATATAGAATTCGAGGGACTCATAGAGACCAGTGGTGGCGTTACGGCCGGCTACAGCGTGAAAGGCAAGGCATTGCGCACCACCGAAATTCAGGATGCCACCGTTGAGATCACGGGGGATGTCAATTGCTACGGTGGTATCTATGGCTCAACCCTCAAGGTGGGGGGCGATTTAAAGGTCAGTCACCTCCAAAATTGCCGTATCGAACTTGGCGGCGATCTGGTGGTTGAAAAAGAGATCATCGGTTGCACCATTGAGACCGGTGCGCGATGTCTGATCATCGAGGGTAAAATATTGGACTCCAAAATAGATGCCAAAAAGGGCGTTCAGGCCAAAGATGTGGGTGCTGAAGCGGCCAAACCCAGCGAATTGTTGGTGGGCCACGACCGCAAATACGAACGGGGCATCGCGGCCCTCAAAAAGGAGACGGCCGACCTTGGGGAACAAAAAAAAGAGGCGGAGGCCGCCTTGACCCAGATGAGCCCCCGGGTCGACACGATTACCGGACAATTGAGCCGTTTGGCCCAGGAGCAGGAAAGTTACCTCGCCCAGAAGCGTCAGTTTGAAGAGCAACTGCAAGGCGAAGGACCCAATGCTGTCAAAGATGAAGAAGAAGCGCTGATGCTTACGGAGCTGATCAACGAATTGGATGAAAAAAACGCCGCTTTTGAAAAAGAGGCGCGCGAGCTAAAGGAACAAGAGCGCGAGATCCGCATCCAATTGGCGGATTGCAAGGAGCGCATTGGGACCGCAGAAAGCGAGCTCGCCGCTTGCAAAGCGCAATTCACGGCTTTGGAAGAGGCCCATAAGGCCGATCCCGGTTCTGCGGTGGTTAAAGTCAGCGGTGCGCTGCATGCCCGGACCAAAATCGTCGGCCCCTCCAAAGAGATCACCATTCCCGAAACCATGCAAAATGTCCGTGTGGCTGAAGTCGAAGTCGACGGCAGCGCCAAGCGTCAAATCAAGATTTCCAACCTGGTGTAGTGGGCTTTTTCGTCCTGTTTGTGGTTCATCAGTGGATGCCCGTATTGACATTCCGATAGTGTGGGTTGATAGTAAACCACAACAACGCTTTCCCCTCGACAATTCAATCAAAGGAGCAACCATGAAAGATGTGGTTATCGTGTCCGCTTGCCGTACGGCCATCGGTGCTTTTGGCGGTAGTTTGCGAGATACCCATGCGGCCTATCTTGCCCGTGCTGCGATGCAGGCGGCTGTGGAACGTGCAGGTATTCAAGCCGGTGATATTGATGATGTGCGCTTTGGGTGCTGTATGGAACCGGCCGATGCATTGAACGTGACCCGGGTGGCCGCCCTTTTGGCGGGCATACCCGATACCGTCACCGCGGCGACCATCAACCGCGTCTGTATCTCGGGTATGGAGGCGGTGATTTCCGGCATGGCTATGATTCAGGCCGGTATGGCCGACATTGTGTTGGCCGGTGGCGTGGAGCACATGTCTGGTGTGGCCTATGAGGTACCCAAAGCGCGCTGGGGGTGCCGCTTCCAAGATCAAAACTTTGTGGATGCCTTGGTGCGGGCGCTGCACTGTGGCTCCCACATCATCCCCCATCCGGAGACGGCGCCCATGGATGCCGATCGGCCACCGCTGTGCGATTTTTCGGGCCAACCGTATATCATGGGCCATACGGCTGAATTTGTGGCCCAACATTTAAAAATCAGCCGGCAGGAGATGGATGAAGTGGCCTTGCGCAGCCACAACAATGTAGAACGTGCCACCCGGGAGGGGCTATTTGAGGCCGAAATCGTTCCCCTGGAAGTGGCCCGCAAAAGGCAGGCGCCCCTGGTCTTTCACAAAGACGAACATTTCAAACCCGGGCTCACCCTGGCGGACCTGAGCAAACTGCCGCCGGCATTTATCCCCTCCAGCGGTACGGTTACGGCGGGCAATAGCAGCGGTATCAACGATGGGGCGGCTGCTTTGGTGATCATGTCGGCCGATAAAGCCAAAGCGCTCCAACTCACTCCCCTGGCGCGCATCAAAGCGGTGGGCCGGGGAGCCTGTCACCCCGCCTTGATGGGACTTTCGCCGGTGCCGGCGGTCCGCGATCTTATGCAAAGATGCGGTCATACCATCGCCGATTTTGAACTGGTTGAAGTTAACGAAGCGTTTGCCGCCCAATATATTGGTTGTGAGCGGGAGTTGAAGCTCAATCGAGCGGTGACCAACATCACTGGCTCGGGTATCGGCTTAGGGCATCCCGTCGGTGCCACCGGCGCCCGCATCATGGTCACTTTGCTTCACGCGCTGCGCAGAGAGGGTAAATCATTGGGGTTGGCCACCCTGTGCGGCGGCGGCGGGGTCTCCATGGCGTGCGCGTTGGAAATCACCGAATAACAAACCGGCTAACCTGTATCTAAAATATCGTAAACAAGGATAAGTTGCCGGCAACGGCCATTGTCCTTTGCCGATCTGTGGCGTTCCAACCGGCCGGCGCAGAGGCCGGCCCTACGCCGAATCGGTGGTGGCCAGGCAGATGATCTTCGTCGGGCCGGGCTCTGTCCCGGCCTATGATGACCGACTGCGAACGCGAAGCAACGCCGGATATGTTGTTTTCCGTCGAAAGTTTCAACCGCCGGAGGTCTCCATAGCCAAGGCGACCGAGGGTGAAGCCGTAGTTAGCCTTACTGCGAACCCGAGGCAACGCCGGATATGTAGATTTCCGTCAAAAGTTTCAACCGCCGGAGGTCTCCATAGCCAAGGCGACTGAGGGTGAAGCCGTAGTTAGATCTACTGCGAACCCGAAGCAACGCTGGATATGGAGCCCTCCGGCGGTTGAAACGGTTTGTCACCGACGAAGATTGCAGCAACCCCCATGGTCAGCACACGGTAACGCAGATTGACGAAGCCGGCTTGGCGCATCAATTGCACAAATTCACCAGCAGGCGGAAATTTAGCTACGGATTCAGGCAGATAGGTATAGGCAAAGCGGTGTTTGGAGAACATGCGCCCGACGATGGGCAGCAGGCGATTGAAATAGAACAGGTAGGCGCTGCGTGCCGGGCCCGCCGTAGGGGTGATCAGCTCTAAAATAGCCAATCGTCCCCCGGGTTTGAGCTGTTGGTAAAATTGGGCTAACGCACCGGCTTTGTTTTGAATGTTGCGAATTCCAAAAGCGATGGTCAGGGCGTCGAATCCGCCGCTCCCAAAGGGCAGATCAAAGGCATCGGCGGCTGCCAGCACAACGGGTGCATTGCCGATCTTGGGTTGGGCCAGACGCAGCATCTGAGGGGCAAAATCAACGCCTGTCACTCGCACACCGGGGAACTGGCACAGTATTTCCAAAGCCACATCGGCCGTACCGCAAGCAACGTCCAGTACGTGTGCACCTGGATCGAGCTGCAGGCTTTGCACCAGCACCCGTCGCCAATAAACATCCCGGCGCAGACTCAGTAAACGATTCAAAAAATCGTAGTGCGGCGCAATGTGATCGAACATCTGACGCACAAAATTGATTTCACTCGTGTTCATTGACAACCCCAGCTCTTGCATTAATATTTTGCATCGATTACATAAGTTTTTTCTTTGCTGGTCTCATTAAGGTTATCCGTGCAGGCGGCCGATAATGGGACAGGCTACAGCACTAACACACAACCGGAACCAACAACAAGCCACAATCGAAAGACCACATGACTGCCAAACGGGACTATTATGATGTATTGGGCGTTAACCAAAACGCCTCTGAAAGTGAACTGAAAGCGGCCTATCGCAAACTCGCCCTCAAATTCCACCCGGATCGCAATCCCGACAACAACACTGCCGAAGAGAAATTTAAAGAGGCGGCCGAAGCATACGATGTGTTGCGTGATCCGCAAAAACGCCAGATTTACGACCAATACGGCCATCAAGGATTAGAAGGGCAAGGGTTTTCCGGTTTCGGTGGGTTTGAGGACATCTTTTCCAGCTTTGGGGACATTTTTGAAGATTTTTTTGGGTTCAACTCCAGGGGGGGCGGCCGCTCGCGCAGTCGCTCCCAGCGCGGTTCGGATCTGCGCTACGACCTGGTTTTAGATTTCATGGATGCCGCCTTCGGAATAGAAACCACCATCGATTTGGAAAAAAACAACCCGTGTGAAACTTGCCAAGGCAGTGGCGCCCAGCCCGGCACCCAGCCGGAGACCTGCCCCCAGTGCGGTGGTGTCGGCCAAGTCGGGCGCAGTCAAGGTTTTTTTACCATTCGCACCACCTGCCCCCAATGTCGTGGCGCCGGTCAAATGATCACCACCCCTTGCGACGCCTGCCGCGGCCGTGGCCAAGTCAAGGTGAGCAAAACGGTATCGGTCAAAATTCCGGGCGGTGTCGATTCAGGTTCGCGCCTGCGCCTTACCGGTGAGGGTGAATCCGGTGCACAAGGCGGCCCGCCGGGAGATTTATATGTCTTTATCAAGGTGCGTCCCCACGATTTTTTCAAACGCGAGGGTGAACATGTGATTTGCCAAATTCCCCTTTCCTTTGTGCAGGCGGCCCTGGGTGATAAAGTACAAGTGCCCACCTTAGAAGGCGAAAGTGAGTTAACGATTCCCAAAGGCACGCAACCCGGAGAGCTGTTCCGCCTTCGGGGGGAGGGCATCCCCTCATTGCGCTCCGGTCGGCGTGGCGATCAGATCATTCAGGTTGATATCAAGACCCCCACTCATTTGAACAAGAAACAGGTCGCCCTGCTCAAAGAGTTCGCCAAACTGGAAAAAGACAAACTGAGCAGCAAGCTCAAAAATATTTTGAAAAATGGTGCCGCACGAGTGGCCAACTAGTTTGTTAGGAGTACCCGTTTTATGTTTGAGCTCAAGGTGCTGACCCATTTTGCCGCTGCCCACCAACTGACCATGGTGGCCAAACAGTGCGAAAATTTACATGGCCACAATTGGAAGGTGGAGGTACACGTGGCTGGCGAGTCGCTCAACGACGCCGGCGTACTGATCGATTTTGGAGAACTCAAAGGATACATCCGAGACATCATTGAGGAGTTGGACCACACCTTCCTAAATGAGCTGGCCTGTTTTGACGGCGCACCTTCGTCTGAAAATATCGCCGTTTACATTGCCGAAAAACTGCAGGCAAAGCTGGACGCTTTGACAATTCGGGTGAGCAAGGTCACCACCTGGGAGTCGGAAAACGCCGCCGCCACCTATATACCGTAACAAATTAGGACCCGCTAGCGGTTCACCACACCCAATTAGCAAACCACCTGATTTTACCCATTGCCATTCTGAACAATTCCCCTTGATTTTTCTGACGTTACAGTTTAGTAGGCGACGCCGTCGTGCAGGCGCATCGCGCGTCGGAGGATCCAATAAAGGCATAACGGCTTGCAAAGGAAGCGCACCATGAAAACCTCTATTCGTCTCTACACCTATGGTATTGCTTATAATATGATGTTGATCACCCTGGGTGCGCTTATCTTCGGCGCCGGGATCAACGGCATTGTTCTGCCCCAGGGATTCATTTCCGGTGGCATGTCAGGTCTGGGCCTGTTGATCTACTACTGGACCGGTTGGTTTACTCCCGGTCTTCTCTATCTTCTGCTCAATGTGCCCTTGTTCATACTGGCATGGCGCTATGTGAGCCGCCGGTTCTTTTTATACAGCCTCTATGGGATGGCGGTTCTATCCCTCTCCATGGATTTGATCGACTTCACCATTCCGGTCCAAGAGCCCATGCTGGCTGTTCTGGCTGGGGGGTGTCTGATGGGGGCCGGTGCCGGTATCATTTTTCATTCATTGGGTTCGGCAGGGGGCAACGATGTCATCGGTGTGATATTGAACCAGCACTTCAATGTCCGCATCGGCACCTTTCTTTTTGTTTTTA
>JBNLFN010000052.1:0-105411 GCA_050305555.1 Desulfobacteraceae bacterium | reverse complement strand
TCAGCGGGCCGCACGGTTTGAGCGCGTTCGCGAGTTCATAGGGCCCGCCCGCAGCGCATCTTACGGTTGCTTGCCATCCTTGCCTGTGCGGCGGGTCGGCTTGTTCACTGACCGGCTTGATCACCAAACCCTTATTATGGGTTATAGGTCCGTAAATTAATGGGTCACTGCCCATCGGATACCCACGGGCGCCATTGCAAAAGCAGCCGCCCAATCCCTGCATCTTTAATCCCAACCCTTTTTAATTCTAATTAAACTTTAGTCCCGGATACCCGATATGGGTATCAAGCGCACAATTCATACTATTGAATTGGAACTATATTTGTCCTGACGATGCCCATCATTGCAAGCATTGGAGAAAACGGGCTGCGAAATGAAACAAAGTCTTAAAGTGCGGTTTTTGCTTTCAACCGCTGTCATGATCACTATCGGCATGGGTTTGGCGACCTTGGCCTCTTATATTAACAGCCGGCAAGCCGTTGAGCACGAAGCCACCCAACACCTGTTGCAAATACGCGACACCACATCGCGCGCCATCTCCTCCTGGATGCACCATCAAGAGGTGGATCTTCTCAACTGGGCCTCCCAAAAACTGTTTCAGGTCGCATTGGAAGAGGGCCTTAAGGCCAAAGCGGCCCGTAGAAATGCCAACGGCGAAATGGATCGCCAGCTGATCTACAATCCACACTTTGAAATGATCGCGATGGCCGACGTCCAAGGCCAAGTGGTAGCCTCCTCCAATTTTTACGACAACCGATGGGAATCGGTAAAAAACGAATCTTTTTTCAAATCAACCATCAAAGGAGATATCGTTTACAGCGGGATCCGCCAGAACCCCAATACCCAAAACCCTGTCTTTATCATCAGCGTACCCATTAAAAATGAAATATTCACCATCCAAGGTATCTTCTTTGTGGCGGTGGATTTCGCCGCTTTCAGCAACCAGTTCATATCCCCAATGCAAATCGGCAAAGCGGGCTTTGCCTTTTTATATGATACCGCAGGCGTCGTTCTCCCCCATCCGGATAAAAACTTAATATTAAAAGAAAACATCGCCCCCTTCGATTTCGGACCGGCCCTGTTGAGCAACGACAGCGGGGTTTCGTTCTTCAATGGGCATGGAACCGGATGGATAGTGGCCCATGGCACCTGCCTGCCGTTAAATTGGCACATTGGCATAGCGGCCTCCACCGACGAGCTGCTGTGGCCGGCACGGCGAATGGGATTGATAAATTTGGGGATCATCGTCTTTGTCAATCTCATCGCCATGCTGTTGATATTCTCGCTCTACCGGCGCCTGATTGCCGCCCCCATGAAGACATTGACAGACGGCATTGATCGCTTCGGCAAACGCGGCGGCACCAGCCGCATCGTCATGCACAGACGGGATGAGTTTGGTCATTTGGCCGGCGCATTCAACGACATGGCCCAGAGCTTGAACACATCGATGGTTTCCATTGAGGAGCTGGAAAAGTCGCAACGCCGTTTTCAAGACGTGGCCGCCAATACCGGCGATTGGATCTGGGAAATTGATATCGAAGGCCGCTTTACTTATTCCAGCCCGGCTGTGGAAACAATCCTGGATGTTTCTCCCAAACAGATCCTTGGCAGCCGAATATACCATCGATTCGAAGCCCGGCGACGTGAAACCCTGACCCAGTTTATGATCGACCATTTTGCCCAAAAAAAGGCTTTTGCCGGCAAAGTGTTTCCCACACGACACAACAATGGGAAAATTGTTCAACTTGAAATCAGTGCCGTGCCGGTGTTGGATAATTTGAACCAGTTGATCGGCTTCCGGGGAGCCAGTCGCGATATCACCGAGCAAATTGCGGACCAGAAGGCGCTTGAGGAGGCTAAAGAGACGGCCGAAACCGCCAACCGTTTAAAGAGCGCATTTTTGGCCAATATGAGCCATGAAATCCGTACGCCCATGAACGGCATCATCGGCATGACCCATTTTATGCTGGATACGGAGCTAACCGAGGAACAGCGCGAGTATGCTCAAATTGTGTCCAACAGTGCCGACAACCTGTTGATGATCATCAATGACATTTTGGATTTCTCCAAAATAGAGGCCGGCAAACTCGACGTCGAAAAAATCAAATTTAACCTGCACGCCACTATCGAGGAGGTGGCCGGCTTGCTGGCACTCAAAGCCCATGAAAAAGGGCTTGAGCTGGTCTGCAGAATCGATCCCGAAGTGCCGGCGCTGTTGCGGGGCGATCCGGGAAGAGTGCGCCAGATCCTGTCCAATTTGATAGACAATGCGATAAAATTCACTCGCACCGGCGAAGTCTCTATTAGCGTCTCACTGTTATCCGATGGGGATCAATCGGTCGTTGTGCGTTTTGAAGTCAAAGATACCGGCATCGGGATTCCCGAAGATCGCATGGACTGCCTTTTTAAATCTTTTTCCCAGGTCGATGCGTCTACGACCCGTCAATTTGGCGGCACGGGTTTAGGGTTGGCCATCGCCAAACGATTGTCTGAACTGATGGGCGGTCGCATCGGCGTGGAAAGCAAAGAAGGTCAAGGCTCTACTTTTTGGTTCACCGCGGCGCTGGAACGTCAAATATTAACGGATGAGCAAACCACCGAACTGCCCGCCCATGTTAAAGGAAAGCGGATTCTTGTGGTGGACGACAATCAAACCAACCTTGAAGTGCTGGGCACTTACCTGCGTCGTTGGGAATGCCGCTGCAGCAGCGCGATTAATGCCTCGGAGGCTTTGCAAATGATGCATCAGGCGGTCAGTGACGATGACGCCTTTGATTTGGTGGTTATCGACCAGATGATGCCCGATATGGACGGCCAGGCCTTGGGCATGGCTATCAAAGCCAGCCCATCTCTTTCTGAAACGTTGATGGTTCTGCTCACTTCCTGCAATATGCACGGTGATGCCACTCGCATGAAAACCATCGGGTTCAGCGCATACTTAAAAAAACCGGTGAAACAATCGATGATCCATGACAGTTTAATCACCGTTTTTGGCGCCAAGACCCACGGAAATGAAAACGCATCCAACGATCGGGTCACCCGCCATTCCATCAAAGAAGCCAGTCGCAAGAAGCTGCACATCTTAATAGCAGAGGACAATGCAATCAACCAGAAGGTGGCCCTCAAGATGTTGCAAAATTTCGGGTTTGAAGCCAAAGCAGTTGCAAGTGGCCGGCAGGCCATAGAGATGTTGGAAAACCTGACCTTCGATATGGTGCTGATGGACATCCAAATGCCGGAAATGGATGGGTATGAAACCGCCCAAGTTATCCGCAAGTCCGATGGAAAAGCATACGCCCCCCATATCCCCATCATCGCCATGACAGCCAATGCCATGAAGGGCGACCGCGAAAAGTGCCTTAAAGCCGGCATGAACGACTATGTCTCGAAGCCGATCAATCCGGACAAGCTACTGGAAAAAATCAGACGGTGGTCGCCGCCCAACAGCCCCGAGATAATCCACACGCCTGTAGTCCCGGAAAAAGATTCAGTGGCCGCTGAGGATAGCAATGGCGACCCACCCTTTGATGTGGCGTCGGCACTGAAACGTGCCATGGGGGACCAAACCTTTTTGGAAGCGCTATTTGCCGATTTTGTCAAGACACTGCCCCGTCACCTGGCGGCAATTGACGCAGCCATCAATGACCAAGACAGTGGCGCGCTCACCGCGTCCGCCCACTCCTTAAAGGGAGCTGCCGCCAATTTAAGCATGGCCCCATTGGCCGATGTCGCCAAAGCCATCGAGGTCAGCGCACGCAATCAAAACTTAGATGCTGCAAGCATCGAAATAGAACGCCTGCACCGTGAGGGCGAACGCCTGAATCTATATGCGAACAATATGGAGTGGTAGGCGGGCCTGCGATAAGTTTATTTTCTGACGCAGTTTACGAACACCGCCAATTCAAAGGTTAAAGTTAACGATCAACTCATTTCCGGTTCAGGATCCATTGACTGAGCTCATCAAGGGCAATGTCACGAACGACAGCCTGTCCGATTTTTTCGAGAAATACAAATTTGATTTGATCGCTTTGGCGTTTTTTGTCCTTTCCCAACGCTTCGATCACGCGTTGCGCTTTAAAATCAATGCGGATGGGTATGTCGAGCTTTTGCAGCAGCGAGATAATGCGCCCAAGGTCATCACGGCCGAGCAGTCCTTTTTGGTAAGAAAGCTCTGCAGCCATCACCATACCCACCCCAACGGCTGCGCCGTGCGATATTCCCAGGGTTTTTTCCAGGGCGTGGCCAAGGGTGTGGCCAAAATTGAGTTTGCGGCGCTCGCCGGCTTCGCGTTCATCCTGGCTGACCACATCGGCCTTGATGACCACCGAGCCGTGGACCAACTTGTGCATCACCGCAGGATCAAGATCGACGATGGCCTCACAATGGCTTTCAATATAGTTAAAATAGTCGGCGTCCAATATGCATCCATGTTTAACGATCTCTGCCAGGCCACAAGCAATCTCTTCGGGTGGCAACGTGTTGAGCAACTCAATGTCGGCGATCACAAACTGGGGCTGATTAAAAACGCCCACCATATTCTTATAGCCCTTGAAATTGACACCATTTTTGCCCCCCACCGTGGCGTCCACCTGGGCCAACAGGCTGGACGCCACAAAACCGAAGCCTAACCCGCGCATATAGGTTGAGGCGGCAAAGCCGGCGATATCGCCGACAAGGCCACCGCCAATACCCACAATAAAGGTGGTTCGCTCTGCCTCCAGGTCGATGAGCTGGTCAAAAATAAATTCAATGGTACTCAGGGTTTTATTCTGCTCGCCCAGGCCGATGGTGATAATATCACAAGGGGGAAATTGATCCTGATAGAGCCGACCCACATTCTCATCGGTGATAATAATGGTGCGCCCGGGAGGCAGATGATTGGCCAGGTTGGCCAAGGATTCACCAATCATAAGGTGAGATCGACCGGTTTGACCCTCAACAACAATGGATTGCATATTGCTCCTTTTAGCCGTTCGCCAAGTTTACCCCATAGTTGCATAAAAAAGATAGCGCTCAATTTTTATCGGGTTACCGCATGTTAGTCAACTGCCGCACGCCTGTCAGATGCTTTTATTGCCGTTGAAACCAGACGCAAAGCACCCGGCCTGAATACAACAATCAAACAAAAAAAGCTTGACACTTTTTGGGCAACGCCTTTATGGTGGGCGCTAAAAGGGACCGGCGCAATGGATCAAAAGAGATACCAAACAACAGACAATCGATGGTGGTGGCGCCAATGGTCTAGGTGCGCCTGGCGGGTCCTGCCATCTGATTGATTGATTGCAAAAGGCTTATTCGGACCGTGGGCACACAAATTCGTCCACGGTCCTTTTTGTTTTAAGGTCGCGGATGGCAAACATCCCCGGCCTTTTTTTAATGTTGTCACCCATTGCGGCAACCCCGACATCAGGTCATATACTGACCTGGAAAAATCGCAGCCGTCATGTGGCGGACCAAAGGAGCTATTGATGCAGATTCGCCAATTCCCCAACCACGATCGTTTCGCAGCGTTAGCGCAAAAACACAATGCAGTACCCGTTTGTGTTGAGCTGCTGGCAGACATGGAGACCCCGGTCTCTTTGTTGACCAAGCTATATCGCAATCAGGGTCCCATCTTCCTGCTAGAGAGCGTCGAAGGGGGTGAAAAATGGGGACGCTATAGTTTTTTAGGCACCTCGGCGCACACCGACGTGCAAGTCTTTCGCGAGACGGTGCGAGTGAGCACCAACGGTCAGACCCAAAACATCGCACACAAGGGCGACCCTTTGGCGGTTCTAAAATCGGTACTGGATCAATACCAGGCCGCACAACTAGACGAATTACCGCGCTTCTGGGGTGGTCTGGTGGGCTATTTGAGCTACGAAATGGTCTCATTTTTTGAACGCATCCCCAACACCCTGCCAAAGGACAAGCCCATCGCCCACTTTGTGCTTCCCGAAGAGGTGCTGATTTTTGATAACATCCAAAACACCCTGATGTGTATTGCAGTCGCTTTTGTTGACAATCCACAGGAGGCTGACCAGGTCTACACTGCCGCTTGCCGGCGCCTTGAAAACCTGAAAGCCTTAATCAATTCGCCTTTGGCCGAAGGGCAAAATACGCTCACGACCAGCGGCCTTGAATGCAAGTCGCCCATTTCAGAGGCTGCTTTTCGTGAAAAAGTGGCTCAGGTAAAAGAATACATCCGCAAAGGGGATATCATCCAAACCGTTATCTCCCAGCCGTTTTGCTGCCAGGCGCCTGATGATCTTCTGGCCCTTTACAGGGCCCAAAGATATGTTAATCCATCGCCCTACCTATTCTTCATGCATTTGGGCGATACTGCGTTGGCAGGTTCCTCACCTGAAACCATGGTGCGGCTGGAAAGCAATGTGGCCACCTTGCGCCCCATTGCCGGCACCCGGCCTCGGGGTGCTACCGAGCAGGAAGATCGTGAACTGGCGGATGAAATGCTGGGCGATGAAAAAGAACGCGCCGAGCATCTGATGCTGGTGGATTTGGGACGCAATGATTTAGGCCGCGTGGCACGCACCGGCACAGTGCAGGTAACGGATCTGATGGTGGTCGAACGCTATTCCCATGTCATGCATCTGGTGTCCAATATTATCTGCGATTTAAAACAGGCGTATGATGCCTGGGATCTATTGCGGGCCACTTTCCCAGCGGGCACCCTTTCCGGTGCGCCAAAGGTACGCGCCATGGAAATAATTGCAGAGATGGAGCAAAGCCCCAGGGGGCCTTACGGCGGTGCGGTGGGCTACATTTCGTTTTCGGGAAACCTGGATTTGGCCATCACCATCCGCACCGCCATCGTTGAAGACGGCCAGCTGACCGTGCGGGCCGGGGCCGGTATCGTGGCCGATTCCGATCCGGAAAAAGAACGCCTGGAAACGGTCAACAAGGCCAAATCGGTCCAAAAAGCCCTGCAGCTTGCCCAGATCGCACTTGACAAGGAGAACGCATCATGATCCTGATGATCGACAATTACGACTCGTTTACGTATAATCTGGTGCAATACATTGAAGAGATCGGCACGCCTGTAAAAGTGGTGCGAAATGATGTGATGACGGTGGATCAGCTTGAGGCCCTCAATCCTGTCGCCATTGTCATTTCACCCGGCCCGGGGGGACCCCGGGACGCCGGGATCTCGTTGGCGGCCATCGCCCATTTTTCCGGAAAACTGCCTGTGCTGGGGGTTTGTTTGGGGCATCAATCCATTGCCGAGGCCTTTGGTGCCCGCATCATCAGTGCCAAACAGCTGATGCATGGCAAAACTTCAATGGTAAGCTGTGACGGCAAGGGAATTTTCAAGGGGGTCAAAAAGCCTTTCCAAGCCATGCGTTATCACTCTTTGGCCGTCGATCCGAACAGCCTTCCCGACAACCTGGTTATAACGGCTGAGTCTGACGAGGGAGAAATCATGGGGCTGCGGCATAAAACGCACCCCACCGAAGGGATCCAGTTTCATCCAGAGTCCATCATGACCACTATTGGAAAGCGTTTATTACGCAATTTCGTCAATCGAATTGAAGCGCATTGAAATAATTAATTGGGTTTTCCCGAATAGTTACCGAATTTAAACGTTACGATGACAAGGAGACGCATATGTTCAGTGATTACCTGGCCCGAATTATTCAACGCAAAGATCTCTCCGAATCCCAAATGGCCGACATGATGAATACCGTGCTCAGCGGTGAAGCCACTGAGGCCCAAATTGGGGCCATGATGGCCGCCCTGGCCACCAAAGGCGAAACTTTTGAAGAGCTGGCCGGTGCCGCCAAAGCCATGCGCCAGAACGCACGCCGCATCCAGGCCTCCGGTTCTCCGGTGGTAGACACCTGTGGCACCGGTGGCGACGGCGCCCATACCTTTAACATTTCCACGACCACTGCATTCGTAGTGGCCGGTGCCGGTGTCACGGTGGCCAAGCACGGCAACCGGAGCGTTTCGAGCAAGTGCGGCAGTGCCGATGTGCTTGAAGCGTTGGGCATCAAACTGGATACACCCCCGGAAATTGTTGAAGAAGCGATCCAGGAACTGGGCATCGGGTTCATGTTCGCACCGCTTTATCACAGCGCTATGAAACATGCCGTTAAACCCCGCCAGGAGCTGGGTGTGCGCTCCATCTTCAATATGCTGGGCCCACTGACCAATCCCGCTTCAGCGGGTTGTCAGCTTTTAGGGGTCTTTGCGCCCCAACTGACCGAGATGTTTGCGCAAGCCCTTAAGCTATTGGGCGGACAATCGGCCATGGTGGTGCATGGCCACGACGGGTTGGATGAAATCAGCGTCTGTGCGCCCACCCGGGTGAGCGAACTTAAAGAAGGCATGGTGCGCACTTATGATATCGATCCGGAGCAGTATTTTGGACGCTTGGCAGATGCTCGGGAGATGGCCGGCGGAGATGCCAAAGAAAACGCCGCCATTATTCTGCAGATTCTCGCAGGCCAGCCCGGCGGTAAGCGGGACGTGGTGTTGATCAATGCAGGCGCCGCGTTGACAGCCGCCGGCAAAACCGAAGACCTCAAGGCCGGCATCGAGTTGGCCGCAGCAGTCATTGATGAGGGACGGGCGACGGAGAAGCTGAACGGGTTGATTGCGTATACCCAAGAAAACGGCTGATGCGTGTTTAAAGCTTCCCCTTGGGCCCAATCTCTGTGTTGGGCGCAGGGATTCAATCCTCGACGTAGCGTTGCTACGCCTACGGTTGAATCCCTGTGCCCGCCTTGATCTTGGACCCGATTGAAAGCTTTAAACTCGAATCATGAGATAACATCCGAAAGTTCCATATGACCATTCTGGATGAGATTGTTGCATCGAAAAAAGAAGAGGTGGCCCATCTTGAACAGCGGGTGCCGGTGGCGCAATTGCAGGCTTATATCGCCACCACCGCCTGGCGCGGGCGTGGATTTTATGATCGCATGCATCAGCCCGGACCCGGCGGAGCAAACATAATCGCGGAAGTCAAACGCGCCTCGCCGTCCAAAGGGGACATCTGTGCTGATTTGCAGGCTGCAAGTTGTGCCAAAGCCTATGCATCGGGTGGCGCTGCCGCCATTTCGGTACTGACCGATGCCCCTTACTTTAAGGGCAGTCTCGCCGATTTGCGCCAGGTGCGTGCTGCCGTAACGCTTCCCATATTGCGCAAAGAGTTTATCATCTGTGACTATCAAGTCTATGAATCTCGCGCCGCCGGCGCCGATGCTATCTTGCTGATTGCCCGCATTTTATCGTCCCAACAACTTAAAGACCTGCTGGCCCTGGCCCATGAATTGGACATGGACGCCCTGGTAGAGATTCACAGTGAAAAAGACTACCATGCGGCTCACCTGGCCGGGGCACGGCTAATCGGCATCAACAATCGCAACCTGGCCACTTTTGATACCGACATTCAAACCGCCCTGCACTTGACTCAGCTGCTGCAGCCCCAAGAAGTACCTGTAGCCGCCAGCGGTATCAACAACCGGGAAGATATAGAAAAAAACCTGCAATCCGGTATTTTTAATTTCCTCGTCGGCGAAAGCATCGTGCGATCCGATAACCGGCCGGAGTTTATCCGGCGGCTGATATATGGTTAAGCTCTGCAATTGTTGGATTCTCTTCCCATGTTGGATTTGTGACAACCACTGAATTAGGCCGCCACAGTTTAAAGTTTTAAGATTTAAGTTTAAAGGTAATGTATTCTGTCGATAATAGAAGCACGGGTTTGGGGACGCTTTCAAACCGGCAGTTATTTTGCCAATAGGGTTGATGAATTCAGTAAAGACCAAAATAAAATCGATCCCGATCCTTAACTTAAAACTTTACACTTTGAACTTTAAACTGTTTATATACACACAAAGGCAAAACGGTCCCACATTATAAGGACAACTCAAAAACTATAATGCAACGAGACTACCCCCAAATTAAAGTGTGCGGCCTGACCCAGCCGGATGAAGCCAAAGCATGCGCTGAGCTGGGGGCCGACGCCATTGGCTTGGTCTTTTATCCACGAAGCCCCCGTCATGTTACCATCAAACAAGCAGCTGCAATCACGGCTGCGTTGCCCGCCCATGTAGCCGCTGTGGGTGTCTTTGTCGATGCCGACACACAGATGGTGACACAAACCATCGATCAATGCGGTTTGCATGTGGCCCAGCTCCACGGCAGCGAAGCCCCAAGCTTTGTGGCGGACCTGAAAAAAGCCACCCCTGCCAAGATTTTAAAAGCCCTGTTCACGGAAAAAACACCGGGATTAAAGAACGCCGGGGCATATGATGTAGCCGGTTTCCTGGTAGAGTGCGGTCTGGGACGTCTACCCGGCGGCAACGCAGCAGTCTGGGACTGGTCATTTGCCGAACCCTTTGGCCGCGACTATCCTCTGATATTGGCCGGTGGCCTGGGGCCGGACAATGTATTCCAAGCCATCGGCAGCAGCCTGCCCGATGCAGTGGATGCCAGCTCTGGATTAGAGGCCAACCCGGGTCGCAAAGATATCGCCAAAGTGGAGCGATTTATTCAGGCGGTGCGCCAGGCTGCAGCGGCCTATAAAAACAGCGAGCGGCTCATACGCTCGATCTTTTCGCTTTAGCACCTTCTAACCTTGAGGAGACGAACATGACATCCCAACAGCCCATAGACATCATCAAAGAGGCCATCTTGCTTGAGCGCCGGGGAAAAGCCTTTTATGCGCAAGTCGCGTCTCAAACCCGGGACCAGGACGTCCGGAATTTCTTTGAGATGATGGCCCAAGAGGAAGCCCAGCATATCAAAGTCCTGGAACTTCAATTCAAGTCCTATGAACAGGATCAACGATTCGCAGATTTTGATGAACCGGATAACAACCCCGCCGACCAAACCCAGGGCATTCTGACCGCTGCCATTGAGCAGAAAATCAGCGCCGCCGATTTTGAAGCGGCTGCAATTTCCGCGGCCATCTTGATGGAAGAGCGCGCAGTGGCGATATATGGTCGGCAAGCACAGTCAGCCAACGATCCAAAAGAAAAAGCACTCTACGAGTGGTTAGTCCGGTGGGAGCAAAGCCATTTGAGTTTTTTGGCGAAACTGGAAAAAGAGATCAAAGAAGCCGTTTGGCACCAGCAAGACTTCTGGCCTTTCTGATCGACGATGAACTTACCCCGCTCTGCATATCCACGGCACCCCCTGCCGGCAGTGGGTGCCGTGGTGTTCAAAAACGACAAGGTGCTTCTGATCCAGCGTGGCCAACCACCGGCACAAGGCCAATGGGCCATACCTGGTGGCAGTGTCAAGCTGGGCGAAACCTTAGGGCAGGCGGCTGAACGGGAAATATTTGAGGAGACCGGCATCGTAATCCAGGCCCAAGCGCCTGTTTATACATTCGATACCATCATCAAAGATGATGACGATCAAGTTCAATTTCACTATATTATTGTGGATTTGATGGCCAATTACATTAGCGGCGACCTGCGTCCTGGCGATGATGCTGTTGATGCACGCTGGGTGAGTGCAAATGAGTTGGCCCAGCTCAACGTCAGCCCGTCCACTGTGGAATTGCTGCAGCAGCACCTAAAATTCACAAAGGGATAGGTTCCATCTGAAAGAAAGAACCAAGCCTTCAGGTGGGGCAAGACCATGGCAACGGATAGCCCCAATACCTTCACTTTTAACTTTAATCTTTAAACCGGTTGCGCATAAACGCGATTTGCACGGCATAAACTCACTGCCGTCGATATACCATTGTTGGATAGATGGGCCCGTTTGTTTTTGTCCAATGCAGACTTGACCCTTTTGGCCGGATTTCATATAAGACCCACTTTAAACTAGCGCGGCCAGGGATTATACCCTCGGCAAAAATCATCATTGGAGCCTGCCTAACAAGGCACCGGCATGTTTAGGAGAAAGATATGGGCAAGACGTATAAAATAGCGGTAATTCCCGGGGACGGCACCGGACCGGAAGTTGTAGATGAAGGGCGCAAAGCCTTAAACGTTGCAGCGGATAAATTCGGCTTCAAGCTGGAAATGACCGACTTCGATTTCGGGGGTGACCGCTACCTGCGCACCGGCGAGGTGTTGCCGGACTCAGCGGCCGATGAGCTGAAACAATTTGATTCGATCTTTTTAGGCGCCATTGGGCATCCCGACGTCAAACCCGGCATTCTGGAAAAGGGCATTTTGTTGCGACTGCGTTTCGAGTTGGACCAATATATCAATTTGCGACCCGTGCGTCTCTATCCGGGTGTGGAGACCCCCCTCAGGGACAAGGGTCCCGAACAGATCGATTATGCTGTCATCCGCGAAAATTCTGGTGGTATCTATACCGGCACCGGCGGCATTTCCATGAAGGGCACCCCCCAGGAGGTGGCGGTTCAAAGCATGGTTTACAATCGATATCAGGTAGAACGCTGCTTGCGCTATGCATTCGAATATGCACGTAAATTCGGCAAGAAAGCCCGCGGCAAAGGTGATGCCAATACATTGGGTCTGGTGGGAAAGACCAATGTGCTGACCTATGTTTTCGATCTATGGGAGCGTGCTTTTCATGAGATCGGCGAAAAAGATTACCCTGATGTTCAACGCGAATACTACCATGTGGATGCCACATGCATGTGGATGGTCAAAAGTCCTGAATGGTTCGATGTGCTGGTGACCTCTAATATGTTCGGAGACATTATTACCGACTTGGGTGCCGAAACCCAGGGCGGTATGGGCATTGCTGCCGGCGGCAACATCAATCCGGAGGGGGTCAGCATGTTCGAGCCCATTGGCGGTTCAGCTCCCAAATATACCGGCAAGAACATCATCAATCCGTTGGCAGCGGTTTGCGCCGGCGCCATGATGCTGGAAACCCTGGGAGAGATCGAAGCCGCCAAGGCGGTTGAAGAGGCCGTTAAGGCTGTCACAGGCACGAAGCTCAAGAGCCTGTCGGCCGGCAAGATGGGCTACAGCACCAGCGAAGTGGGGGATCTCGTCGCTCAAGGAATTTAGGCGATTTCCCTACGAGTCGCCTCATCCATCATGTTGTAAGGGGCACAATCTGAAGGGTCACCCGCCGATTTTGGGATCGGCCCTCCGGCGTGCTGTTACTGGCGACAGGCTGGCTCTCCCCCATGCCGGCAACCAGCAAACGGGCCGGCATGACACCTTGCCCGGAAAGATACTCGGCAACGCTGCGAGCGCGCTTCTCCGAAAGGCGCTGATTATATTTTTCAGAGCCCACGCTGTCGGTATGGCCGATAACATCCACCGTTGTCTTCTCATACTCCTTAAGGACAAGCGCCACAGAGTTGAGCACGTCATAAAAATCGGCATTGATGTTGAACGATGCGGTAGTAAAGGTCACATGACCTGGCATATTCAGCATGATCTGATTGCCGACGCGTGTCACTTTGACGCCTGAACCACGCAACCGCTGCCGCAGCTTTGCTTCCTGAACATCCATATAGTAGCCGACACTGCCACCTGCGATGGCCCCTAAACCGGCGCCAAGCAATACATTACGACGGCGATTTTTGCTGTTGGATGTCATTAAACCAATAAAAGCACCGCTGGCGGCACCAATACCCGCACCAATGGCGGCCTTGCTGGCCTGTTTTTCCTCAGTATAGGGATTTACCGTGCTGCAGGCCGTCACACCAAAAAGCAGTGCGATGAGGGCAGCGCTGGACCTGATCGATGTTGCTTTCATATGGGTCTCCCGGATGATTGATATTTGGTGAACGCATTATAACCAATTTACATGTACTTTCAATGTTTGAAAGACTTATCTACCCAAAAAAGGCGGTTAACCAGCAACTCATTGATATGAGAGATATAGAAGGATCATCGAAATTACAATGTCAAATGTTAAAATCCAAATATCAAATGGTGGATGCAGACCGATTTAAAATATTGATCGGCAACATGCCTTCATTTGATATTTTGGCTTTGGGATTTGGATTTGAATATCGATAGGAGCACTTAGTGTACGATAACACCGTCCAAAAGCTGTCTTATCGGGGTCGGCTTGATCGCCAGAACATCGATCAATCCCAGGCGCCACCCATCAAAGGTCTGGTCAATATCCATAGCCACGCTGTGGTCAACGGGCGCCAGTCTGCGGCTAAAATCACAACTTGCATCACTTTGGCTCAAAATGTGGGCAAGGGAGAACATGCTTAGTCTAGGATGGCGTTTTTTCAATAGGGCCCGAATGGCTTGGTGGCCGTTGGGGACACGCTCTTGCCAATGCAGTTGACGCATAACGTGAAAACTGCCTAAAATGGCCAGCACTTTTACCTTTGAACCGGATTGAAGTGTTTTTTCAAGTAGATCTGCCATATGGGTATCGCGACCGATGGGACCGTCATAGAGACTGGGGGGCAGATCAACAGCCACCACTTTGGGGCGCTGGGCGGCAGTCAGCCCTCTGAGAATCGTAAACAAATGCCTGTACCGGGGACAATCGATGGCCCGGTGCAAGTGGATATCCGCCAACCCCAAACCGTGATCCAAATAATGATCGATAAGCGCCTGCTGATCGCTGGCCACCTCAAGGGCGAGGTGGGTCACCCCCATGGTGTGAAGTTTGGGCAAGAGGTCGGCAATGAAATCCAATATGACGGGTTGCTTATGGGTTGTACCCATAAAAACAATATCGTGCGCCGCGCTCTTCTCCTGAATGTAGGCAATGGCATCTTGGGTCAGATTATCATGCGCTTTTGCCGGAACACAAGTCAAGCCTAGGGACATAGCAAAGGCCAATATTTTTATGCGGTTAATCATCAATTCGGTAACAGTCCATCGGGTAAGGGCACCTTGGAAAAGGTATCGGCGGGTTGGGCAATATCTTTAAACTTAAAACTTTTCTCCTTGAGCCAAAACACAATTTTAGTTCGGAAATACAGGCCCTTATTTTGGTATTTAGGCCCGGATGTTTTTAATGCGGGCTTACCATGTGGCACTTGCAAACACGTTGGGGCTGGAATATGGTGGTGGCACAAAAGTGAGCCGAAGCCACACGCGCCACTTAACGCACAGGATCAGGGATTGCGACGATGGAAAAAACAGTGAAAGCACTTGTGGTTGCATTTGCGGTGGTGGGTTTGGGTCTGTTGGGTTACCGCTGGTTCGGCCAATGGCATACCCAGGTGGTGGAACAGGCACTTGAAAAGGAAAAAGCCGTTCATCTGGAAAAGATCGCCCAGCTGGAAGCCGAGATTCAAAGATTGGCTTCAGAGGCAGGCAATGCCCATCAAAGCCAACCTTCCCAATCTGAACTTGCCAATGTCTTTGGAGACGCCAAACCCATGGACAGCAGCGTGCCGGATGCCGTGGACTGTAATCGCATCACCGGCCAGGTTGTCGCTTTTTTTCAATACCTGGATAGCAAAGCCTACCTGATCTGGCCGGATGTCAACATGCGGGCTGAAACTCTTTTTGATGAGATCACCCGGAAGCTGGCCGCCAATCCGCCCATCAATGTGGGCGAAATGGAAGACCTCTACAGCCTGATACGCAATGTCACTCACTTGTATCGTGTCCTGGGCAAAGACCGTGTTCATTTGATCAAGGGAATTATAAAAAGTGAATCTGCCGTGCAAGAGCCGGCCATGGCAGTGATGTTCTCCTGGATAACCACTTGCGGCAACGCCAAGCCGGCGGGTTTGAATCATCCCGGTTTAAAGACCCTCTACCAGTATGCTTGTTTTTTTCTTAATACTTTGGGTGGTCGCAGCTATCTGCTGCGGAGAGAAACCAAGCTACGCATGATGATCAATTACTACTCGGTGTTGACCATCGACATGGCCAACGATGCAAAAATCAACGCATACGGCCTCGACATCCGCCCCCATCTTGATCGCCTGCTCTACGACATCAATAACCAGAAGGGCTTGATGTATCGGCAACGCTATCTGACCCATATTAGCGCCCTGCTCAACAAATACCAATAGCCAACCGACAGGAAAGTACAACTCATGCAACAGGCCATCAAGATGCCCACATTAGAAATTTTTTCGGACTACATCTGACCGTGGTGCTATTTCATTACCGGGCGTATTGAAAAACTAAAGGCGCATCACCCCTTGACGATCCAATGGACTGCTTTTCCCCTGCATCCGGAAACACCGGAACAGGGGCGCACCTTAGAAGAACTGTTTGCCGGTCGGGGCATCGACATTGCCCAAATGTTGGCGCAACTGAAACAAACCGCCGACCAATTGGGGCTTCCCTTTGGTGACCGCACCCGCACATTCAACAGCCGAAAAGCCCAGGAGCTGGGCAAGTGGGCCGAAGCGCAAGGAAAAGGCGACGCATTCCACAATGCCGTATTTCGCGCCTATTTCGAAAAGGGGGATAATATTGCCCGGATCGACGTGTTAAGGTCCATCGCCACAGCTTCGGGTTTGAATGCTCAAGAAAGCGAAAAGGTTTTACGGCAGGAACGCTATCGCGCAAGAGTAGATCAAGATTGGCAACGCGCGCGGCAATTGGGCATCTCCGCGGTACCGAGTTTTCACATTCAGGGCCGGGTGCTGGTCGGTGCCCAACCCTATGAGGTGCTCGAAAAATGGGTCTTCGAAAAAGACACCTCGTCCGAATTCAAGGTCTTCTAAACACGCTCAAGACCGGTCCAGATCGGCCAATTTAAGATCATACTTCTCTTCCAAAGCCTCTTTTTTATCGTAGAGTGGCTCCAGCTCGGCAAAGCATTGTTCAATCCGGCTCTGGTTTTTTCGGATGGCCGGTGAAAGCTCTGCAATACGGGCCCCGTCCTGTTGTTGTGACGCCGCCACCATGGCCTGGTTCAATTGGTCCAATTGCTGCTCCTGGGCTTCGATGACGGCTTCGGTTTTGGCAATGGCCCGATCAATGGGATTGAGTTCGGCGGCACGTTCTCTCACAATGGCCGATCGCTGACGGCGCAACTTTTTCCTATTGGTGGATGGCGATCGTGCAACAGCTGCTTCAGCAACCACAGGGCCTGTCATGGCGGCAGCCTCATCACCCCAGCCGCCTTGGTCTAAAAAATCCTGATAGGTACCTTCGAATAGGGTGACTTGGTCCTGATGAAAAACAATCAGGCGCTGGGCCATGGCATGCAGAAACATCTCATTATGCGTCACCATGATCACGGTACCGTCAAAATTATCCATGGCCTCCACCAGCGCATCGCATGACGCCATGTCCAAATGGTTCGAAGGCTCATCCAGCAGCAGCAGGTTGGCCGGTGTGGCCAAAAGTTTGCCCAGCATGACGCGCGCCTTTTCCCCCCCGGAGAGAACAGAAATCTTCTTAAGTGCATCATCGCCGCCAAACATCATCGCACCACAGATGTTGCGCGCTTGCTGCCGGTCCATATCCGGCGTGCAGTTGAGAATCTCCGTCTCAATGGTGTTCAGATCGTTGAGGGTTTGTATATTGGTCTGTTCGTAGAACCCTTGGGTAACCGCCGGGTGATAGGTGATCTGCCCATCGGTCGCGGCGAGCCGGCCGGCCATTACCTTGAGCAACGTCGTTTTGCCCCTGCCATTGGGTCCCACCACACAGATCCGATCACCGGCATGGACCGAAAAATCCAAATTTTCAAACAGCCGGGGTTGGTCTGGATAGGCAAAACTCAAACCACTTGCACTGAGCACATGCTTACCCCGAAAAGGAAGCGCGCGAAAGCTGAACTCCAGATCCCGCAGGGATTGCAACTTGGTTCTTTTTTCCAATTTTGCCAAAGTCTTAATCCGGCTTTGAACCATCCCGGCCAGGCGTGCCTTGGCGCGAAAGCGGGCAATGAATTGTTCGACTTCTTTGGCCCGCCGTTGATCTTTTTGGCGGGTTTTCTCATAAATCTCTTCATCCTGGGCGATCTGAGAGTAGTACTTCTCCGTATTACCTGTGATTTTACGGATCTTTTTACGATGAATGCCCAGGGTATGGGTAACGATACGATCCATAAAACTGCGATCATGGGTAATGAGCAGCACCTCCCGCGGCCAGGCAAGTAAAAAGCGCTCGATCCATCGGATAGAAGTAATGTCCAGGTAGTTGGTGGGCTCATCCAGAAGTAAAAGATCCGGCTCGGACACCAACACTTTGGCCAAATTCAGACGCACCTGAAATCCACCGGAAAATTCGTCCGGACGGCGGTCCAGATCGGCGGTGCTGAAGCCTAACCCAGCCAACACTTTTTCCACCTTCCAATGGTGGTCCCGCTCGGTTGCAGGCAATCCCAGCATGCCCTCCTGGAGAACCGTATCGGCGCTAAAGCGCAGTTGCTGTTGAACGTGCCCGACGCGATACCCTTTGGGTGACGTGAGTTGACCGCTGTCATAATCCGCTTCACCGATGATGATACGAAACAGGGTGGTTTTGCCGTGACCGTTGCGACCCACCAGCCCCACACGCTCTTTGGCGTTAATCTTGAAAGTGATGCCATCGAACAGCACTTGCCCGCCGTAGGATTTGGATAGGTTCTCAGCAGCTATCATTATCGTTACAATCGCTCATTGATTTGCTCGGTTCTCTAATAATTGATCACGGTTTATCCAATTCGCACATCCAGGTCAATGCTTTTGACCGCCGACATTGGTGTAGTGTCCCGGAAGTAACGTAGAAACAGGTATGGCTGAATGATCCCCGAAGCGGTGCCCCAGGACTTTAATCCCAATGCCAAAATCCAAATGCCAAATGGCGGATGGGGACCAATTAAATAGTAAATCGACACCCTACCTTCATTTGACATTTGGTTTTTGGCATTGGGTATTTTTATCGGAATAATGACGGCTGTGATTTGTCACTTATTTCCGGGACCCAACACTGGCGAATGCCCGCCGAAACATATGGAATCAGTTTTAGGGATGATCCATCCGGCGAATCTCACTGTAGCGAAAGCACTTCACCAGATGATCGTTAACCACGCCGGCAGCTTGCAGCAGCGCATAACAGATGGTGGAGCCCACGAATGAGAAGCCATGGGATTTTAACGCATGGCTGACTTTGTCCGATAGGGGGGTGTGCGCAGGAATTTGATCGTGGGTTTGCCATGCATTGTGTATGACGCGCCCCTGGGTGAACGACCAGATAAAGGCATCGAATGAACCGTGGGTGGCTTGCAGATCCAAAAAAGCCTGAGCATTGCGGACGGTCGCCTGTATCTTCAACCGGTTGCGGATGATCGCGGGGTTTTGGCGCGCCTGGGCCATGGCATGGGCCGTCATACCCGCTACCTTTTCAGGTTCAAACCCAAAAAAGACCCTGCGAAAGGCTTCACGTTTATGCAGCACGGTTCGCCACGAGAGCCCCGCCTGAAAAGCGTCCAATACCAAAAACTCAAACCACTTGCGGTCATTGTGCAGGGGGACGCCCCACTCGTCATCATGATACTGCAACATCAACGGATCGTCGCCCATCCAACTGCAGCGCGGTCGGGGCCGGTTTTTCATTTGCGTCCTCCTAACATCCATCTGAGCGGGTTATCGGGTGGGCTGCCCATACCGACTACATCGATCCAATAAATAGAATATCGATTTATAAAATATCCCGCTATGTTGCGAAAGTCCAATTTCGCAGGTGCGGCTGTTGGAGTAGCCGGCGACGCAATGTCCGTTCAAAGCGGATTTCAATGGCGCCAGGGCGGAAGCGGTCAGTTCCGGAAAGTTGAACCCCCGATCCCCAGCCCAGCCGCAGCAGGAGATATCCTCCGGAAAGATTGCATTTTCGGCCAGCGACCGGGCCACCTCACGAAAAGTGCTCTCCAAGCCCATCTTTCGGCTGCTGCAGGTGATATGAATGGCGACGGGTTCCGCCACCGGTACAATCTGTAACCGGCCGAGCAGATAGTTCCGGATAAATCCCATGGGTTCATAGATTTGCAGCTTGGTATCCATTTGTTTGCGCATGCGGTAAACACAAGGGCCTGTATCGCATAATACCGGAATTCGCCCATTTTCGGAAAGAGACATCAACAGCGCTTCCAATGCTTCGGATTTTTTCTTCGCTTGAACCGGGTAACCTTTGCTATCATAGGGTGTGCCACAACAAAACAAATTATCCCGCGGTGGGAGAATCACCTCAAACCCCGACCGCTCCAAAACCGCCTTAATCACAGCATAAAGCGGTGCCTGGTCCGGATCGCCGGCGGCCGGCCCCATGACCATGTTGATGCACGAGGGAAAGTATACCACCTTCGGCAAACCGCTGGATGGCACCGCTTTAGAAAGGGGGACATCGATCCCTTGGGGCATAAACCGATTCCAAGCCGGCAGTCGGTTGCCGGACCACTTGCGTGCGGTTGTAGTGACCCATGCCATCATACGGGTCCCTATCAGGCGATGGGCCAGATGGGCTGTTTTTAAACCGCTACGCATGAATTTGGATACAAGCTGATAATGGGAAACCGTCCAATCTGCAATTTTCTGGTGGAAAAACCCGGCTACCATATCACTGCGTTGATGTTGGGTATGGTCCCCGGTGTTAATCTCTACCGGGCAACTGATGGCACATAACCCATCTGCGGCGCAGGTCTGATTCCCAAGATAATGATAGTTTTTTTCCAGATCCTTGAGACGTGCCGGATTCTCACATGTGGCTTTGAGGTGCGCAATTTCCCGCTGCACCGCGATGCGTTGCCGAGGGGTTAAACTTAAATTTTTAGACGGGCAATTCGCCTCACAAAAACCGCATTCAATGCATTTGTCTATAATGGGGTGGGCGGCCGGCAGGGGTTTTAAATTGTGTATATGCGTTTGGGCATCTTCAGAAAAAATCACGCCGGGATTGAGCAGGTTGTACGGGTCGAAGATCTGTTTGATCTGCCGCATCAACCGGTAGGCCTCGGCACCCCACTCCATCTCGACAAAAGGCGCCATATTGCGACCGGTGCCATGTTCCGCTTTGAGGGAGCCGTCATATTGATCGACCACCAAGTGACACACATCGTCCATAAAATGACGGTACCGATCCACTTCTGCGCTGTCGCTGAAATCCTGGGTGAAAACAAAATGAAGGTTGCCCTCCAACGCATGGCCGAAGATGATGGCTTCATGATAATGATACTTTTTAAACAGCCGCTGCAGGTCCAAGGTGGCCGCTGCCAGATGTTTCAGGGGAAAGGCCACATCTTCGATGATAACAGTGGTGCCCACCTGGCGCAAAGCGCCCACGGACGGGAAAAGCCCTTTGCGAATGTTCCATAATTGGGTGTAATCTTCCACTGAATCGGTGAATTGAACCGGCAATAACGTCGCGGCGCATCTGACGGGTTTGAATCGGGTCAATTGGCTGAAAGTGCGCAGGTCCTCGGTGGGGGATAGAGGGACGGCATCCAGGGTTTGTTCCACGGCCGCCACATTCAGCTGCAACTCATCCTCATCTTCAGCCCGCGTTTCCACCAACAAAGCGGTGGCTTCGGGGGGCAAATCTTTGAGATATTCGGGAAGCCCCTTTTTGTGCTCCACCGAACGCAGTGAAGCACGATCCATCAACTCCACCGCCTGCACCGGTGCGTTTTTTAAAAAAGCAACGGTTCGACAGGCGTCCTCAATGTTGGCAAAAACCATCAACGCCGAGGCCTTATGCGCATGTTCCAGTACGGTTCGATACACGATTTCCGAGATAAAACCCAAGGTGCCTTCAGAGCCGATCATCAGGTGCGTGATGATATCGAAGGGGTCCTGGAACTCTACAAGGGCATTGAGGCTGTACCCTGTGGTATTCTTGATTTTATACTTGTAGCGGATGCGAGCCGCCAACTCCGGGTTTTGACGCATCCTGACGCTCAACGCACTGATTTTTTCCAGTATTTGGGGATGTCTGCCGGCAAATGCACGACGGCTGTTGTCGCAGGACGTGTCCAGCAAAGTGCCATCGGCAAAAACGATCCGCATGCTCTCCACGGTTTTGTAGCTGTTCTGGGCGGTGCCGCAACACATGCCGCTGGCATTGTTGGCGGCGATGCCGCCGATCATGGCGGCATTGATCGAGGCCGGATCAGGACCGATCTTCATGCCATACGGCGCCAGATATTGATTGGCCCGGCCCCCGATGATGCCGGGCTGCAATCGAATTTTGGCGCCGTTTTCCAAAACCGCATAGGATGTCCAACCCTTTCCGGCGACGGCCAAAATACCGTCTGTCACCGCCTGCCCGGAAAGACTGGTGCCGGCCGCTCTAAAGGTCACCGGTAAGCGCAGCGGATTTGCGGCTTGCAATAAGGCAACGACCTCTGCCTCGTTCCGGGTTTGGACCACCACCTTGGGGATCAAACGATAGAAACTGGCATCCGTACCATAGGCCAGGGTTCGCAATGGATCTTGGACAATTCGATCGCTGGAGATGGTCTGGGCAATGCGTTTAACCAAAGCTTGATATCCAGCCTGATTATCCTTTTGAGCCATCGGCGCCCCTTTGTCGATAAGAGATAGCTGATACGGATCATTGGCTACGAAATAGGTCAATGAGAATTATAGTCTTTAAAGGTTATTACCCCATATCCTTTTTGCAAGGGGTGCGCCAAAGCATATGTTTACTGACCTTGGCTTGCTTATTGCATCATAGTATCATCAAATTACATGCGTATATTTTGACCAGCGGAAGGATCGCTTATGGTCCATGGCGATACCGTCTGGATGATGGTTGGCTGCACAGCACTCTCTGCCACCTGGCTTTTCTGCCGACTTTTATGATAATATCGATCTCTGAACTTAAGGGAGCCTTATACACAACGGATAGGTCATGAAGATAAAAGCACTTATCATTTCAATCCTTATGGTCATCGGCTTTGGCACTGTCACGACAACCCTTGCCCAGGTCGAGGACCATAAAAAAATCAACATGCTCTATCTCAACTCCTATGAAAATGGGTACCAGTGGTCTGATACCATTCTGGAGGGTATCAAATCGGTCACCAACTCGAGCGGGATGAATATCGATCTGCATATCGAGTATATGGATACTAAAATTCGCTACGATCGAATGGTTAAAAACTATCTTTTCGCCATCTATGCGCATCGATACCGCAATGTAAAATTCGATATCATCATCGTGTCGGACAACAACGGCTTTGACTTTTACCGACAGTTCCAAGATGAACTCTTTCCGGGTGTGCCGACCATATTCTGCGGTGTCAACGATTTCTCACCGCAATGGATCAAAGGCATGCCCCAAGTCACCGGCGTAGTAGAATCATTTGATATTAAAGAAAATTTGGAGCTGGCGCAAAAATTTCACCCCGAGCGCAAACGGTTTGTCGTTGTCGAGAACAACTCGACCACCTCCAAGCTCATCAAAAGCCAGATTCTCAAGGCCTTCGAAAAAATGGCGACCTCGCCCAAATATGAATTTCTCGAAGCGGTGCGGATGGATCAGCTGACCCGGGATGCCAAGGCCATGGCCGACGATTCAGTGTTCTACGTTATTCCTTTTTATATGGATGATCAGCAAGGTCGCTACACCGCCACTGAGATCGTCAATGCATTGTGGCAAAGCACCAAGGCGCCCCTATACAGCAACTGGAAATTCATGGTGGGTGCCGGTGTGGTGGGTGGGAAAATGATCGACGGGTTTGAACACGGCGCCGCGGCTGCCCGCATGGCCATGGACGTTTTGGGAGGTCAAGCCCCTGCTGATATCCCCATTGTCAAACCCAATGATGAGTTGCTCATCTTTGACAGCAAAATCATGGACAAATTCAATATCGATAGCGATGACCTGCCGGCCGGCAGCACCATCATCAATCGAAGCGCTTATTTTTTTGAAGTCGACCGGCAAGTGTTCTGGTTGATGGTCATCGGTGCCGTTCTGGTGACCATTACTTTGGTGTTTTTGGTGTTCAACATCTCTCAACGCAAGGCTGCCGAGAGCAAACTCAAAGACCAGGTGGCTTTTTTGCGTCAACTGATGAACACGGTTCCCATTCCCATCTATTTCAGGGATGAGTCTGGAAAATTTACGGGTGTCAATCTCTCCTTTCAAAAGTGGTTCAACATGGACCGTAAACAGATCCTTGGCATTAATGCCGATGAACTCAAGAATACAGGCCTGGGGCAATTGGTGGATCAAGTCGACGGCGACTTGTTGTCCCATACGGGTATCCGCTCTTACGAAAAACGTATCGATCTCAATGACGACGAAACGCGGGTGGTGATCTGCCACAAGGCCAGTTATACCAATACCAAAAATAAAATTGTCGGTATTGTTGGCGCCATTCACGACATCACCAATCGTAAAATGACAGAAAAAGAGCTGCGCGAATCCAGGCAAATGCTCCAATTGGTATTGGACAATATCCCCCAGCATGTGCATTGGAAAGACAAAGAATTAAAATACTTGGGCGCGAACCGGAGCTTTGGCAACTTTCACGGACTCAAAGACCTCACAGCGTTGGTCGGCAATACGGATATGGACCTAATCACAGACAAAGCGGCGGCCGCGCTGAGCATCAAAACCGATCGGGAGGTGATTGCCCAAGACAAAGCCGCCTACCATCTGCGTTGGACGGTTCAACATAGCGAAAATAATAAAGTATGGCTAAAGGTTAACCGCGTGCCGTTGCATGACCAGGCCGGCAACGTGGTCGGTGTGTTGAGCACAACAGAGGATATTACCCAAAACGTTCAACTGCAGAACAAATTGGTTGAAACCACCAAGATGGAAGCCATCGGCACACTGGCCGGCGGCATTGCCCACGATTTTAATAATATACTGACTTCCATCATAAACTCCACCGAGTTGGCCATCGAGGATGTGCCGGCCCATACCATGGCAGCCGAGGATTTGCGCCGCAGCTTAAAAGCCGCACGCCGCGGCGGTCGTATGGTCAAACAGATCCTCACCTTCAGCCGCGCGGACAAGGCGAGCTTTAAACCCACCCAGGTCTCGGAAGTTGTGCGGGAAGCCGTCAATCTCATCGAAGCCTCGCTGCCGCGCAACATTATTATCAAAGTCCATATGGCCGCCGAGACGGCTATCTGTGAGGCGGATCCGACACAGATTCATCAGGTGGTTTTGAACCTATGCACCAACGCGTTTCAATCCATCAAAGACCATGGCGGCATCCTCTCCATTGATCTCGAACAAACAGAAGTCGACGAAAAACTGGCCCGCAACCTGGATATCCAACCCGGCCCATATCTACTGTTGAGCGTTGCCGACAATGGACCGGGCATCGCCCCCGACATCCAGGACAAGATCTTCGATCCGTTCTATACCACCAAGAGACAGGGCGAAGGCACCGGCCTGGGTTTGGCCGTCGTGCGCGGCATTGTCAAAGGCCATAAGGGCGCCATTCGGGTCAGCAGCATTCAAAACAAACACACCGAGTTTGAAATCTTTTTGCCCCTATCGCCCGCAGACCAGCTCGCTCCGACCCCGGCGGATGTGTCCATAGACGGCGGCGAAGAAACCATCTTGTTTGTTGAAGATGATAAAGACCAGCTCCAGCTGATTCCCCGGGTATTGACCCAATTGGGTTATCAAGTTGCCGCCTGCCCCAACGGTAATGACGCGTACCAATACGTGCAAGATGTTGATGGCGCCATTGATCTGATCATCACCGATTACGACATGCCGGAGATGACAGGATACCAGTTGGCTGAAAAGATCGCCGTGATGCACCCCACCATTCCCGTGATTATTGTGACCGGCCGCAAGGCACCCGAGAAAATGAATGCGCGGCCGCTGAGCATCAAGAAATTGATTCGCAAGCCCTATAATAAACAGAGCATATCAAAAGCTATCCGTGAAGTCTTGGATCAGCAAAAGATCTCCGTGAGCGATAGCGCATCGACAGAATGCGCCTAGCATGATATTAAAGGGGATCACAATCCCGCTTGAACGCCCAAAGCCATTCATTATCATGGGGAACCAATGGCCAATATTCTGATTATTGACGACGACCCCGAAGTTTGCACCACTATGGAGAGCCTGGTCAAACGGATGGCGTTAGAATGCTTGACAGCAAGAAGCCTTACCCAAGGACTTGAAAAACTGGCGGCCCATGATGTGGATGTCGTGTTTTTGGATGTTCGCCTGCCCGATGGCGATGGACTGAACGCCCTTTCCCAAATCAAGGAGGCGCCCTCACACCCCGAAGTCATTATTCTCACCGGCAAAGGCGACCCGGATGGTGCTGAATTGGCCATCCAGGGGGGCGTCTGGGATTATTTGGTCAAACCCTCGCCCATCAAGCAGACCCGACTGACCCTCAAACGCGCCTTGGTGTACCGCAACGAGAAACAAACCCGGAAAGGGTTGGTTGCCCTCAATACCGAAGGCGTCATCGGGAACAGCCCGGCCATGCGTAAATGCTTCGATATGGTGGCTAAGGCTGCAGAAAGCAGTTTCAGCGTCCTGATCAATGGCGAAACCGGTACCGGCAAAGAGTTGTTTGCACGCACCATTCACAGCAACAGCCCACGCCAAAACAACCCCTTTGTGGTGGTGGATTGCGCCGCCCTGCCCGAACACCTGATGGAGAGCATTTTGTTCGGCCATAAAAAAGGATCGTTTACCAGCGCCATTCATGACCGCAGCGGATTGGTCAAACAGGCGGATGGCGGCACCCTGTTTTTGGATGAAATCGGCGAGCTCAACCCCAATGCCCAAAAGATATTTTTACGGGTGCTGCAGGAGCGCAATTTCCGTCCGGTGGGTGCGCGCAAGGAAATCTCCAGTGATTTTCGCCTGATAGCAGCTACCAACCGCGATCTTTCCAAAATGGTCGAGCAGGGGCGCTTTCGCGAAGATCTCTATTATCGCCTTAAATCCATCTCGTTGAACCTACCCCCCTTGCGCCAGCGCGTCGACGATATCAAAGCGTTGACGGTCTACTATATCAATTATTTGAGCGAAAGGGCGCAAATCAGCTCCAAGGGGATCGATGCTGATTTTATGGATACCATCACCAGCTACAACTGGCCGGGCAATGTACGCGAATTGTTTCACTCTCTGGAACAAGCCTTTGTGGCTGCCGGTGATGAAATGACCATGTTCGCCATGCACATCCCTTCCGATATTCGTATAAAGGTGGCCCGCAGCATGCTTGACGGCGCCTCCCCCAAATCAGGCGAGACCCGTCAAAAAGCAGCCCCCCCGCCGGCAATCGACCCCATAGATCCAACCGTGCTTCTGCAAGATCCCATGCCCTCCATTAAAAATTTCAAACATCAAATGGAAAAGGTCTATCTAACGCACTTGATCAAACAATCCAACGGCGACGTCAATACAATTTTGGATATATCCAAATTGTCACGGTCCCACTTCTATGCCCTGCTCAAACGACACGATGTTAAATTTAAACCCCGGTGAACTGAACCGCCATGAAAATTCAATATCGCCGCAAACCCATTCCGGCCATAGGGACAGATCACCCAGGCCATATCCACAGCAGGAATGCAGGGCTATGATACAATAATTGGTACTACCATAATACCTTTAATATAACGATCTGCCTCGCCGGCTGTTATGGATGTGTGGATCTGAGCAACAGTTGATTTGTCTTTTTTTCCGGATTTGTCCGATTTTTAAGACTCTAAGGGACAAATAAAAATAACTAGCGGATTTATTGTCAAATTTATAATCTAATGCATTAGATTATAAAGACGCGGGCAATGAACACCCCGCTGACAAAGCGGCCCCATGGCAAAAAAACTACATGAAAAAGAGAGTTTAGCAAGCCTCTACGATGAAGACAGTGAACCGATGATTTGAAGGGCGTGTCCGTTTTTTAAGACGCTTACGGGCAAACAGCGCTTTGAGCACAAAGAAAAGGGCGATCCGAAGATCGCCCAAATTACCCAAGGAGAGGGGATATTGATTTGAGGAGACCCTTGGGCAAAATAAAAACGCTTTTATCAGCGGCCCGGTCCTTTTTTTATTGGATCGGGTCGCCGCAAAAACCGGTTTGTAGATTATCAATTTCCATAGGCAACCGCCGGCAGCCAAATCACCAATTGCGGAAAAATGGCCACGATGAGCAGGCCGATCAGCTGCAGGATGATAAAGGGAACCACCCCTTTGTAAATGTCCAACAGCACCACCTCTTTGGGGGCCACGCCCTTTAAGTAGAAGATGGCAAATCCCACAGGGGGGGTCAGAAAAGATGTCTGCAAGCTCACCGCCACCAATATACAGAACCAGATCAGGGAGGGGTTATCAATCACCCCGTAACCATCGATCTCAACACCAAGACTTTTAACCACCGGCGCAAGCAGGGGGAGCACAATCAGAGTGATTTCGATCCAGTCCAGAAAAAATCCCAGCAGGAAAACCGCGCCTAAAATCACGGCCATCACGCCATAAGGCCCCAGGGGAAGCCCGGTGAGCGCCCGTTCGATCAGTTCATCGCCACCCATCCCCCGCAGTACCAGGGCGAAACAGGTGGCGCCGATAAAGATACCGAAAATATAGCCGTTGGTGTTGAACGTAGCGAAGGTGACCTCCTTGAGGACCTTCCAGTTGAAACGTTTGTTCACAGCCGCCAGAATCGTGGCACCCAGCGCGCCGACGCCACTGGCTTCGGTGGGGGTGGTGACGCCCATGAAAATGGAACCCAAAACCGCAAAAATCAGCGCTGCCGTGGGCAAAATCGTCAAAAACACATCCCAGACCATCTTGAAACGAAGGGGCGGTCTGTTGGGATCCAGCGGAGCGGCCTTTGGATTAAGAGCACAGAAACCAATGATATAAACCAGGTAAAGGGTCCCCAGGATGACGCCGGGAATGACGGCCCCCATAAACAGGTCGCCCACCGAAAGTCCCAATTGATCCGCCATGATCACCAGCATGATGCTGGGCGGAATCAGGATGCCCAGGGTGCCGGCGCCGCAGACGGTGCCGGTGGCCAGGGCCTTGGAGTAGCCCTGCTTGAGCATGGCCGGAATGGAAAGCAGGCCCAGCAGCACCACGGATGCGCCGATGATGCCGGTGGAGGCGGCCAGGACGATACCGATAACGGTGACGGCCACGGCCAATCCGCCGCGTACAGGTCCGAAAAGGGCCTGCATGCGGCTCATCATCTTTTCGGCCACACCCGAGCGGTCCAGCATCAACCCCATGAAGATAAACATGGGCACCGCAACCAGCACCCAGTTGTCCATTAATTTGTAAATCCGGTTGACCACCATCCCCACATACATGAAATCCAGCCCGGTAAATGCGCCCAGATAAATGTCCGCCAGATAACCCACCAGGGTGAAAATGGCCGCCACTCCGGCCAGAACAAAGGGAATGGGATAGCCGGTAAAGAGCAGGAGAATGAAGGTCAGGAACATGGCTATAACGAGATAATCATTAATCAGCATCGCTGTGTTTCTCCGGTTTGTTGTGGCTTAGTAAATAGGCGACACTCCTGACCATTCTTGATATGACGGCCAACGCCAGAAGGCCGAACCCTGTTACCAGGAATGATTTGATAAAGTAACGGGCCGGAAGCCCGAGGGGAGAGTCCGATCTTTCTCTAATAACCCATGAATCAACAAGAAAACTCCAGCCATGGATGAGAATGATAATGACGATGGGACTCAGGAGCAGCATATTTCCAAAAAGCTCAACCCATTCCTTGTTTCGTTGACTGAAGTTGGCGTGCAAAAGGTCCAAACGAATGTGAGAATTCTGGACCACGCAATAGGAAAGCCCGTAAATAATCCCGACGGCGTAAAGATGCCATTGCAACTCTTCCAGGACCACCAGACCCATTCCCATCACATAGCGCAGAAACACCTGAACAATGATCACTCCAACCAGGATGGTATTGAGCCACGCAAAGGTGCGCCCGATCCGCCGGATGGTCTCGTCCATCACCACGCAGAATTTAGGTGCCGTTGTCGTCTCTTGATCCATGTTATTCCTTCCTTGCTCCCTGCCCCCTCTCCCTCAGGGGGGAGAGGGGGATGTGGGAGCGCATCACGAATGAATACTTAAGCTTTGATGATTATTTGGGGGGGGCAGGACGCGGTAAAAACCCGAGCGATGCCCAATACGCATAATCCTTATGGAAAGCGGAAAAATCATCCCAGACCTTTTTGAAAAAGGCATCCTTGGCGGCTTGTTCCTTTGCGACATCTTGCCATGCCGCCTTAAAGGTATCCAGCATATCTTGGGACCAATACATGTTTTTAACACCGCGCTTGGTAGCATTTTCACGAATCACCTTGCCCTGGATGGCCTCGGTGTGGGCAAAGCTGTCAGCCACGGACGCCTTGGCGGTCACTTCCAGGACCTTTTTCTGATGATCGCTCATCTTGTTCCAGGTATCCTTGTTGATCAGCAGCTCACAGGTGGTGGCTTGCTGATGCCAACCCGGAAAATAGTTGTACTTCACGACTTTATAAAAACCCAGGCGCTGGTCGATGGCCGGCATGGAAAATTCAGTGGCATCGATGGCGTTCTTTTCCAAGGCCGGAAAAATCTCGCCGCCGGGAAGCAAACTGGTTTGAACCCCGAGCTTCTGCATGGCCGCACCGCCGAGACCGAAAAAGCGCATGCGCATTCCTTGGAGTTGGTCTTTGCTGGTGATCGGATTTTTGAACCAGCCGGAGGTCTCCGGGGCGATGATGGCAGCCAGCAATACTTTTACATTAAATCCCGCTTGATCGTACATCTCCTGGTAAAGTTTCATCCCGTTGCCATAGTAAAACCACGCCAGGTACTCGCCGGCTTCCGGTCCAAAAGGCACGGCGGAGAACAACGGCGCTGCGGGTATCTTTCCGGTCCAATAGCCGGCCACTGAGTAACCCGCATTGATCTTGCCCTTGGATACGGAGTCCAGGATTTCAAACGGCGCGATCAGTTTTTTGGGCTCATAGACCTTCATTTTGATACTGTTCCCGCTGACTTCGGCGATATTGTTGGAAATGTAAAGAATGCCATCGCCAAGCCCGGGAAGCGCCGTGGAAAACGTGACAGGCACCTTCAACAAGACGGGTTTATCTTTAGCAGCCATGGCCGGTGTTGCGGTGAGGATGAACATCACTGCAAACAAAGCGAATAACATTTTCATCATCGTGCTTCTTCTCATATACTGCCTCCTTTAGGTTTAGGGTGGTTCGACACCTCAATCACACAACGCAGGTTAAATGGTAATACCAATTTGAACTTTCGCGCAGTCTCGATCTGGAAATTCGCATCGTCCAAAAAGAATGCGCCTTTAAGCTCCCGTATGATTTGAATTTTTCGATGCAACCGCCGTAACGCACGCTCATTCAAACTTCACGCAACAGCCCGCAATTACACGTTAAACAACATGTTGCGGCCACTCGCGAGCTATTGCATTGTGTGAGGCCTCATTCCTACCCAGTAAATAATGCAAAACATGTACCAATACTATGGATAGATTGACTCATGATGCTAATTTCTTTTTTTCGTTTGATTTTTTATCCACCGATGCCGCCAGCCCCATTTGCCGCCGAACACGCTCAATGTCCGCTGAATCGGGAGCAAAGGGAAAATTTCGAATATCCGGCCCTGGACGCGAATTGGCATATGGCCGGTTGCAGGCCACTTCACCGTCATAGCCTTCACATCCGCTGGTGCGAAACGGTTCGCCGCTGTCGATCACAGCTGCCAGCCGTTGGGGCCGAATACCAAAATCAACGATGCGCTCATGTGGGTCATAGGCGAACTGCCGGGCGTGGGATATGTTCTCGTCGATAAGGAACCGGGCCAGTTGAATGCGGCGATAGTGAGCCATATCCGGCATGGGATGATCCTTCATCTGGGATTCGGCTTCCGGAAAGAAGGAAAACAGATGGGTCCAGCCGCCCATGTTTTGTACCCGCTGGATAATCTCCACCATCTGTTTTTCACTCTCGCCCATCCCGGTAACCAAATGGGCACCTGCATTGTGATGGCCGAAAATCTCAATGGCCGAGCTCAGGCACGCCATGTAGCGATCCCACTGATGGGGGCCGCCCACACCTTTTCCGCGATATTGTTCAAACAATTCGGGTGTCGCCAGGTCAATGGCCACCCCGAGTTTGTCAGCCCCCGCCGCTTTAAAGGAGAGCAGATCCTGACGTGAAACAATGGTGGGAGAGACCAAAACTGAAACGGGCACATCAAACCCGGCCCGCAGCCTGGCGCAAATGTCCCGGGTATCGGCGATGGCCCGCGTATTGGTAATCATGGAGATGCAGATGCGTTTGACCCGGTTGAGACGCCGGGAAATACGCGCAATAATATCGTCCAGGGCATAGGTGGGCCAGGTCACGCGAATAAAACTTTTTTCGCTGTATTGCCCCTCACGTTTCTTGGAAAGTCCGCAATAGGCGCAACGCGCAGCACACCCACTGTTGTAATTCAATAGCAGGTTGATGCAATATAGCTTGGCGCCGCGGTAAAACAGCCCGGGTTTAAATCCCAAGGTCATGGCCGCCGCCAAACTCATGCGCAAATATTCCGGACTCTCCTGGGTTTTCTTACAATTATTATCTTCCATACCCCCTCATCTTCTGCAGGCATTAGGCCTGCCATGGCTTTTGGGTCCATACCGACAAAGCCAAATGGAACAATGCCGCCATTTGGCCAACACCATCAGATCGGTCTATCCATGCCACCCCGCCGTAGTGTAACTGTCCGTCACCGAACAGCATGTGGGTTGGAATTGCATCTCCAATCCATAGCCCTTGGCCCGTGCCAGGGCCTCTTCCGATGGCAGCGCCATACGGTTGATACCGGCATCGATGGCCAACTCTTCCAAGAGCGTGTTACCGCGTTGACGCGCGCAGCCCAAACTGATGGGTGTCTCAGGCATCTGCATACGGGCTTCAGCGATAATATCGGCGACCTGTTCAGCTTGCGGAGGTGCGGCACTGGCAGCGGGTGTGCCCGGAATACGCATCAACGCGACAACCACCAGCTGGGCAATATCAAATCGGGAAATCATCTCCACGGCTTTGTATTCACCCTGGATTTGGCCGTAGCCAATGCCGCAAACGATGTGCGGCACCATGGGGATTTGCGCTGCGGCTAAGGCCGCCATGGCCGAAGCGATGCGCTCTACCCCAAACGGGACATGGTAGATGGTCTGAAAGGTGGCGTCATCGCCAATGACATCGATCAGTGCTTGATCCACGCCGGCTTGTTTGAGCTGGTCTGCCGTGGCCGGGTCCACCAGGCCGCAATGAACGGAAACAAACAGCCCGGTGCTCTGTTTGACGGCGACAATCGCCGGAAAAAAGTCTTTCCATGGCATGCGGCCCTGCGCATCGCAGCCCCCACTGATCAATACGCCCAAATGACCTTTTCGGGCCAGTCGCCGGCATTTGGCAACCAAGTCATCCGGTGTGGTGGCAGAGACCATGCCGGATAATATCTTGCCCTGGCAATGGTCGCATTGCAGAGCGCAATCCGCACCCGTGATGGAGAGCGCGGGATAGCGCCCGGTATGGCCATTGAGCTGAAACATGCCCGGCAGATAGAAGGTGATGCGTTTGCCCAAGTTCTCCCAGGAAAGGGTACGGGCTATTTCCAAGCGGTGCTCTAATTTACCCATAATATTCCCGATAGGCGACCCAACAGTGCTGCACCGTGGTCCTGAAATCATGCCATTGCGCTTCCATAAAACGGCGCCGTTCATGAGCCCGTTGCAAAGTATCCGCCATCAAATCCTGCCACTCATCGTCATAGCGGGCCAAAAGATTGATGTCTTTAGCTTTGACGGCACGGCCGGCCCACTTGCCGGCCATCTGCCCGCCGATCACCGCCGCGAAGATACCGGCGCCGGTAATGGAATGGGTGTGGCCCGCCGCATCGCCCACCAGAGCAATGTGGTTGTATACGGTTTGGCGCACGGGTTCGGCCGGAATCCACCCGGCCGTATAGGAAACCGGATGGCCTTGAATTTTATTTTGAGATTTCAAGTCCGCCACAAAACGATCCAAGCGTTTTCGAATGCGCTCACTGGAAGTGTCGTCTTTTTTCAATCCCAAGCCCACATTGGCGAATCGGCCTTTGGGAAAAAGCCATCCATATCCTGCAAAAATATCAGGGCGAAAATAGACTTCCGTGTAGTTTAGCGGCCGGGTCAACGCCATGGTCACCTGGGCTGCGGGCAATAAATGCATGTTTATGGCGCCGACCCAGCGCCCCACAGTGGAATGGGGGCCATCGGCACCGATAATAATCCAGGGTTGCACTTTAATGTAGCGACCCTCTTTCTGTTTTAGGATAACCGCTCCGGAGTCCCAGTGATCCACAGCCCGGGTAGCCGTCAAGACTCGAGCGCCTTCATCTTGGGCGGCCTGGACAAGGGCCTGATCGAACAGATCCCGGCGAATGATATATCCGGGTGCTTTGGTAACGGTTTCCGGTGTTTCAGGGCGAAAGGTTTTCATGCCTTTGATGGTTTGGACCACAAACCCACGTCCCAAGTTGACCTTGCGCAATAGCAGGGCCGGAATAAATTCGGCACATTGCACCGGTATACCCACGATGGATCGACGCTCCACCAGCAGCACCTTAGCACCACAAAGGGCGGCGGATCGTGCCGCGGCCGCCCCGGCCGGCCCTGCGCCGACCACTAAAATATCGCAAGGCTGCAAGTCCATCAGGCCACCCCGCCTTGGGCTTTTATGTCGGCGCCGGCTTGGAGCACGGCTTCCAAAAGATCCAGATTCAATTCGGTTTGACTTTCAAAACTGCCGGCATAGGCCGCTTTGGCCTGGTCCAGGTCATAGCAGGTGGTGTTGTCGATATCGAGCAGGATGCCCGGCATTCGGCTGCGTTTAAAATCATCCACATGTTTGGCAAAAAAAGGTTGGCAGCAACACCCAATATAGGCGGTGATCCCTTTTTGCCGCATATGGGTCAACTCGGCCCACAAGTCTTCAAAACTCGTAACCGTCAGCACTTTCATTTTGCACTTGCGCCCCATGGTCCAGGCCGGACCGATGGTGCACGCTTCCTGCCCACAAACGTTGCACCCTTTGGTATAGCGAAGGTCGCAATCCGTCAATTTAGCGCAATAGGGCAGCAACAGGACAGATGGGTCTTGGCGCAAAATGTCTTCAAAAGAGCCGTTGGCCACAGAGATCAAATTGGCCAATTCCAATGGAATGCCGGTTTTGGTAATCTCTACCTTTTCAAGGGCTTGGTCCAACGGTTTTGTAAAATCTTCAACCGTCATACCGGGAATGACGATGCGGCCTTCATCGAAATGGCAACGAATGGCATCCATCAGTTTATCACGGTCCAGGGGCATGCCCCGTAAACCGGACTCCAGATCGTACAGCGCACGACTGGGAAAAGACAGAAAATCACCGGTGATGAAAACATCTTTCAAGCGGCGTTGGGCTAGATTGACCACCAGGGTAAAGCGCACCATTCCTGCATCGGCCTTATAGGAAGATTGGACAGCCTCCCGTTTTTGAAATCTCGGTTTCACCCGATCGATCCACTCCCAAGCGTGATACCGCTTGCGCTTGCGCTCAAATACTTCCTGCTCTTGGGCGGTTAGATCGCCCGTTTGCAAGCATATGCCCAGGTGCTTTTCAAAACCGTATTGAATCGCGGTTTTAATTTCCGCAAGGGAGGGCGTATAGCCCAGTTCCCAATTCAGACAGGTCACACGGTCTTTGACTGAATCGATCTCTTTGGCCTTGAGTTTTTCCACCGGGATGCGCAAGGCACGCAGCATGGTATTCACATCAAAATCAACCAGCATGGTGCCCTGGAACATAAATGCGCCTTCAGATTCCGTACCGCCGGTACCGGATATTTTACGACCGTTGATCTCGATATCGTTGCGGGGGCGAAATTCAGCCGCGACGCCCAGGCGCCCCAGCGCCGTGGCCACCGGTTGGCAAAGGGTCTTAAACAAACGGTTAGTGGGAATCACAATATCGAAAAAGCTCTTATCGCAGTAGATTTCCCATCCCAACTGATTCTCATCGAAAAAAATGGCGCCGCCGCCGGTGATGCGGCGATTGATATCGATCCCATGTTCCCGGCAATAATCCAGCCGTATCTCTTCCTGAACCGATTGATGATAGCCCACCAGTACACAACGCGGTTTAAATTGCAGAAACCGAATGGTGTTCGGAGACCGGCCCTCGCCTTTGAGCTCCAACAGGGTCTCGTCCAAGGCCATATTGTCTGCGGCCGACATGGGCGGTGTATCAAGTAAACGCCACGGGGTCATACTTGCCGTATACTCCTTTGATAGGTTAAGCGGTTTTCTTATCGCTCCGCCATGCTTTTGCTTGCCCGTGGGCCGGGGCCGCCCGTTGTCGGATTAGATGCTCGAGCTGATTGCGGTTCCAACAGGCGGTAATCGATCTGCACATCACTCTTCAATATTTTGCCCACCTCACAAATGCGAGCGGACTGGTACAAGATCTTGCGCTCTCGGTCCGTCAGGTGATCATCCAGGTTCAATGTCACCTCGAAACGGGTGCCATCGTTTGAGTTCCGGTGATATTCGAGTGCCAAGTAGGTATCGCGCAACACGATGCCTTTGTGTTGGGCGACCGCATGGAGGGTCAATATGATGCACGACCCTAAAGCGCCAAGCATCAATTGCATGGGACAACCGGCCGACGCGTCATGGTGGTTCTGTTGTCTGACAAAAAAACGTCCGCCGGCAAAGCTCACACAAGCCTGCCCGCCCTCGAGCCGCACCTGAATTTGATCCCGGTTTTCCACAACAACGGCCTGCTCAAGTGCTGTAAGTTTATTCCGTATGGCTCGCCGGCCCATGCCAACGTAATGCTATACCACTGCCCGGTGTACCAGTTGGGTGATGTCCAGGACCTCGATGGCAATCTTGTTGCGCTTGGCATAGGTCAACATGGTACGCACACATTGCTGGCAAGAGGTCACAATGGCATCCGCGCCTGTGGAAACCGCCTCTTCCACCTTGTTTTGGGCAATCCGGGCCGACAAGTCGGCATCCACCATCTCCAGGTTCCCGCCGCCGCCACAGCAATTGCAGTTCTCGCGATTGTTGGGCAGTTCCACAAATTTAACGCCCGGTATGGCTTGAATCACCGCCCTGGGGGCATCAAATTCCCGTGCGCCGCGACCCAGATCGCACGGATCATGATAGGTAACCGTCAAATCAAGGGTTTTAAACGGCAGACGGCCTTGCTCAATCATGCTTTCCAGATACTGGGTGCTATGATAAATCTGAATACCCCGCGCTTTATACGGGTAATGCGCTTTCCACATCTCATAACAAGAGGGGCACGCAAAGACCACTTGGGAAGCACCCTTTTCCAAAACCGCTTCAATGTTGTGCTCGGCAAATTCGCCGAACATATCCTTCAGCCCGGCGCCCAACAGGGGGAACCCACAGCACCACTCCTCTTCGCCCAAGAGTGAAAAATCAATATCCGCCTGGACCAGGATGTCGGCCAGGGCCAGGGGAATCTTCTGGGCGACCGGAAAATAGGCTGCCGTGCATCCGGTAAAGTAAACCACTTCGGCCTGGTCCTTGACATAGAGATCGTCCGGCGGATCGTCCATGTCCTCTACCCACTCGGCGCGCTCTTCATTGTCTTCGTTAAAGACATTGCGGCTGGATTCCAAATTGCGCTTGATCATGTTGATTTTCTTTGGAAAATGCTGGGTGTCCACCAGATCTTCACGCAATGAAAGCCACAAGTCTTTAAGGTGGATCCCCACCGGGCAGACCTCCTGGCAATTGCCGCATAACGTGCAACGATAAACCGTTTCAGAGTATGTTTTCCACTGTTCGTCGGTCAGCGGCTTGGCACCCAACAGCTTGGAAAAAAAACCCCCCGTGCGGCTTTTCAGAATCCGTTGCAGCCCCTTCATGCGATGCAATGCGGAAAGTTGGCCGTCCCCGGAGGCCTTCACCGCCGGGCAGACATCGGCACAGGACTGGCAATTGGTACAGGCGGCCATTTGCATGCATTGCTGCACGCGGTAACGGCTATTTTTCGCTTTATTCATTGTCGGCATACTTTTCGATTTCTGCTTCCATCCAGGTTTGCAGCGCATCTGCGCCCTGGGTCAAATTTTCCAAACCTTCGGTGTCGGCCGGCTTGATTTTATACATCCATCCTTTGCCATAGCTGTCTTCGTTGACCAGGCCGGGATTGGATTCCAAATCTTCGTTGACGGAGTCGATAACGCCATTCACCGGGGCATACACTTTACCCAACCATTTTCCCGATTCGACTTTCGCAAACTTTTTACCTGCTTTTATTTTTTTCCCATCATCGGGAAGCTGAATGTAAACAATCTCACCGGCCAGTTTCTGGGCAAAATCATCCATACCCATGACCAGCAGATCACCTTCTTTTTTGATCCAGAAATGGTCTTTGTCATAGATCAGCTCTTCGGGCATGTTGTAACCCTTGATATCCATGTCTGTTCCTCCTCGTCTCTTGCGTTAAGGTTATTTTGGTCGTTGTGATGCAATCAAATCGTATAGGTTCGGCACCGTTGAACGCTGACACAATGGCGATCCTTTGCACTGCTACTCTGCGTCTTCCATTAACTCATTGATAAACTCAGTCGTATTGCAAATACGGATCTTGTCTTTGCGCAGCTTCGAGTTGGATAAGTTATGCACACAAGAGTTGCATTCGGTCACCAACACATCCGCCCCTATGTCCAATGCCTCATTGAGCCGACGTCGGGCCATGGCCAATGAGTTTTTGGCATAGGCCCCACGGGCGCCACCGCCGGAGCCGCAGCACAGGGAACCGGCATGGTTATGGGGCAGCTCAACGAAATTGGGGGCAATCTTGCGCAGGGTCTCGCGCGGCTCTTCATAGATACCACAATGACGTCCCAGGTCACAGGGATCATGATAGGTGACCCTCAAATCGGTGGACACACCCAAATCAAAATCTTTCAGGAACTGGGAAATGTGCACCAGGTTCAACCCTTTGTCGCGCAATGCGACATATTCCTCTTTGTTTTTAAACGTGCGGTAGCAGTACGGGCATCCGGTGATAATTGTTTTCGCGCCGGTTGACAAGATGGTTTCGATGTTTTGCTCGGCCAGCGTGCGATTTATTTTATGGCCGACATCTTCAAGTACACCACTGCAGCACACTTCGTCAATAAGAGTATAGTTGACGTCCAATCGGTCGAGCAGATCAAGGGCAGCTTCGGTGGCTTCATCTTCACGGTATTGGCCCACACAGCCGATAAAATAAACATAATCGGCCTTCTGATTGCGCTCACGATCGAAATCTTCGGGCTCGTCTTCGGCATAAATATTGGTATGCTTTTGCAGCACCTCGTTCATACCGGTGAAGGCCGGATGGCACGATCCGATGTTGACCATGTCCTTGCGCACCTGCTTGATGATCTCAGGTACGTTGACGCCGGACGGGCAGTTTTCGTGGCAGGACGCGCAGGTCGTACACTGGAACATCGTTTCGATCATCTCGTCGTCAAGGTCAATCTTGTTGTCCATGACCTCTTTGAGCAGCAGCATTTTGCCGCGGGCATTAAACGCCGGACGCTGGGTCGCGCCGAAAACCGGACAAACCGCCTGACAATAGCCACAGCGGGAGCACTGCAGGATCTGTTCGCGGTATTTTCTTTCAAATTCATATTTGGGTTCCATGTTAGTTCACCTCCAGAGCCATCTTGCCGGGGTTCAAAATATTGTTGGGGTCAAATGTGCGCTTCACCATGCGCATGACATCCATTTCAACGTCATCGTGCTCCATCGACATAAACGGCGCCTTTGCGATGCCGATACCGTGCTCACCCGTCAAGGTTCCATTTAGGTCAATCGATAATTGGAATAGATCGGCCACGGCCTTTTCCATGCGTTCCACCTCTTCAGGATTGTATCCATCATAGAGAATCTGGGGATGCAAATTGCCATCACCGGCGTGACCGAAAGTCGCAATTTGTAAATTGTATTTTTTGGAAATTTCACCGATACCGCGCAGCAGGTCGGCGATCTTGCCCATGGGCACCGTGACATCCTCCAGCACGAAGTGGGTCTGGATGCGAGCCAATACCGCATAAGCCGATTTGCGGGCCTTCCACAGATCCATGGCCTCTTCTTTGGATTTGGCCTGCTTGACTTCCAACGGATTGTTGGCATTGAATACGGCGATCACTTTTTCCAGTTGGTGGTCCGTCTCCCCCTGGGTATAGCCGTCGGTTTCCACCAACAGCATGGCGTCCACTTCCGGCAGACCCAACTCGGTATTCTGATTAATGGCTTGGATGGTCGGCCGATCCATAATCTCCATCACCGCCGGAATAATCCCCGAGGACATGATCTGGGTTACCGCTTTGCCGGCATCTTCAAGGTTTTCAAAGGTGGCGACTGCCGTACTGCTTGCCTTGGGCCGGGGATTGATCTTCATGGTGATTTTGGTGACCACACCCAAGGTCCCTTCCGAGCCCACGATCAATCGCGTCAGGTCAAAACCGGAAACACATTTAATGGTGGATGAGCCGGTATTCATCACACGGCCGTCGGCCAGTACGACTTCGAGGCCCAAAATATAATCGCGGGTGGTGCCGTATTTGGCCCCTTTTACGCCACCGGCGTTGGTGGCCACATTGCCGCCCAGGGTGCAAACGGTTCCGCTACCGGGATCGGGCGGAAAACAAAAACCGCTGGGGGCCAGCGCCTGGTCCAGATCCGCATAGATCACTCCCGGTTCTACGACGGCAAGGCGATCTTCGATACTGATCTTGTGAATTTTGTTCATGCGGTTTAAGTCCAGCACGATACCGCCTTGCACCGGTACCGCCATACCTGAAAGACCGGTGCCGGCCCCTCTGGGAATCACGGAAATTTTGTGTTCAGTGGCCAACTTCATGATTTGGGAGACCTGTTCGGTGGTCGTTGCCCACACCGCACAATCCGGGCGGTGGCTGTGCTCAGAAGCGTCATAGGAATACGACACCATATCGATAAGCTGGTCGGTCAGGTTCTCCTCCCCCACAATCGCTTTGAGGGCATTTTTGATATTGTCATCCATGGTTCAATTCCTCCATCAAAGGGGGTTATGATGCGATACCATCCAAATCCGGATGATTCACAGTTTAATGGTGTTCCTTTTCAGTGGCCGTATTCATGGCCATCACCACAGGCGACATGATGATGTGCATCATGCGGCTAAAGGGCAGATAAGCGACAAATGCACCGGTTAGAACGGCATGCAGGTACCATAGATACCCATATGCCTCGGTGAGTCCCTGCATGCCCGAGAACAGTTTGCTGATGCCATAGCCGATAAAAGCAAAGGCCGCCGGTCCCTGGACGCCGGTCATGGCGATACGCATACCCTCGATGACAAAACCGACCAGAGCAATGGCGCCGATCAGAATCAGGGCCAGGCGATCTTGTGCCGGCAGACCTGGAGCGCGCGTTTTATCCGCCTCACTGCCGCGAATCATGGCCAATAGGATGCCGACCACCAAACAGAGGCCGGTCAGATCAAAAACGAGAGCCGTGGCAGGATGATTCTTGTCGATCAACACCCAGGCAATTGGGAAGTCTTTCAACCCGGTGGTCAAAACCAGGGCGACGATTCCCCAAACGAAGCGGATCGCAAAAGGCCAGAAAATTAAGGCGTGAATGGCCCACCGCCGGGGGGATCGCTGGTAAAGACGCCGCTGAAGCAGCACATCGTACCAGAGGGTTTTTAATATATTGCCGAGCTTGGGTGAAAACAGCACGGCGAAGGTCTTTGCCAGGGCCTGCAAGGCATTGGTCACCACATGGGTGCCGGCACTGCCGGCAAAGCTGCCGGAAAACCACAAGGAGACAAATCCCAACATACCGATGGCAAAAACAGTCAACGAAACCAGGGTGGTCATATCGCCGGCAGTGAGTGTGGCGGCATGACAGGGCATGCACAATACGCTTTTGGACGGCAAAACCATGGCCGCCGCCCCAACAGGATTGTTATCGTAATGGCATCGGGTGCACCCTTGACCATCCGGTTTGACAAAGTTGTGCAGCATCGTGACGGTGCCGGGCAGCGTCGCCCGCTCCCAAAGCACGGCGTGGGTTTGGGCATCTCGCTTGGGCACCACACTCCCCAGATGGCAGGCTTGGCAGGATACGTTGCTGTGGGCATCATGGGTCACTGACGCTTCGTGGCGCGTGTGACATTGACCGCAATCCGCGGAAATCTGGAGATGATGCTCGTATTGCGCGGCTTTGGGATGACAGGTCAGACAATCCAAGGTAGCATGGGCAGATTGGTCATATTGCGCCGGATCCATGACAGGCACACTTGCGGGCATCTGCTTGCCAATGACATGGCAGGCAGAACAAAACTCGCGATTTTTCCTGACTGCGTCAGGATCTTTGGGTGAAACCGCCTGGTGGCAGGCCATGCAGTTTTCATCGTCCCCGGAATAGGACGTTGTTTCGCCGGTTGGGATATGCTCCGGCGCACCTTCGTAATGGGGATCATGACAGGCAATGCAATTGAGAAAGCGCTGAACATCCTCAACCGTCTCACCGCCATGCTCGGCATCGTCCTCTATCTCACCTTGCACTTCTTCATGACACTCCAAACAGCTTTGCGCATCAAAAAAATCCACCATCTTTTTTTTCACATGTCCTGGGTCCGGATGGTGGTCAGGATCCCCGATGTCCGAATGGCAGTCCACACAAGAGGTGTCGGCGTGTACCGATTGGGAAAACCGCGCGCCTTCGATGCGCCAGCCGGCCACGGCAACCGAATTGAACAAGAAAAATATCAGCATACAGACCAGCCATCCCGAAACATAATCCGATCTCATCTTCATCACATTCGCTATCTTAGAATCTGCGACCCTTTGCATGCGTTGTTTTGCGCCCCTTTCAATTATTAAAATCCCATCACCAGAATGCAGGTCAACCGAATATAGTGGCATGTGCACCATAGGTATTATGGTACTACCAATAATGTGGCTACACCGCTTTTCCCCCTTCGTCAACTGATAAAATCATTTTTTTTCGGATATATTTTTTAATACGCCATTAATTTACTTGTTTTATTAAATATTTTACTTATTAGGTGCCCAGCACCGCCGGCCCTATTGGTAAGACCTTTAGTATTTCCTGAGAGCAATATCCATACCAAGGGACGATCGTACAACAAAAAAACCACGGAGATGAATGCATTAATATAAATATGAAAAGACTAAAAGACTTACGGCAAAATGGGAGGCTATCTGTAAAGGCAAGACGAACCGGTCTCAGCAATCCCGAACCGCGCCCATGTCAGACCCATAGCGTCTGCGGGTTCAAAAACCAATCCCTTCTGACAAGGTAAAATAATTTTTGCATCCACCCTATGGTTTAACATCATTCCAGATTATTTATTTCTCAATTGTTTTTAGCTGTTTGTATAATATCATCTTATTCAGAATTAAACATGGGGTACGTGTGAAGCCCTAATAATAAATCAATTATACCAATAAATACCCTGCTTCGGGAAAAACGTACTATTTATCATGCAACATAAGGCCGATTTTTTTTACCGTTTATGGCGTTTGATGTATTTTATTATTAATTTCCGCATGTAAACTATATTATATCATAATGATTATATTGTTAATTTATCGATATCCTAAAATTCCAAGAAAAATAAAAGAAATTATTGACAATCATTTACTGGTAATATTATTTTACCATTAAATTATGCTAATAACATTCAGATCGTTATAGGCAAGGCGAAAAGCCGACCAGGAGCCAATCAAAAAAGGTTAAATATATTACCCAGGAGGTGGCTATGAAGGCCAAAATTTTATGCGGTGAAAAAGAGTTAGAAATCGAAGTGCCCGAAGATGCCATTATGCTGAATCCGAACCCGGCTGCGCCCCTGCCCAACCCTGAAAAGTGTGTGCAAGATGCGATCAGCAACCCCATTGGCGCACCACCCTTGGCCCAAGTGGCCCAAGGCCGCAAAAACGCCTGCGTGGTTATTTCCGATATTACGCGGCCGGTGCCGAACAAGATCATCCTGCCGCCGATATTAAACACATTGGAATCTTCAGGTATCGCGCGTGAAAATATTGTTATTTTGATCGCCACCGGCATGCACCGGCCCAATTTAGATCAAGAGCTCGAACAGATGGTGGGCGCCGAGATCATGGCCAATTACCGTATTGAGAACCACTACTGCCGCAAAGCGGAGGACCTGCGACATATCGCGGATATCGACGGTGCCGCCATTGAAATCAACAAGCACTACCTGGATGCGGATTTAAAAATTTTAACCGGCCTGATCGAACCCCATATGTACGCCGGCTATTCGGGCGGACGCAAATCCATACTGCCCGGCATCTCCAGCTATAAAACCATGACCTTCATGCACTCCTTTGCGATGATCGACCACCCGAATGTGACCAATTGCAAACTGGAAGGCAACCCATTCCACGCAGCAGGCGAAAAAGTCGCCCAACTGGCAGGCGTCGACTTTATTGTCAATGTGATCATTAACAAACAACGCAAACTGGTCGGTATCTTTGCCGGCCACCATACGGAAGCCCACCAAGCCGGATGCAAAAAGGTCGAACAGATGTCCGTGCAAAAGGTCGCCAAACCGGTCGACTTGGTGATCACTTCGGCCGGTGGCTACCCTCTGGATGCAACGTTTTATCAAGTAAGCAAGGGGTTGATTGCCGCCAGCGATCTCATACGGGAGGGCGGGTCCATCATCATCGCCTGCGAATGCCGTGAAGGCTTGGGATCGGTTGAATATTGCGAGATGGTCAGAGAAGGGTGCTCCACAGAAGAATTTGTCGCCAAGCGTTGCAACCCGGAGAATTTTGAAATCGACCAATGGTGCCTGCAGACCACCTACCAAGCCCTGGCCAAAGCATCCAATGTCTATGTCTACTCCCCATATTTAGAAGAAAAAGAGCTAAAGGATATCGGCATCACCAAGATTGACGATATCCAGGCCGCCATAACCAAGCTGACCATGGATCATCAATCCGTTGCGGTTTCACATGAAGGGCCCTATGTTGTCGGGCTGGTTGATGAAGCCATAGCCCGGTCCAGCGAGAAAGGATCGATGCACGCCCCGGCCATGAATGTATAAACCGGTCCATTGACCTATCACACAGCCGCATGGCTTACCGCTGTTTGTCACACATTTGGCAAGCAGCGGTTTTTTATGGATCAACCTTCAGCTTTCAGACGCCGGTGGTTTGGATGCGTGTTAAGCCCAACACTATTGTGCGTTGGCAGCCGGCGATAATTCGGTGCGGGGGGATTTATCAGCAAAACCCGTATCGCCCTTTGCTGCATCATCGGAATGCACGGCAAGGTCTTGCTTCAGCATGCGGCTTTCGTCGCACATGGTGTTGATCAGAAAGGTGATGTGACGGTGCATGGCCTCGTAAGCTTCGTCCGGATCACGCTGCCGGATGGCATCGCACACGCGTTTATGCTGACTGATGATCGTTTCAAGGTTCTTGGGGTCCATATAAAGCTGCTTCAAACTCTCTTCAATGCCGAAGTGAAGCAAATCATAGAGGTTCTTCATCAGCATGATCTGGACTTGATTCTTTGTGGCGTAGGCCAGGGTCATATGAAAACGCACATCTTCCAGTATCCCCAGCTCGCCTGTTTGGATGGAGCTGCGCATATCTTCCACATGCCGTTCCAGGGCAACCACATCCGCTGCCGTCGCTCTTAAAGCGGCCGATGTGGCAGCCTGGCATTCCAGGGCCATGCGCACTTCAAGCAAATCCCGCAGGCTGGCCTCGCCCCAATCGATCATCTCCCTTAGCATGTTGTGACCGCGGACCTCTTTGGGGTTGCAAATATAGGTCCCTTGTCCCTGGCGGTTTTCGATCAATCCCAGCTCAATCAGTTTGCGAATGGCTTGCCGGATGGTGGGGCGACTGACGGACAATATGTCGGACAACTCACGTTCGGATTTAAGCTGTTCCCCGGGTCGAAGATCCCCCTTAAAGATAAGATCCCGAATGCGCTCAAATACCTGGTCAGCCAATTTTTTGGGTTTAAGGGTGTTGGGAACCATTAATTGCCTTTCCATACCGCTATCCTATGTATTTTTTTTTACCACTTCTTGTAAATAGAAGTGTATCACATTGGTGTCAAAGGTTAAATACCCAACACGGGATCAAAGGCATACTGGCTCATCACCGACTATTCAGAAGTCAGATGATCTTTCGCCGCCGCTTCATGGATATTGGACATCGGGTCGCTGGTATCCGCCCGCCCTAAACTGAAGTCGTCTTGGACTATGGTACGACCTATAGCATCTACGGCACCACAATACCCGGCAATACGGTATTTCCATCCACCGTTTTTCAAATCGCATGTTTTTATATATTTGTTTTAAATATATTTAATTCATTTCAATATACTAAGCAAAATATCGATTTATGGTATTACCTTAGTGTCTATACCACGGCAAAGCCAATTGTTTGCTTTAATGTCCTTTGGTAAAACCTTGACATGTGATATCCCTTTGGCATAAAAATTAGGCAATGCCCACCGGGCACACCGCTTATTTCAGTCAGGGCTCTCGAGCAAAAGGAGGGGCACCATGTCCCAGGTGCTAAAACCTATCAAACCCAAACGGATTGCCGATCAGGTATTTGATCAATTGCATGACCTCATTCTGCGAGGGGATTTTAAACCCGGCCAAAAAATCATGACCGAACGGGAATTGTCCGATGCGTTTCGGGTGAGTCGTACGTCAGTGCGCGACGCCATCAACAAATTGGTGGTAATGGGCATGTTGGAACAACGGCAGGGGCAGGGGACTTTTGTCTGTGCGCCGGGCGGTAAGGCACACTCCTACATGGCCAAGGTTATGGCATCGCAAAACGCCACACTGCAAGATCTTCTTGAAGTGCGCATGGGCCTGGAATGCAACGCAGCGGCGTTGGCGGCCCAGCGCGCCCAGGATTCAGACATAGATTTTTTGGAAAGAAGCCTGAAAGAGATCGTTGATGAAGTCCAAGCCGGCAACCTGGGATCTGATGCGGACACACAGTTTCACATGGCCATTGCCTATGCCACCCATAATCCACTGCAGGTTTTCATGATGAAACAATTCCACGATTTTCTATCTTATGGTATCGAGGAAAACCTGTTCACCCTGTATCGCGAATCGCGGAGTTTCGAAACGATTCACCAGCAACACATTGCCATCATTAATGCGATCAAAGCACACGATCCCATGAATGCCCATATGGCCACCAAGCGTCATATCGAGTATGTGATTCAGACCATTGTGGATAGCGAAGAAAGGCAAACCGCCAGCGTATAGAGATGCACCGTTGGCCTTTATCTTTAAACTGCTTGTAGATAAACGCGATTTGCAGGGTATAAACTCACTGCCGTCAATCTATCTAACCGGAGAGGCCTTACGTGCAAGTCCGCTACCGCAACACTTTGGAACATTTGGTCGCCCTGCAAAAATATTTCCTGCGAAATACCCGCCTGGGCAAGAAAATGATGCTGTATCGCTTTATGGTCATGGAGACCATCATTATTGCGCTTACCCTTGTTTTTGCAATCAACCACAACCGCCTGAATGTGTTGATCGGCTTTGTGATCGTCAGCAGCCTGGCATGGCTGTTACGGGCACGCGCGGTGGTGGTGCAGTTTAAAAAAGATTTCAAACGCGAACGCCGTAAAGATAAAACCGGGCAGTTTGACAAAGACCGCCTTTTAAGCATCGCCCCTGAAGGCGCGACCGTTCGCATCGGCAACGAGCAAACCTTATACCCATGGGACCACTTGGTTAGCGCCGGCCGTGATCGAAAGCACCTTTATCTCATCACCACCGGTATACTCCATTTTGTCGTTCCCCTGTCCGCTTTTGCCGACGAAAAAGAGGCCGACACCTTTCTGGAATCCATCGCAGCATTCCGCAACGCGCAATAGATATCGAAACAGATCTTTCCAATTAAATTCCTGCCAGGACAAAGAAAAATGTTATAAATATCTTAAGATTCAACCCTATTGAACGATAATAATGACAACACAAAAGGGGAAAGGACTCGTCGCTTAAACCGCATTTCCGGCGACAATTACCCTTTGGCTCCATTGAAATCGGAAACCCGTGAGCCGGTGCACCACCGGTTCAACGACGACTGCGCTAGCACACACCACTTGGCGCTAAGGGAGTTCAAATGTTTAAGAATATCAAACTCGGACCCAAATTGTTGGTTTGTTTTTTGCTCGTCGGACTATTGCCGCTGTCCATCGTAGGCATCCTTTCATCGGCAGCGACAAAAAAGGCGCTCAACCAAGCCGCTTTTGAAAAACTTCAAGCTGTCAAGCAGACCAAAAAAAATCAGATCGAGGACTATTTCAAACAGGTCTTGAACGATATAGAGACCCTGACTCTAAGCCAGGATGCCTATTACCTGTATGAAAAGTTCGATATGTACGCCAATTTGAACAACATCTCTGAAACCGAAGCGTTTAAAACTGCGCGTGAAGGCCGCACCAGTGGAAGAAACTTTGACAAAGGCTATAACGAAATCGTAACCGTCGATGCTCGAAATTTTACACGCATGTGTAAAGAGGGCGGCTATGCTGATATCTATTTTGTGAGCACCCCCTGGGGGCATGTCCAATACTCAGCCACGCGAAAAAGTGATCTGGCAGCCAACCTCGTCTACGGCCCTTTGAAAACGAGCCCATTGGCCAAAATATGGAAGATGGCGCAAAATGGCCATAAAGCTGTCTTTTTGGATTTTACCCCCTATGGTCCTGACGGCAACCGACCCTGCGCTTTTGCCGCCTACCCACTAATTGAAGAACAAGAGTTCACGAGAGCGGTGGTGATCTTTCGCATCTCAGCCGATCACATCAACCAGATCATGAGCGAACGTTCAGGCATGGGCGAAACCGGCGAAACCTACCTGGTGGGTCCCGATCAACTGATGCGATCCGATACCCGCTTTGCCCCGAAACGCTATACGGTAGATAGCGCCTTTGCCCATCCGGAAAAAGGGAAAATGAGCACCGCGGCCGTCAAAGCTGCCCTGGCGGGCCAATCCAACACCATCATCACCACCAATTACATGGGACAAAAGGTATTGGCCAGTTACAGCCCGGTAGAGTTCGCCGGTCAACGCTGGGCCTTGGTGGCTGAAATCGATGTCAAAGAAGCATTTGCAATGGTCCAAAAAATACAATGGCGAATGACCTCCGTCGCCCTGTTCATTGTGGCGGCTATCGTGATCTTTGCTCTGTTGGTTACCCGTACAATTACCAAGCCCATTATTCGGGGAGTTGATTTTGCCAGAACCATGGCTGAAGGAGACTTCAGCCAGAACCTGGATATCGATCAGAAAGATGAAGTGGGCATTCTGGCAAGGGCCCTAAACGACATGACCCACAGTGTGGGATCGATGTTCAAAGAGGTCATCTCCGGGGTCGACACCATGACCGGCTCCTCTTCGGAGCTCACCGAAATAGCCAACCTGATGTCGGACCGTGCGGAAAAAACATCGATTCAATCCAACAGCGTATCCGCCTCATCCGAAGAGATGAGCAACAACCTCAGCTCCGTGGCTGCCGCCATGGAACAAGCCACAGCCAATCTTTCCATCGTGGCTTCTTCCTCGGAAGAGATGAGCAGCACCATCAGTGAAATCGCAAAAAATTCCGAACGCGCCCGGTCCATCACTTCCGAAGCCGTATCCCAAGCCAAAGATGCGTCCGGCACGGTGGGCGAACTGGGTGTGTCGGCCCAAGAAATCGGCAAAGTGACCGAAGCCATCACCGAGATATCCGAGCAAACCAATCTGTTGGCCCTCAATGCCACCATCGAGGCTGCTCGGGCAGGCGAGGCCGGAAAAGGTTTTGCCGTTGTGGCCAATGAGATCAAGGATCTGGCCAAACAGACGGCCGAAGCCACCCAGGATATCAAACGCCAGGTGGGCGGCATCCAAACCAGCTCCGGCAGCGTGGTGGACGCCATTCAGACCATCTCAAGGGTTATCGACGAAATCGATCAAATCGTCTCCACCATTGCCACAGCCGTGGAAGAGCAATCGGCCACCACCCAGGAGATCGCCAAAAACGTCACCCATGCTTCCCAGGGCATCAGCGAAGTCAATCAAAATGTGGCCCAGAGCTCCACAGTGGCCAGCACCATTAACCAGGACATCGATCAAGTCAATCACCAGACCGATGAGATGACCAGCAACAGCAGCCAGGTCAACCTCAGCGCAGAGAAACTTTCCAACTTGGCCGTGCAATTAAAGGAACTTGTCGGTCGTTTTAAAGTCTAAAAATCAGGATTGCCCGGAAAAGAAGATCCTAAAATCAGATCGCTGCACCGGCAAAGCCATCGCGCCTTGCCGGTGCTTTTTTTCTCCAATCAACGCGGATGTCTCTTGCTAAGAACACGAAGACGAAAGCTATAGATCATTATGAACGGCTATGACAGAGCTGCTACAGTCCGTAATTTTACCAGTGATCAATGAACGACGACACTGACACTTGAAACTATAAAGGTTGCGTGCACTTTCCAGGTTTTGAGGCTGTTATAACATGGCCTTGTGACAGATCCGGTTACACTGGCTGCTTACTTAAGCTTTATAGAGAGCCGCGATAATTTTTTATTAATCCGACGCATCAGCGGTAAGATTTTACCCGTTGATAGGCGCGTGATTATTTCCAGGCGAAAATATAACCCCAAAGTTGAATAAAAAAGGGCCGCTCTAAAAGGAGCGACCCTGATCCAATTTTATTGAACAAACTTTCATGCAATTGCTATGGGGCGGTTGGCGTTCTTTCGTGGGCCACTTCCCATTCTTCTATGGCTTCGCCTTTTTCCACCTCTTCCCAGCCGGTGATCATAGCTTTGATGTGCGCCACGATACTGTGTCCTGTGGTGGTCATGTAAATATGCACCACCAGAAAAGTCAATATGGCAAAAGCGCCCATGGTGTGCAATACGGCCAGCACCGGCAAAGAGAGGGAATCGAGGCCCCAGGCCGCCCATGAGTTGTACCCCCAGAATAAAAGACCGGTAATCATTTGAAACGGCAGCAAAAAAGCGGCCAGCGCCAGATAAGTGAGTCGCTGCAAAGGGTTGTGTTTGGCCTCTTTGCGCTTGGGCACCGGATGGGCTTCACCGCGAAAAATCCCGTAACCGTAATACCGCACGACAAGCAGCATCTTTTTGGTGGTGGGGATATACTGCTTCCATTCACCGGTCGTAAAAACCCAGAAGACAAAAAAAGCAAAGGCGATCAACCAGGTCAGCCCCAGATAGTTGTGCACTTTTACCGCGCCGTGAAACCCAAACAGTACAAAACCCTGGTGGATTTCAAAACCGCTCAGCAGCAATACAATGATCAGGGCGCTTTGGAGCCAGTGCCAGAACCGTTCGTATCGTGAGTAAAGGTAGATAACGACTTTGTTGTTCAACATGGGCTACGCCTCCTTCTTGCCTTTGCCGTTGCTACGGGTAAATATACGGCCCAAACCGTGCAGGCTGACCCCCAGCAAGGCACCCAGCACCGCCACCCAGCCGATGGTATCCAGCAGCTTCAACCGATCGCGACCGGGCATGTAGACGCCGGAGATATCGGCCAGACGGCCGCCATTACGAGTATGGCAAGCATTGCAGGTCACTACATTGTCTTTGGGCGCCACCATGTGGGTGGTGGGAAAGTAGTAGGTCGTGGAAACAAAATCGAATTGGCCGGAGTACGGCACGCCCATTGCCTGCATACCCCGGGTCAGCGCATCTTGCCAGTCCAATGTGGTCCAATACCCATGCTTGCCGGATAACAGCGGTGCCAGCATGTGGTTGTTGATCTTATCAAAGGGTTGTCTGCCCCGGTGCACCTTAAAGGGAAAGATACGCGAATTGGCATCGTTTGCCGAGCCTACCGGGCCCGACACCGCGACGGTATGGGCCGGGTCAATGGCGTCTTTGACGGTCAGGGTGCTCATGGCGCCATTGAACCACGCGTACTCCGGCACCACATTTTTTTCCCACCTCATCCGGCCTTTGATGGACATGTAGTCGAAAGTGCCCAAAGGGCCTTTCTCTTTATATTTTTTGCCTTCTTTGAGCTTGCCGGATTGGGACCAATCCCAGGACATTTTAGTGGGCAGCACCCGGGCAAAATTGGGAATGTGACAACTTTGACAGGCTACTTTATCCGTGTGGTCATTGGCTTTGTGGCCAGAAGCGTGGGGGGTGCTGCTGTGGCAGGATTCACAGGTGATTTTAGCCGTGAGATCGTTTTCAATCAGGCTTTGGCGATCGGTGTAGGCCGGTTTGGAGTAGATGCGCCCGGCCACATGATGCTGCACCGTGGTGTGGCACCGGGTACACTCGAAATTCTGCCCGTCGATACCCATGTGCACATCCAAGGCCTTATTGGGTTTGGAAAGAGAGGTGTCCAGATCACCATGTTTGACACCATCACCACCGCCGCCTTTGAAATGGCACTCGCCGCAATTTTGGCGTGTTGGCCTCGTGATGCTTTGTACCGCGGTCTGAATCTCCGCCTGGATCTCCTGCGCGATCTCCAGCTCCTCTGGATCGTCTGAAACGGAAAAGGATCGGTAATCCTCAAATGCCTCGGACCAGTTGACCTTCTTTTGGGAATGGCACAGCAGACAATTGACCCCCTGATTCTTGCCCTGCCATCCGGTATGGCAGGCCAAACATCCCTTGTCCGCCATTTTGTTGGTGGCGATACAGAAATTGTTCAGCGAGTCACCCGCCTTCCCCAACTGCTTTCCGGATGCATCGGTATGACCGATCCAGGTCCAATGAATGGTCTGTTTAAATTGCTGTTCGGCTTCAGAGTGGCACGACAGACAAGCCTGCGTAATTTCCTGCCCTTTTGAAAAGCGTTTTTGTAAAGCCGGGTGTTTGCTGTGGTCGGCGGTCGTCCAGGGTCTTTGAGTCTTGGTGGCCTGTTGGGCCATGGTGCGCCCTGGCGCCTGGCCATCCGATTCCAGTGTCGCCGCCCATACCGGCGACCACAAAAAACCGAGTCCCGACAACACCATCACCATCCATACCAAAGGGTCGTACCATCGTTGAGTAAGCATTTGTGCTTTTCCTAAACGCGAAAAAAGTGTTAACGGGTGCGGCAAGCCCCAGGGCCGCCGGAGCCTAGTTATTTTGTGCGCCGCACCCAAAAAACGAGCGCCTTACAGCGGTTTGTTAAGCTCAAAACTGCCGTCCTTGTGTATGGTCATTTCAGCATCCAGGTAGTAAACGTTTTTCATCCCGGGACGTATATCCTGTACCATATAAAAGGATTCACCACTGCGAGCACCGGTGCCGCAAATAAAGACCACCGGTTTACTTTCAGGCAGGGTCTTTATTTTTTCCTCCAAATCATCCACTGGAATATTAACGGCGGTTTTCAGGCTACCGGTTTCAAACTCATCTTTGTCGCGAACATCGATGAGCATAATACTTTTGGGATTCTTGGCCATGATGCTTTTAAATACTTCTATATCGATGCTGCCTTCTTCCCGGCCGGCTTTAACCTTGACAGGTGTCGCACTGGCCACCACTCTTTTCCAAGCCGGGTAACCGGCACTAAAAACCTTCACGTTGGTATAGCCCATGGCAATGGCTTTGGCGGCTGACTTATGGCTGAGCTTGCACTTAAAGCCACCGCAGTAAAACACCAGCGGTTTGTTTTTATCTTGGGGAAGTTGCGCTTTGAACTTGTCAAATTGAGAATTCGGAATGGAAATGGCCCCGGGCAGGTGGCCTTTGTCGTATTTTTTGCGCTTGGGACGCGCATCAATGATTACCATGTCGGCTTTCGCGTCGATCTGCTTTTTCATATAATCAACGGACACCGACGCATAATGACCTTTGACTTTCATCCACCCCGGGAAGCCCTTGGCAAACACTTTAACGTTTTTGTAGCCCAGCTTTTCGGCCTTGCGCGCTGATTTATGGCTCAATTTGCATTTCAGGCCGCCACAATAGTATATCAACAGGGCATGCTTGTCTTTGGGCAGCTTGTCCGTCATTTTGTCAAACCGGCTGTCCGGAATACTCACGGCCATTGGAATATGACCTTTGTCGAATTTGGCCCGTTTGGGGCGGGCGTCAATAATCATCACATCTTCCGCCAGCGGCACTTTGGCGTATTGCGCCACAAAGCCGACATCGACAATGTCGTGAAAACGCCAGTCGGGCTGGACCGTTGGCTGCGGTGCGGATGCCGTCGTCGAACAACCCGCCATAAAAACAGCCACAACGGCGAATACCATCAGAGCGGCAAAGATCCGTTTTGCTTGCATGGGAATCTCCTTTTAAAATTTGGCTACGATAAAGATCAATGGCATGGTGTCTTGCGTTATTTGCATTTCGCCGGTGTGGGCGAATCCGCTCCATGCGCATGCAGGTAGGCGTATATATCCTGTAAATCTTCATCGCTCAGCTGAGCCCACTCCTCAGCACACCCGAATTGGGCAAAATCTTTCTTGGCAAAAACCCGGGTCCATTGATCCATGGTTTTATCACTGGGGCTGATGGGCGGGGTTTTAGATTCCACGGCACCGCGCTCAGAACAGGCCTTGTACACTTTGCGGTAGGTATACTTGCCTTTGCGTTTGTTCCCGGTCTCACCGGCACCGGCAACACTGACAAAGCAGACCGCCAATAGTAGTGAGAAAAAGATGATGAGGGTTCTTTTGATCATGATTTACTCCTTAAAGGTTCTCAGTTATATGGTTTTTAAAATTATCAGCTAACATACCCGCTTAATTGCAACCCATATGCCAAATGCCGGCAAGCTGTGTATACGAAATTAACATTCCGTTTTATAAGTACATTCTGTTTTTGAACAGATTTCAATGGACATCGCACAACACCTTTCACCCCCATAAGATTAACAATTAGGTTAACAGGTGCTAACACCCTCATGTATCTCTTTTTTCAATAGGCGGGGTTAAAGGACAATGCGCTTGGGGCATCGATTGAACGGCAGAGGCGGACGCTGGTCCGATGTGAGCATGCCGGGGCATTGGGTTTTGATTTGATCCGCAATACCCAAACGCTGCGCACTCATATGGCAGATGGTCACTTGGGCGAGGGCGAGGACCGCTTGAAACCGCTTCTGGAGGCATAGCTTCACTCCCGCACCGCTGATATGAACCTGCAGAAGGATTCCTTTGCGCCTGGCCGTCGGCGCGATGGTCTTTAGATGCGCACCATGGCGCGCTGAGATTATGAGTATGCCCAGCATCTTGGACATGGTCACCACCAGCAGATAACCCGTGTGTGGGAAAAAATATCGTCCAACAGCCGGTCCCAATCCACCGGTACTTTTGAGACACGGTCGTCATAAAGACAAACAACCGTGGCACCATCTTCATCTGCTAAAGCGGCCACCAGGTCGAAAACCATTTCATCCGGTTCACTGCGCAATATATGAAGTGTTTTGGACATCGGCCCTCGTTAGAAGGGGATCACCCATTCCGCTGCCTTAAGGCGTTTTCCCAATGCGAACAAAGAGAGACACGCCAGATCATATCGATCCGCCAGGAATCTGTGGTTTGTGTAGCATTCGGCCCGGCTTTCCAGCAGGGGCCGGAGGTTCCAATGCGGATTCTGGTGTGTCGATGGACACAAACAGAAAAAGCATACCTTGCCCCCCAGCGCAGTGAAATGATCGGCACAGCGTCTGGCATCTGTCAATCGATGCGGATGCTTTACCAAAATGGCGATTGTTTGTGTGCTCTGGCGATTCATATCATATGTTTCAATGCATTTTTCCGGTTTCATGCGTTAGAGAGCAACCCGTATGCCAACCGAAAATAATTAATATCTAACTGTAATTATGAATAAACTAGTTTTTATGAAAAACACTTGCCTGTTGGGCGGGGCATTGTTATGTTAACAGGTGTTAACTTCAGGATTAACACGTTTACGCAAAAAGGGCATGCAATGGATCTATCCTCCCATTGGAAGACCATCGTTGACACGTTGCAAGACGGGGTAATGGTGGTTGACCCCAAAGGCATAATTGTGGCGGTCAATCCATCGGCTGAACAAGTGACCGGCTATTCAGCACAAGAGCTGATCGGTCAATCGTGCCGCATCCTGGACTGCACCGGATGCCGCATCATCGGTAAGGGGGCCGGTCGTCAATGGTGCGGCCTTTATAAAGTTGGCGGCGTGCGCGCCAAACGCTGTTCCATCGTCCACAAGGAGCACCGGACCATCACGGTCATTAAAAACGCATCCATTTTATACGATGCACAAGGCGAGATCATCGGCGCCGTCGAAACCCTCAAGGACATGTCCGATTTTGTGCGGCAGCAGGATGAAATCCACTTGTTACGCCGGACACTTAATCTGGATAAGGGCTATCACGGCATTTTAGGCCGAGCTCCGGTGATGCAGGCGCTGTTTGAAATGATCGAAAATGTGGCCCAAACCGAAGCACCGGTATTGATCCACGGCGAAAGCGGAACCGGCAAAGAATTGGTGGCCCGGGCCATTCATGAAGCCGGCGATCGGCAAGACAAACCCTATATCAAGGTCAATTGTGCGGCTTTGAATGAGAATTTACTGGAAAGCGAATTGTTCGGTCACGCCAAGGGGGCTTATACCGGCGCGGATCGTTCGCGCGTGGGGCGCTTTGAAGCTGCGCACCAGGGTACCATTTTTCTGGATGAAGTCGGCGACATCCCCCTATCCACCCAGGTCAAACTGCTGCGCGTACTGGAAGAGAAAGAGATTGAACGGGTGGGGGAGCAAATACCCGTTAAAGTCAATGTGCGCATCGTCTCAGCGACCAATAAAAACCTCGAATCCCTGATTGCCAAAGGCCAATTTCGCGAAGATCTCTTTTTTCGCATCAATGTGGTGCCCTTAAGTTGTCCCCCTTTGCGCGACCGCGTTGAAGACATTCCCGCCATTGTGCAAGGCTTTATTCGCCAGAATGTGACCAAATCCGGAAAAAAAATTTTGGGCCTGACCCCACAAGCCATGGAAAAGATGCTCCATTATGATTGGCCGGGAAACGTCCGCGAGTTGCGCAACGCCATTGAATACGCCTTTGTCTTGTGCCCCAGCGGCGGCATTGATGTCAGGCACCTGCCACCTAAAATTCTGGGAAAAACACCCAAAAAACCACACCGAGCAAAGGCTGCCAAAAGCGGTCCATCCGAAAGAGAAGCCCTCTTAAACGCCTTGAGACAAACCAATGGCAACCAATCGGAGACTGGCCGGATCTTGGGTGTCAGCAGGGTAACCGTCTGGAAACGCATTAAAAAACACGGAATTGATCTGAAGCGGGAGATCCATGGGTAAAACGGACGCGTTCGTATAAAGCCCAGCATCACCATTGCGCGGTATATTGAATCGCTGGGTTGTGCGCACAGTACGCATCGCAATTTAAAATACCGCAAGCTTTGATCTTGAACTCTATAGGAACGCGTCTGAATCTGAGCTATCCCGGCAACCGAGACGATGTGTTCGTCCCCCGAGCCCTTCGGCGATGCGAGTTGTTGACATTACACTGCCATATTGGCATACTCTGACCCACGTCAATCCGGGGCCACAACCGTTTTCACTCCCTTTACCAAGACCATTGGCGGAACTGACCCACGGCTTGCTTGGAGGCACCATGGACACCATCTCGTTTCTGGAAAAAAAGAAAGACACCATCCAAAATGTGGTGGTTGTTTTTCCCTTTACATATGTCAATCCGCACAATGCCATGCCGCCGGTGGCGGCTGAATACCTGCAAGCCGGCATACTGGCCACCGGCAGAAATGCGGTATTGCTGGACATGCGCTTTGAGATCGACATTCGGGACCAACTGGAAAACGCCGATCTGGTCTGTCTTTACGGCCATTTTGAAGACTGCTCTATCTTCGTCAAACAAAAGATCCATGTGATCAATGAAGTGTTGGAGCAAATCCCCGCCCACACGCCAATTGTGGCCGGGGGCACCAATTTTAACGATCCTGAAAAAGCCTTTGAACTCTATCCCAAAGTGGATGTCATCATCCTGGAGAATCCGGAAACCTGTATCATGGAGTTGTTGGACAGCGAAGATTTTGAAGCCGTCACCAACATCGCCTACCGAAAAAACGACCAACTCATCAAAACCCACCGCATCATTCACCCCCTGCCCGAGGATATCTTTCCCGTCCGCAGCGCGCGTAATCCCAAATATAAATACCACGCCATCGGCATTCCCATCGACCTGGTGCGGGCCGGCATCGGGTGCAACTATCAGTGCAATTTCTGCTATCAGTACGGCAAGGATTTCGACGGCTCGTTCCGGCGCTGGCAGGGACGCTCGGCCCAAAGCCTTTTCAATGAGATGCAACAGATCGAAGCCCCCATTGTGGGGTGGGTGGACGATGATATGACCGCCGGCATGAAGGCGTTGGATGAACTTTCCCGCATGCTCATCGCAAACAACATCCAGAAACTGTTCGGCGGCACCGGACGCATCGATCACGTCAACCGCTATGTGGAAAAAAACGGCGAGGATGTGCTTAACAGGCTGGAAAAAGCCGGCTTTCTGGCGCTCAGTTTTGGCGTAGAGTCTCTGAATCCCAAAACCTTAAAATTTTACGGCAAGGGTCAGAGCGTCGCATCCATTGAAAAGGCCATGCGCCTGATGAACAAAACCAACATTTTGCTGGTCTGCAACTTTATCTTCGGCTCCCCCGGTGAAACCGAAGCCGATATGATGGACATGCTCTGGTTCGGCCGCAAATGGAATGCCGATACCATCGTCACCAACCGGATGGGATTTCCCGAAGATTCCGACATCCATCGTGCTATTTATGACGAGGACGGCAACTTCAGGCCCGGCATGGAGATGATCACCGGCAAAGAGCTGGAACGCATCAAATACAGCGTCAAATTCGGCCAACGCACACCGTTTCGGATTTTGCTCTCTCTTTTAAAACTCTACCGCCACCGCGGCATGTTTCTCGATCCGACCTATCTGTTCTGCTGCGCCCTGGAGACCATGACCCAACACAGCTGGCTGGAAAAAACCCGGATTTTCCCGTGGATGCTCCGATTAACCAAAAAGATTGTGGTGCTCCCATGGGTCCGACAGGTATTACGGGTATTGGCCATCATCGCCACACCTCCGGTGAAACTGCTCAACTGGCTGTTTGAGCTCATCGACAAACCCACCGGCCTGTCAACCCGCTTGCTGCCGCGATTCTTTCTGTATCTGACTGAAGGCATGTATAAAAGACAGGTGGCCCGGGCACAGGTTCGATCCACCGATTAAAAGCTATCTCAGAAAAATATTTCAGGATATTAGAAGTGACATTTGTAAAAGAGTTACGCCTGCCTTCAAAACCAACAGGCAACCCCTATTGGTTCGTTTTTTTTGGAACCAAATTACTAGTTTGGTATAGGGATATAAACAAATATTCGATTCCTCGATTTGAAGCACCTGATCTGGTGGGAATTTCATGTGCTCGAACACAATACATAGGAAGATACAATGGTACTAGTTGTTTTTCTGCAGAAGTGACAGATGGAATCACATTGCCAAAAGATATGGACTTTTTAAATCTTTTCGGCATATATCCGATGATTAATTCAGATATGCTACACATTGCATTTTATGCGATTCAAATTGTTGCATGGGATAGAGATTTTCAATTTTGTGGACGATGCGGTTCGAAAACAACCAATATGGAGAATGAGCGGGCAAAAATATGCCGGACATGTAATCTTGTTAGCTATCCACGACAGTCACCTGCAATTATTGTTGCAATTACGCGTGATGAAAAGCTTTTACTGGCTCGATCGGAACGCTTTAAACCTGATGACATGTATAGTGTATTAGCGGGATTTGTTGAACCAGGTGAGAGTTTTGAAGAATGCATCAGGCGAGAAATTCGTGAAGAGGTAAGCATTGAAGTCAAAAATATCCAGTATTTTGGTAGTCAGTCATGGCCATTTCCTGATTCTTTAATGGTTGGATTTACGGCGGAATATAAAAGCGGTGAGATTTCTATCGACAATGATGAAATTGCGGAGGCCGGGTGGTTTTCCGTTTCTGAACTGCCGCGAATCCCGAGAAAAATAAGTATCGCCCGACAGTTGATAGATTGGTTCATTGAACGACAAACAATATAAATCATAAAAGGGGTCAGCTCTACATACCATCTGATTTGGGTTATTGAATAGTGTAAAGCGTGCCCTGCTCCATGTGCTGCCACAAAATGCAGGCGAACTCAAGCGTTGTTGCCAAAAAAATAGCAACATATTTGGTCAGAAAATGAAATCCTTTTCGACTTTTTTTCCATTGTTTGCAATTGTGATTGCCGGTGTAATTATTAGCGGATGCGGCGGGTCTGTCAGAAGCAACGCGATTACCTACAAAGAGCATCAATCCGCACCGGATATTCATGTGGATATTTATGTTCCGAATAAAGTATGGCCCGGCACGACCTTGTTGGCCGATAACCACAAGTTTGAAAGGCCGAGAATAATAGAGGTGGATATGCAAGGGCGCATCGTTTGGGAATATGCGCTTCCACGGCATTTGAGGAGATACACGAATCCCGGTTTTGACGTTGAATGGTTGCCGAACAATAACATACTTTTTGTATTACCGCTCCATGGCGTATATGAAATTAATCGCAATGGGGATATCGTATGGTCGTACTTGGACAAAAAAGTCTCCCATGACGCAGATCGACTGCCTAATGGCAATACGCTTGTAGTATTCGGTGGCTTGGACAAGAAAGATGATGCCCAGGTGAAGGAAATAAATAGAGAAGGAAAGATGGTTTGGGCGTGGTATGCAAAAGCCCACTTTTACAAGTTGCCTTATAAGGATATTTTTCGCGAAGGCTGGACGCATACCAATGCCGTAAGCAGGTTAACCAATGGCAACACGCTGATCAGCCCAAGGAATTTCAACTTTCTGATTGAAGTTGACCCCAAAGGGACCGTTGTTCGAACTGTTGGAGAAGGAATATTTAGTTATCAACATGACCCGGAGTTGCTGCCCAATGGAAATATTCTTGTGGCCAATCACCGTCGTCCTCATCGAGCCATAGAGATTGACCCTAGGACGAATGAAATTGTTTGGAAATCATTCGGTTTTGAACGCACCGCGGCGCCTGTAAGAGATGCGGATAGGCTCCCCAATGGCAACACTTTGATTACGGGCACAACTAAGATAGTTGAAGTTACTAAAGAAAACGAAATCGTATGGCAGATGAAACTCGATAATGTACAGCTTGACATTAAGAAATTACGAAACTTGGGGTTTTACAAAGCGCAGAGAATAACCCCGCAATGATTTTGATGGGCATCAGGAAGATATGGCATGTCTATCAAAATTGAAATTTATTTTTTTTACTGCTATGAATCATATGACTAATAATAGAATGGAGATTGATTATGATGAAAACATTAAAAATGGTTGGCACTGTGGGATTCGTCTTGGCTATTTTGTTTGGCGCGACAATATCTATTCAACCAACGAATGCGGAGGCAAAGGCAAAAGTCGTTCTCATTGAAGGCATTGGCTATAATGTGAATTCCTCCATGGCGGATAACTTAAAATCGCTTATCGGCAAAAAAGTATATGTAGCCGTTGATTCAGGGGCAACCTTTGTCGGTTATGTTAAGGCCGTCGGCAACCACTTAATGCATCTGGAAAAATTAGATAGAAAAGATTATTTTGATGCCCTCATCCGAATTGAACGCATTAGCGCCATCGACACAAGATTCCGGGACGTCCAACGCTAGCGCCTTTTTTACGGGGTCCAGATTGATTGCCCACAAATATTTAATCAAAAGTTTCCGATCATCCTAAATTCAACACGTTTCAGGTAAGAATATGCCCGCAGACAAAAAACGATCGGACAGTACGGACCGGAAACGGATTGTTGATGAAGCCCTGCGCAACCGTCAGCGACGGGAGCAGGGTTATCGGGAAAAAGCGCTTAAGATCTATCCCTGGGTCTGTGCGCGCTGCGGCCGTGAATTTGAAGGCAAGCGACTGCGGGAACTTACGGTTCACCACAAGGATCACGATCACAACAACAACCCGCCCGACGGCAGCAACTGGGAACTGCTGTGCCTGTATTGCCACGACAATGAACATTCACGCTATCAGGACCAGGAATGGTTAGAGGCGGAAACACCGGGCGTCGCGTCCAAACCCATTGCCACCGACAAACCTTTTGCCGATTTAGAAAAGTTATTGAAAAACAAATAATTGCGGTAGTGTTGCGACAAAACAGGTGACCCTTATGAAGCTTTATTGGGTGACTACCGACTTCAATGAAGAAGATTGGTTCGTCCTTGCGCAAAACGCCGAAGCGGCTGCCAGGTTTCACGAAGATGCCGAAGGCTATGAAAGAGGCGATGCCGTGGCCGAAGAGGTAATGGATATTCCCGACGAAATTCCTGTTGAAAGAGGCTGGCCGCCACCGGATTTGTTAAAAACGCTGGGCGCCAAGATGATATACGGCGACCTGTCAAGGGTCGTTGAACTTTCCGGCAGAACTTTTTGCGAAGGGTTGATGGATGCGACCATTTACACCATAACAGATAATGTTTTTGAGCTTTTAGGGCGCGGCCGACCAAACCAAACGCCTAAAAAGTGAGTATTCTGGCCCAGAAAGCCCGGCATTGGCTCAACCCCTTGAAAGGGATTCGCTTCAAGCGTGTTGCCGGTTATGGCGATCGCGCTTTGCAGATCAATGGCGTTCCAACATACCGGCGCAGAGCCCGGCCTTAAGCTGAAAGGACCGCTTGCCGGACACATGATCTTCGTAGGGCCGGGCTCTGTCCCGGCCTATGCTGTCGATAGTATGAGATTTATAGAAAAACACAATTTCGATCAAATACAGGCCTATCAACTGGGTTGGTCCCTATTGGGCCCGCCGGTCATGACTGTTTACTGCTATGTATTCGGTGATGTGATGTTGGATACAGCCCAGGCCCATATGAAAAAAGAAGTCCTGGAAATTGCAAGGGCGCATCGTATTCAAAGCGTATATTTAACCCATTACCACGAAGACCATAGCGGAAATGCTTGTGCGATCAAGAAAGAGATGAACGCGCACATATACGGACATCCCATAACAAAGATAAAATTGTCAGTTGCATTTAAGATTTTACCTTATCAAAACTACATATGGGGCAAAGCCACGCCATCAAATATAAAAATTGTTCCGCAAAGAATTGAAACCATCCTGGGAGAAATGACCCCCGTTCATACACCTGGACATTCAGAGGATCATACCGTTTATTTTATCAAGGATGCGGGGATACTGTTTTCAGGAGATATTTATTTGGCGGATAAAATAAAGTATTTTCGTGCCGACGAAAATATGGGAAGTCAGATCGCATCATTGAAAAAGATTCTATCCTTAGACTTTCATACCCTATTGTGCAGCCACTGCCCAAAGCGTGAAGCCGGCAAGGAACATCTAAAAAGAAAACTCGATTTTCTAGAGAATTTATATGGCAATATCATAGTGCTTTGGGAAAAAGGGATGTCCGGAAAGCAGATATTCCACGCTTTAAATCTTAAGGAACATTATTTTGCCAAATATTTTTGTTTCGGAGATGTTAGCATGATGAATGGGGTAAGATCTGCAATCAGGCATTACCATTCCGCCAAAGAAAAGGACGGCCCCTATGGGCTTTTAAAGCAACGGAAAGAAACAACCCGTGTGTAAAGCCAAATGATCGGCAAGGAAAATTCCCATCATGGTATATCAATACCAAGGTTTCAAAAATTGAGATCGCACTACTTTTATGGCTATAACATCGTGGCGGCCGGATTCATGACCCAGGCGGCGTGTGTCGGCGCCATGTTTGCCTATGGCGTATTTTTCAAAGAGCTTGAAGCGGCTTTGGGGTGGTCTCGCGCCGTTCTTTCGGGTGCATCGTCGTTGGCATTTTTTATTATGGGCGCCATGGGTGTTGTTGCCGGTTCGCTCAATGATCGCATCGGCCCCCGCATATTATTGACGGTTTCGGGAATCTTTCTCGGTCTTGGCTACATATTGATGTCCCGGATGACCCTGCCGTGGCAGCTCTATCTGCTCTACGGGGTATTGGTGGGTATTGGATTCAGCACCCATGATGTGATCACCTTGTCCACCGTCGCACGATGGTTTGCCCGTCGCAGGGGAATGATGTCGGGGCTGGTCAAAGTGGGCACGGGCAGCGGCCAGCTATTGGTGCCCCTCGTGGTTGCCGCTTTGATTGCCCGGATCGGTTGGCGCCCGACCTGCTTGATCCTCGGCATCCTTGTGCTGACCGGCCTCGTAAGCGCCGCCCAGTTGATGAAGCGGGACCCGCTGAGCATTGGATTGCAGCCGGATGGGGACTTTCCGGATCAGCACAACCGTAAAAGGTCGGCACAACCCCGGAGTGCGACCCTACGCGCGGCCAGTCGGACCTTGTCCTTTTGGAACCTGTGTGTCGCCGAATTTATGCTTTTTAGCTGCCTGTTGACCACCATCGTCCATATTGTGCCTCATGCGCGGGACCAGGGCCTTGCCCCCACAACGGCAGCCGCTGTGTTGTCCACCATTGGTGGGATCAGCATGCTGGGTCGTATCGTCATGGGAACAGCCAACGACCGCATCGGCGGAAAACGATCATTGATGATCGGTTTCGTTATTCTGATCGGCGCTTTGTTATGGCTGCAGGTGGCCAGCCAGGCGTGGATGCTGTTTCTATTTGCCGTGATGTATGGTTTCGCGCATGGCGCCCTTTTCACAGTCATGTCGCCCACTGTCGCGGAATTGTTCGGCACCGAATCCCATGGATTGATCTTCGGCGTGGTGCTGTTTTGTGGTACCCTTGGGGGATCGGTAGGCCCTTTTGTGGCCGGATATGTGTTTGACCTCACAGGTGCCTATCGCGCGGCATTCATTCTGATGACGGTCATGGTATCGATCGGTTTGGCGTTGATCAGCTTTTTGCGACCCATGGTCGGGGCCAAGACCGGATAGAACAAAGGATGCCCCAGAACTTACCCTTCACGCCTAAATATGCTTTGGCGCGACAAACCGGGAGTTCCGTTTCCACAGGGGGCCGGCATATTGGGTGATAAACTGGCTGCCGGTGTTGACCCAGAAGCTGTCCCGGTTGAACTGGTACATGGGATGGTAATTGACCATCACAGCCGCCTCAGGGATGGCCCCGGAGCGGCGCGACTTTTTTTTGCTGGTGGCTTCGAGCAGAAAGACCTTGCCATTGCGCATAAACACCACCCAAGCATGGCCTTGCTCTTTATACCGGCCCAAAACCACGCGCGCGTCAATTCCCATTTCGATGAGCCAGTCGGCCAGAATTATGGCGTGATCTTCACAGTCACCGCGGGTGTAGTAATAGGCCTGTCGGGAATTTTGCCAGACCTCTTTCAAGCCGCTGTATTGCAAATGATCATACTCGTAGCGTTTGCGCAGGCCCAGCGTATAAAGGGGCACCCAAATACGCTGCGTCTCAAAAGGCTGGTACCCCACCAGATAGCTGTTGACAAAATGGTGCATCCTGTCGATGCCCATGGCTGTCATGGTGGCCTGGGACACACCGCCCCACGCCCAAACGTGTGAGAAGTTAGAAATTTGGTGATCCTGGCGCAGGAAACGATGAATATGCTTTTCAGTAAGCACCCGCATCACACCATCCACTTCAACATGTCCGGCTCGATTGGTCCCGCCTTGACCCGATCTGCCCAGCTGCCGGACAGAAACATCAATCTTATGCTGAAGCTCTGTGTTGGTGCGCCAGGTGGTATAGATTTGCGGGCCCACCGACAAGATGATCAACAGCAGCAAAACTGGCAAAATGTACTTCATGACAGAATCTACCCTTTGAACCCGAAGGAGACGATCAGCGCCACAAACAACAGTACGGTGGAGGAGAATATGGCGATGGCCACATTGCCCGCTTTGAGCTCTTTTTCAACCTCCATGGATTTGAGTAGTTTTTTATCGATGACCACCAATGCGGACACGCCGATAAAGAGCGCCACAACCGTGTAAACCAGATTCATGCCCAAGTTGAAAAGCGTGGCAAATATAAACTCCATATTCATAACTGCTCCTGATTCGCTCTATTTTCGCATTTTGCCGGAAATTTTTTCAATGTCGACTTTTATCACCGCCGTACTGTTGATCAGCTTATCGATATAGGCCATACCCCGGACCATGTGCTCTGGAAAATACTTCTCAAGCAGCGCGACCAGGGCCGCTCTTTTTTCTTCTTCACCCACCAAGGATGCCCGGCCAAACACAATGGCGCTTTGATAGCGGGTGGAAAATGCATCGGCCAGCAGCTCCGTGTGCCCCACTACGCAAAAGGCCACCTTGTCGTTGGAGGCGATATTTGTCAATTTATGGCCCTGCTCCGCCGCGTGTATATATATAGCGCCATCGCTTAATACATAGTTCAGCGGTACGCCATAAGGTTGCCGGTCGTCGTCAACGGTGGACAACACCCCATACAGGCCCTTTTTCAACAACTCCCAGGTGGCCCCATCTTCCATGACACGGTCTTTGCGCCGCATGGTATGATGCATAATTTTCCCCCGATGCCTTTGTTCATCAATTGATGCAAAATGGGTCGATAAAAATTCAATCCACGGTGAAGCATCAATCCCAACCCTGTGGATGCAAAAGTCGGAGAGCTTCAATGCGGGGCAAGCCTCCACCACGCTGCTGCGAACCTCCGGCTTTTACATCCATAGGGTTAACGTTTCCGGCGCATGGCTTCACGCTCTGCCGACAGCTCCGCCAGCAGGGCCCCCAAGGTCCAGCTTTCAGACACCGGGGTCAGGGTGGCCCACAGGGCATTGCGCATGCCGGCTTTGCGGGCGCCGCCCATCAGATGATGCAACTCTTTTTCGGTAATGCCGGCCATGATCACCGCCCGCGGTAAGCTCGAACCTTCGCCTCGCCCGCTGCCGTTTTCCAGCGCCATCAACTGACCCAGCGCCACGTCGCCCTGTTCATCGGTGGCCCACACCCGGGGCAGGTCCGCCAGCCCCAGCATCTCCAACAGTGTGCTGAATTTGGACTGCGTATCGGCACCAAAGCCGCACAACAACAGCTTGCGGGGGCCGTAAAGCGGTTGCTCCGAATGGGACACTTTTTCAAATGAGGCGTCGGTCATTTTCAACATCTCCAATATGACACATCATTGTGTCGCTTGCAGGTGAGGGCTGCTTTGCATCACAAGCTCGGCCCAAAGCAATTTATTATTTCACGTCCTTCAAATCGATATTACACATTTACTATGTTGCATCGACTGGAATTTGAACTTAGGGTATTACATCCCAAGTTTTTCCCAAAAAAATTCTCCGCATCCGCCTTCAGGCCGTCTCTCGGCTCCAGGATCAAGGCGGGCCAGGAATTTCAACCGCAGGCACATGTCCATATGTCGACGGATTGAAAACCTTGTCCCAACACGGAGATTGAGATCGAGAGGCAGCCAGAAGGCGGATTCACAAGCGTTTGTCTTTCAGAATATGATTGCTGATCACCACCCGTTGAATCTCCGAGGTCCCTTCGTAAATGGTGAACACACGGGCATCGCGATAGTAGCGTTCCACAGCGTACTCTTTGGTATATCCGTAGCCACCGTGCATCTGCAAGGCCTTCGCCGTGACCCGGTTGACCATTTCGGAAGCAAAAAGCTTGGCCATGGAGGCTTGCAAGGTATAATTTTTACCACTGTCTTTCAGGGCCGCGGCTGAATAGGTTAGCTGGCGGGCCGCTTCAATCTCGGTGGCCATGTCGGCGATGATCCAGCGCAGACCTTGAAATTTGGAGATCTTTTGACCGAACTGTTCCCTTTCGGTGGCATAGTTGACGGCTGCGTTCAGCGCCGCCTGGGCCACACCGATGGATTGGGCGGCGATGCCGATGCGGCCGCCGTCCAAGCCCTTCATGGCCAGCGCAAAGCCCTGTCCTTCATCTCCCAGGCGCTGGTCTTCCGGGATGGGGCAGTCATCGAAAATCAGGTCCGTGGTATCCGATGCCTTGAGCCCCATCTTCTCTTCCACGTGCCCGACTTTAAAACCAGGCGTGTGGGGGGTGACAATAAAGGCGGAGATACCCTTGTGCCGCATGGCGGGATCCGTCTTGGCGGTCACAATAACGATATCCGCATTCTTGCCGGTGGTGATGAAGCGCTTGGTGCCGCTCAAGATATAGTCTTTGCCCTGACGCACGGCCTTGGTGGATTGCCGCACCGGGTCGGAACCCGCATCCGGCTCGGTGAGAGCAAAGGCGCCGATGGCCTGTCCCTGGGCCAAAGGTTTCAAATACTTCTCTTTCTGCTCCGGGGTGCCGAAACGCAGCAGGCTTTCGCACACAATGGAGTTTTGTACGGACATCACCACCGCCGTGGACGCGCAGGCAGCGGCGATTTCAGACAGGGCCAACATGTAACTGACCGTGTCGGCGCCGCTGCCGCCGTACTCCGGAGGAATCATCATGCCCATGAGGCCCAGTTCGCCCATCTGCTTAAGGATGTCACCGGGAAACCGGCGTGTGTGATCGCGTTCGGCCGCGCCGGGCGCCACCACATCGCGGGCGAATTCGTGCACCATGGTCTGGATCATCAACTGTTCATCTGTGAGCTGAATGGTCATATTGAAGACTCCAATATGGGTAGCCATTTATAGACGCCGACTTGCGCTGGCGTCATTTTGATCTGCGGTACGGTAACGCCGATGGTGAGCGTCATCCATACTCAGGGCGTATACAGTACGACCAAAAGTTCGGCGCCCTCTTTTCCGGTGTTTTTGATATGGTGCCGAACAGCAGCGTTAAAATGGACGGAATCCGCCGGACCCAGGCGGGTGATGTGATCACCCACCGCAACGGATACCTCGCCGCGCAATACGTAGACAAATTCTTCGCCCGGGTGTTGATACCCCACCCCTTTGTGGGATTTCTGGGCCTCAATTTCAATCCGGAACGCCTTGAGATGCTTGGTATCCGCTCCTGAAGCCAGTGTGGTGTAGGCGTAATTGTCCGTGCGTTTGGCCAATGCCTTGGAACGGTCCTTACGTCGCTTCTCTTGTTCTTTGAGAAAAAAGCCGGATTCGATGCCAAGGGCCCGCGCGATCTGCAACAAGGTCCCCACCGGCGGCATCTCTTCACCGCCCTCTACGCGCTTGAGGTATTCGATGCTGCATCCGGTATCGTTGGCGACCTGATCCAGGGTCATCTTTTTCTGGGTACGGGCCTTTTTGATCTTTTGGCCTACAGGCATGGGCCCTGGAGGTTTTCGTTTGGCCATGTCGCCTCCTTGGTAAGGTAAAATTTAATAGTCATAAAACCCTTTTTTGGTCTTGCGGCCCAGCCAGCCGGCTTCAACATATTTGCGCAGCAGGGGGCAGGGGCGATACTTGGAATCGTTAAAGCCATTGTAAAGGGTCTCCATAATGGCCAGGCAGGTGTCCAGACCGATCAGATCCGCCAGCGCCAGCGGTCCCATGGGATGGTTCATACCCAGTTGCATGACGGTATCGATGGCCTCTTTGCTGCCCACACCATGGTAGAGGGCAAACACTGCCTCGTTGATCATGGGCATCAGGATGCGGTTGGAGATAAAACCGGGAAAATCGTTGGCTTCAGCCGGCACCTTGCCAAACTTTTCGGACAAGTCCCAGGTCACCTTGAAGGTCTCTTCCGAAGTGGCGATACCACGGATCACCTCCACCAGCTTCATCAGGGGCACAGGATTCATAAAGTGCATCCCGATGACTTTTTCCGGCCGCTGGGTTCTGGCGGCAACTCGGCCGATGGGAATCGAAGAGGTGTTGGTGCTTAAAATCGCTTCCGGCTTGCACACACGGTCCAGGGTTTCAAAGATTTGATACTTGATGGATTCATTTTCAGTGGCGGCTTCCACCACGAAATCAACGTTGGCCATATCTTTAAGATCGATGGAGGTTGTGATGCGCGCCAGGGTGGCGTCTTTGTCTTGGGCGGCCAGCTTACCGCGCTCCACACCCTTGGCGAGAAAACGATCGATGGTGCTCATACCGCGTTGCACCAGGGCATCGTCCATATCGTTCATGATGACATCCAACCCGCTCATAGCAGCCACTTGCGCAATGCCGCTGCCCATCTGTCCCGCACCCACAACGCCAAAAGTTTTAACGTCCATTTAATACTCCTTTTTTTCAAACTACTTTTTGGTCATTTTGATCTGTTTTCTTCCATGAAAGACAAACCAGACCATCGGTCCCAACTCAGCCACTGGCGCGCTATCGCTTTACGACCAGGGCTACGGCTTCGCCACCGCCCAGGCAGAGGCTGGCAAGGCCGGTTTTTTTCTCTTCGCGGATCATGTTATGGATCAAGGTCACCAGCACCCGGCAGCCGCTGGCCCCGATGGGATGTCCCAGCGCTACGCTGCCGCCGGCAATGTTGGTTTTGGCCGGATCGAGGTTGAGCTCATTGATCACCGCACAGGTAGAACCTGAAAAGGCTTCGTTGATCTCGAACAAATCCACATCATCCAAGGTGATCCCTTCTTTCTTAAGGCATTTGGGCACCGCCCAGATGGGCGCCACCAGAACATATTTCATCTCAATGGCCGACGAGGCTTGGGCGCCGATGGTGGCCAGGATGGTGCAGCCCAACGTCTCGGCTTTTTCACGCGCCATGACCACCACAGCCGCGGCACCATCGCTGATGATGGAGGCATTGCCAGCGGTGGTCACCCCTCCTTTTTTAAAGGCTGGCCGCATTTTGGCCATGGCATCATAACTGGTGGCCTGGGGACATTCGTCGGTATCAAACAGGATGGGATCGCCTTTGCGCTGGGGAATAGAAACAGGCATGATCTCATCTTTGTACAAACCGTCTTCAATGGCATTGAGGGTACGTTCATAAGACTGGGCAGCATAGCGGTCCTGCGCTTCACGGGAGATGTTATATTTTTCGGAACACAGCTCGTTGGAGATGCCCATGTGGAAATCGTTGACGATGTCCCACAACCCGTCATGCACCATGCTATCCTGAAGCTGGCCCGGCCCCATGCGATAGCCGAAGCGCGCTTTTTCCAGGTAGTAGGGTGCCAGGGTCATATTCTCCATGCCGCCGGCCACCACCACGTCGGCATCACCGACCTGAACGGCCTGGGCGGCCAACATAACGGACTTTAAAGCAGATCCACACACCTTGTTAATGGTAAAACACTCCACCGCTTTGGGAAGGCCGGCCTTGACGGCCGCTTGTTTGGCCGGGTTCTGTCCGTAACCGCAGGGCAGCACCTGGCCCATGATGGCTTCATTCACTTCGGCGGCATCGATCCCCGCCCGCTTAACCGCCTCCGCCATAACCAGACCCCCCAAATCCGTGGCCCCCATATTGGCAAAGGTGCCGTTGAAACGGCCCAAAGGGGTCCGCACCGCACTCACAATAACCGCTTCACGCATTACCCTGTCTCCTTGTGGTTGGAAATGATGTTTCAGATACTCTCAATTTCGGTATTTGCCCAACATAATGGGGAAAGCGGCCTACATGCAACCTAAATTTCATAGTCGCACGGTGAGTAAGGCCCCATTTCGATCAGACATACTCGACTGGCGTTAGGACGCCGTACCACGGCATTCAAATCCCACTGTCAAAACCCTGATATCAAATGAATGTGTTCAATGGTTTGTGATGTGATCAGTGCGCCTCCCGAACGCAGGGTGCGAACACGGTTTGAAGCGGAATTTGGGATCGCGGAGGGATATTTAGGGCCTGAGTGGGGTGGTGCTTTAGGCTGAACGACTCGCTAAAAGTAAGGCTGAAAGATTCTTGGGCGCAGTTGTTCCGATCCGAGATCCTTGCGATCCTGCTCAAATCCGAGGATCAATTTGCCACGCTTTACGGCTAAACGGGCCGGCCCAATTTCAGTGTCGCCCGTATGCTGGGTTTATGCCTGCTCCAGGAGCTAAACAGCTTGAGCGATCAACAGGCCCTGGATGCATTCGATTTTGATGTCCGCTGGCGCTGCGCCATAGATGTCAGCGATGATGCGTATTTGTCCCGGCGCTCTTTGGTTGAGTTTCGCAGACGCTTGACAACCAAAGATCCGGATATGGCGACCATGCGCACGGTGTTTAATGGTATCAGCAAAACCGCCATAAAAAAGCTGGGTCTATCGACCAGCGAGCAACGCGTTGATTCAACCCACATCGTATCGAATATATGCACCTGAGGCCGGCTGGATCTGTTTGCCAAAACCATTGACCATTTTATCAAGAGCCTTGATAACAGGCGTTTTTCACGCATTGCCGACAATATTATAAGATGGCACCAGCGCGAGCCGGACGGCTGGTTCGGTCTGGGCTTGGCTCAGCGCAAAGTAAAACTGGAACAACTTGCAAAGTATCTGAACAAGTTGATTGTTTTGTTTAAAGATGACCGGCAAGTCACAGTCGGTGAGCCATATCGACTGCTTGTTTGAATTTGATAAAGACGGTTTTGTGGTACAATGCCCGCAAGGCCATAAGCCAATAGATCACCGGATGCGAAATTCCAACAATAAAAAAGGCAGCGCCTTGCACGCCATTTTTAACGGTGAAGTCTGCCGTGCATGCAGCAAACTGCGCCAATGTCCGGTACGCGGTCCCAACAACCGCCAACGCGAGTGCGACCTACGCAACAGCAAAGGCCAGTTTAGGCTTGAAATCACCGCCAAGCTTAGGCTGCGTGATCAAATGTATGCCGATCAACAAACCGATAAGTGGAAAAAGCGCTACAAAATCCGTTCAGGCATCGAGGCCACCATGTCCGAGCTGAAGCGCAGCCACGGCATAGGAAAGTCGCGTGTACGGCGTGCCGCCAAAGTCAGCTTTGCTGTCGTGTGTAAAGCAATTGCCTGCAACATCAAACAATGGGCCAAAGCATATGAGGGCTCAAGCGACGTCTTACAGCGGATTTTTTGCTTCATTTTAGACCACATGAGGCCCATAGAAGCAATTTTCAAAGAGCAATGTCAGCGTTTGAACGAAAACCGTGCTCTGGCAATTGGTTGAAAAAGAATTACAAAAGTCGGCACTTATTTCTCAGGAATCACTAATTGTACTTATTGAAACTCAACCTAAAAAAAGGATAATTTAGGTAACAGTAGTCATCAACGTCCCCCAAAAGGTCCCGAGTTGATAGGAGGCGGATTGATACCCAGTGCCGGTGGCTGGTCTGCGGTTAAAAGCTTGCGAAAAAAAATGCCCGCACAAAATGGGGATGAACGTATTTTGGGTGATGGTGATTTTGTTGAAGCGGTTTTGCGCAAGACCCAGGAAAACCTTGAGCGCAAGTGCGCGCTTGGTGCCAAGGGATACGATTTTAACGGGTTGGTAAAGCTGTTGGAAATTACGCCGAAAAATGTTTTTATGCACGGTAAATATAGACAATCCGTGAGAGCACGGAGTTTATTGTGCTATTGGGCCACGCAGGAGTTCGGGATGACAACCGTTGAATTGGCCAAAAGGCCGAATATGGCACAACCGACCATAAGCCAGGCCGCCATGCGGGGTAGGAAAATAGCAAATGATGAAGGGTTAAGGATATTGGACCAGGTCAATCAATAATGCAATGGAAGTTCCCTATAGTGCTCTGGCTTTCAGTGGGACCGCTGATTGCCCGCCGCGTGCCCTGAAGCCTATGTTGGCCCCTCCTGGGCGTTGGCTTTACGAAATAATGACAATGCGTTTTAGCAACTTTCATGATACAAATTGAGAGATAGATTGACACAACTTTGAATGGATAAAGCGAGGTGGCACAGTGAAAATCGGAACCAAGCTTTTTTCTGTGTTTATACTGATGGAGTTTGTGGCGATTTCTGTAGGCTGCATGGGGTTGTATGTTGCCAAAATAAGCAATGATGGGCTCGATACTGTATACAAAGACAGGGTTGTGCCGCTTGAGCAGCTCAAGGTAGTATCTGATATGTATGCGGTGAACATTGTCGATACGTCGCATAAGGCTCTTGCCGGCGCTATCGATCTGGAAGATGCTCGAAAACTCGTTGTTAACGCACAGCCAAAGATCTTAAATAAATGGAAGGCCTATCTATCTACCTATCTCGTGTCTGATGAAAAGACTCAGGTGTCCGAGATTACGCCGCTCATGAAAAAGGCTGATACAGCAGTCGACAAGCTGAAAGACATTCTTCTTAAGCAAGACAGGGTAGCGCTTGCGCGGTTTAATGCCACGGAGCTTTATCCTGCCATCGACCCGCTTACAAGGAAGTTGTCTGAGCTGGTTGCCATTCAACTGGTTGTTGCAAAACAGGAATACCAGAAGAGCTACGATTCATACCAAAAAGGCCTATTGCTTGCAATCAGCCTGGTTATTGCTGGTTCGTTTTTGTCAGGGGTGCTATCGCTTCAGGTCATTAGACATTTGTTACGAGACCTGGGCGGTGAACCGGACTATGTCCGTGAAATCGCTCAAACAGTAGCTGATGGCGACCTCTCTTTGGCCGTAATGGTGGGTGATGACAAAAAAGGAAGTATTCTTTGGGTAATGAAGATCATGATCGAAAATCTGCGGGAGCTGGTATCCGAGAAGTTAAAAAATGAGCAGTTGGAAATCATGCAGAAAGAGTTGGACAAGCATGTCGCAGAGCTTGAGGCAACGTTGGCCAGAATAAAACAGCTGGAAGGGATCCTCCCAATCTGCATGTACTGCAAAAAAATCAGAGATGATAACGACAACTGGCAGATAATCGAACAATATATATCTGAGCATTCGGAGGCGATGTTCAGCCACGGTATTTGTCCGAACTGCAAAAAAGCATATGATAAAGATGAAAATTGAGCAGGACCCGCCTGTCATTGTTGGGAAAGGTCTATTCTATGCTTGGGGTCGCCCATTAACGGGTTTGTCAACTAAGGAAACACTTCTCCATAAGGAAAACACTCATTTTTCCTTCGTTGACTCTCGATCTTTGGGCCAAGTGAACACCCCTTGCTCCGATCCTGATTTGCGCCCGCAATTTTTATACAATGGATAGCAGGTCATGGACCTGCATCAGTCACCCATCTGGTTCAAGGTACAATCACCAATTGATCTGGTGGTACCCCTGGTTCTAATGAACCCCAAAAATATGTCGGTACCATGACGACTCCAATTGGATATTTTCAGATCTGATGGTTTAAACCAACCCTGTTATGGCTGCAGGCATGGGCAAGTCAAATACCTGAACACAAGGCAGGTGCGCACAGCTGCCAATCAGACCATCTGGTTGTTCGCCCGACCCGAGTCCGGTTCGCTGGTGCACCCAAATCAATTACTTAAACAGTTTTGCAGCATCAAAGGGCACTTGATCGCGCATCATAAAATAGGCCGCTTTGGTCAGCTTGCTGGCCAAAGCCTTGGTTGCCAAGGCGCGATTTCTTTCTGCCATTTTTCTTTGGAAAAACCGATGGGTGTGCTTGTTACATCGTATCGTATGGCATGATGCCTCAGCGCAGGCACCATCGTAATCGGCAGCCTCGTCACGATTAGCAACGGCCCGGCCGGGACAGATTTTGGTCCGATTTGAGATGGATCATGTTAATTGATTGGCAGGGAGGATGATAAAGAGCCCCTGCAGGCCAGGGGCTCTGTTTATGGGCAGTTTTCAACTGTATCGAGTTTGATTGCACCCTATTCGTCTTTTCCCTCATCGGCCACGGCATTCCATGAGCAGCAAAGGACTAAGACAAGCGTTAACGTTGCCGCCTGTGATATCTCCATGTCATGACCTCTGACGAATCTGGCCGTGATTCCGGATCACCTATTTAAGGGCAGCTTTCCCCATGTTGGTTTTGATCGGATAGACAAAATCATGGGCAGCTGGCTTTTAAAAACCATTGGCGGTATGACAAAACCACTTCTGTAATATTCACCTTATTTGCATTCCTAACTTATTTACGGTATATTTGATAAGTGCTGCATAGGTAATTCCTTCCATCAATCCCGTTTTTACCTATATTGATTTACACCGGATCGGCAAAACCAGATCGAAACCGCCTCCAGATGGGGGTGGGAAGCTGAAACCTATATTTCAGATTGTGGAGTGTAGCGATAACAATGACGACCCGACAACAAATCAGAAAACGTTTAATCAACATTTTAAGCATATCACCTGATCTTGAACGAATTATGTTGAGCGATATGGATTATCAAGCCAAGCGTAACCAGATCAACTGGTGGCTCTCCGACATGCTGGCAGCAACTTACAAGGGCAATCCGGGCATGCACCCCCTAGAATATATTTTGGCCCGTGACGCCATCACCATTTTTCTTAAAATTCTCTCCAGGCGCAGTGAAAACATGGCCGGCTTTAGTGTCCTTAAATATATAAACGATCTGCTGACCAAAGAGAGCTATGAGCATCTGGAAAGGCCCAAACCGGGTTTTTTTGCCGAGTTGGAGCATTTTATCAAAGGGGTGGTCGGAAAAACGGGGATCTATGATGACAAGGTACCAGCCTACCATAAACATAAAGGCCGCAAGGCAGCTCGCATGCGTTCGACCGACTTGTCCCGGATGGCGCGAAAGTCTGAAGCACTCACCCGGCGCTATGCCTGCGGCCTGGACCATGATGCCGTTCGTCGACGAAACCGTAACAGAATGCGGATTCTACGCTATTTTGGCGCCACTGAAAACGATTGGTACAATTGGCGCTGGCAAACCCGCAATATTATTCGCGATGCCGACAACTTGAAACAAATGGTCAAGTTGACCGACGCAGAGTATCAAGGCGTCAAGATGGCGCGCGAATCTAAAATTCCCTTCGGCATTACCCCCTACTACCTTTCACTGATGGACTATGATGCCGGAGGGCAACGCGACAAGGCCGTGCGCGCCCAGGTATTGCCCAGCTTACACTATGTGGAAAAACTGGCCGAACACCGAAACGATGACAACCACACCATGGATTTCATGTTGGAAATGGAGACATCGCCCATTGAAGGTATCACCCGGCGCTACCCCGACATTGTCATCCTTAAGCCGGTCATGACTTGCCCTCAGATTTGCGTCTATTGCCAACGCAACTGGGAAATCGAAGATGTCTACTCAACCCAGGCGGTGCTGTCCAAAGAAAAATTGGAAAATGCGATCCAATGGATTGAAAATACGCCCGAGATCAAGGAAGTATTGATCACCGGCGGCGATCCGCTCCTGCTTTCAAACAAACGTCTGGAGCGCATTATCTCCAAAGTCGCGGCCAACCCAAACATCCAGCGCATCCGGATCGGCACCCGAACACCGGTCACCTTACCCGCCCGCATTACTGAGCAATTGGTGCATGGCATCAGCCGCTTCCACGTACCCGGGCGACGGGAAGTTATCATCGTCACTCATTTTGAACACCCCTATGAAATCACACCGCAATCCATGCAGGCCGTCCAAAAGTTCCGTCGCCACGGTATGGAAGTCTACAACCAGCTGGTCTATACTTTTTTTAATTCCCGTCGTTTCGAAGCAACCCTTCTAAGGCAAAAACTGCGTCTGATCGGCGTAACACCCTACTACACCTTCAATACCAAGGGAAAAGCAGAAACCGACGAATACCGTGTGCCCATTCCACGATTGCTGCAAGAGCAAAACGAAGAGGCGCGCCTGTTGCCGGGTACGGTGCGTACCGATGAGATCGTTTTCAATGTTCCCGGATTGGGTAAAAATTATCTGAAAGCGCGACAGCATCACGATGTCATCTCATTTCTAGCGGACGGCAGCCGGGTCTACGAATTCCATCCCTGGGAAGAAAAATTAGCCCTCGTGGATACCTATATCTATCGTGATGTACCCATCTATAATTATCTTAAACGTCTCAAAGCTGCCGGCGAAGAGACTTCCAATTATCGCAGCATTTGGTATTATTATTGATCGACGCACCAACGGAACAAGCAGTGGCCGACTTCATATTACCCCATTGGTTCATGCCAGGTACGGTTCATCATCGATATGCAGCTATTTATAGTAGGTATCACCCGTGTTCCGGGTAAAACCAGCGCGGTAGATGATGGTTTTGACTTTTTCCTCGGAGTTGGCGCCAAGGCAGGTTTTCTGCGTCCTCATCCTGAAAATCCGGGACCGATGCACCGGTCCCGTATGTATGGGTCACAATGGTATGGTTTTAATCAAAAACGATATCGGAAATAAAGCACCCACCGCCGCCACCGCCAAATGAGGGGCCGGAAGTTGCAGGGGCACACCAGTTCATCGCATTTTCCGTCATCTGAATGAAGTCACCGCCCCAATAACCGTCCGATGGATAAACGTTGATAACGGCAATAGGCGTGTCATTGCGATATGCTCCCAACAAGGCACCTGTATCGTAATCTCCCAGAGATTGTCCGGCACCTTGGGTAGCCGCGACCCTGTTGTGTCCTCGTGCCTTCACGGATCTCTTGCTCGATAACCCGCTCGCCAAATCCGTCATCGCCGAAAAGCGGGTTGCCGCTGCCGAAAACCAAAATTCGCTTGGTCAGGTGATGATCGATTTGAAAGTTCGCAGGTTGTTCCATTTATGCCTCTTGTGCCAAATATGCAGGTTGTCGTGACCGAGGCTTGGGCCACCGCGGGGAGCAAGCCATTGCTGGATTCTTTTTTATCCGCACGATATACTTCCGAAAATAGAGTTTGCTACAACATTGTCACTTTATAAAATTTGGGGAATAATGTCCCCGTAAGAATCTTTCATGTGTTTAACTTATTGCAATATTTATTAATATATTTTTTGGGGGATTTTTTCCCATTCGTCAAACCGGGCCAAACCTTGCGTCCCAGGTCATCACGACGCATGGTTTCATTTGAGTCAGAATCGTGCTAAATTTTCATGGACGAATGGATCCCCAACAGGTCTAAAAACTGATCAATGTCTGGCCACCACACAAGCTCGAAGCGCACCATCGGCCTTTTTGGCGCCATCGGCGTCGGTGTTGGCGCCATCGTAGGCGGGGGCATCCTTGCCCTGGCCGGTGTGGCCTTTACCACGACCGGTCCGGGTGCTTTGGCGGCATTCGCCTTGAACGGAGTCATCGCGGTCTTAACGGCGTTGAGTTTTGCCGAACTTTCCGTGCTATTCCCCCAATCGGGCGGCACCTACACTTTCGCAAAAAAGGTCCTGTCCGTGGGAACTGCATTTGCCGTCGGCTGGGTGGTCTGGTTTGCCTCCATCGTCGCAGCAGTTCTCTATGCGCTGGGATTCGGCTCTTTTTTCTGTGCGGCTGCAGGTACGCTCTATTCCAGCTTGTGGGGTCCACCTCCATCCTGGCTGACTGCTTCCGGCACGCAAAACGTCCTGGCAATTGCCGCATGTTGCCTTTATGTGTTGGGTTTAATCCGCTCCAACGGAGGTGGTGGACAATGGGTCAATATCGGGAAAGTTGTCGTTTTCACCGTTCTGATCATCGGCGGTTTCGTGGCCATAAGCTCGGTGAGTGTCACAATTTCTGCGAAAAAATTCACCCCTTTTCTTCCCATGGGATTCCATGGCCTTTTCTCGGCGATGGGGTATACCTTCATTGCGCTGCAAGGCTTTGACCTCATTGCCGCAGTTGCCGGAGAAATCAAGGAGCCCCGGCGCACCATTCCCCGGGCAATGCTTTGGTCGCTCACCATCGCACTGGTTATTTACCTTCCGCTCTTGATCGTGGTTACCGCTGCGGGCACAGGATCCGGAGAATCGATCATGCACATGGCCGCAGCAAATCCGGATACCATCATCGCGCGGGCCGCAGGACGCTACCTGGGCGCACCTGGGTATTGGCTGGTTATGGCGGCCGGCCTTCTGTCGATGCTCTCCGCCCTCCAGGCGAACCTCTTTGCAGCGTCACGCGTGGCCCAAACCATGGCGAAAGACCGAACGCTCTTTCGCCCTCTCGAAAAAGTCAGCTATCGATTTTCGACACCGGTCAGTGCGATTCTTGTCACCAGCGCGATTGTCATTGCCATCCTTATGGTCATACCGAACCTCGCCGCCGCGGGTGCTGCTTCCAGCCTTATTTTCCTGGTTACCTTCGCCCTGGTTCATGTGATCGGCTATCTCGCCCGATCCAGATCCGGTGACCTTATCAGAGGATTTCGAGCGCCCCTTTTCCCTCTAGTCCCGCTGGTCGGCGGGGTCGCCTGCCTGGCCTTGGCCCTATTTCAAGGGGTCAACGTCCCATCCGCGGGTCTCATAACCGGTGTTTGGCTGATTTCAGGCGCTGCGCTTTTTCTCATTCGCTTTGCCCGGCATGCCAGAATCGTCGATGCTGCTGCCGAAGGCCGCGATCCCAAGCTGCTCATGATGCGCGGTCGAGCACCCCTTATCCTGGTTCCCATTGCCAACCCAGCGAGCGCTGAGGGCCTTGTCGCCCTGGCGACCGCCCTGTCGCCGAACGGAATCGGCCATGTGCTACTCCTGTCAGTTGTCATAGCACCTGACAAATGGGTCCCTGGTAAAGTGCCGCAACAGCTCATTGATGCGCAATCGGTCCTGAAAGAATCGCTGAGTGCTTCTTTCAGCCAAGGTCTGGCACCTGAAGCGTTGACGACGATTGCCCAGGATCCTTTTTCGGAAATCTGCCGCGTGGCCCGAGACTACCGTTGTGCATCCGTGCTTTTGGGTTTTTCAAAGGTTACCGAAAAAATTCACGGGGGCAACCTGGAGCGGCTTCTCAGCAGACTCGACTCGGATATCGTTATCCTGCGAGCACCGCCAGGCTGGACCATGCATACCGTTAAACGCATTCTCGTTCCGGTCGCCGGCAAGGGGTCCCATGATGAATTACGCTCCAGGCTCCTGTCGAGTCTCTTTCGAAACCACCTCTTGCCGCGTGAGATTACTTTTCTCCGACTCCTGCCTGAACAGTTTTCTGATGAAGAAGTCGAACGTGAGCGGCGCGAACTTGAGAACCTGGCACGCGATGAGGTTCATGCATCAGCGATAATTCGCCTTGAGCGTACATCGCGGATTGTTCCAGCGGTTGCCGGCCTGGCCGATCAGGCGGATCTCCTTGTGCTTGGCCTGCAGAGGCTCGGACGCCATCGCAAGCTTTTCGGACCGATCGCCTTTGAGATACTTCAGCAGACGTCCTGCCCCACTATCATGATTTCCCACCGGGGGTAATCCGCAGGCTGTCTTGATAGGCCCCAAACTGCACACCCGCACCGTCTCCATCAATTCCGCAAAGATATTGCCACCCTCCAGGGCCACGGCCTTGAGGCGCCCAAGGGTTTCGGGCGCCTGTTCGGTGCGGGGTTGCTGAAAGGCGGCCAGGCGCTCAAGCTGGGACTGCTTCTCCTGTTCCGTGGAACGGGCCAGTTCGAAATTGATTCTTTTCACCGGGACAGGTTACCGGATGCGCTCGATGATCACCTCGACCACTGGGTTGCGCCAGTCATATGTTGCTGCATCGAGGCCGCCCGGGCCACCTATGCCGTGAATGCCAGCATGGTTCAGGCCGATGCCTCTAATAACTCAGTGGTCAACCAACACTCACTGAAGCGAAATTTAAACAAAAGCTATCGCGAACTAGAAGCCCGACTGGAACAGCAGTACGATCACGAACCCAAAAAGGGCAAAGCCAACCGCAAACATATCTCCACTACAGATCCTGATGCTTCAGTTGTTCGCATGGGGCCGGGGCGCTCTGGAGTCAAATATAAAATTCATCGTGCAATAGATGAAAAATGCGGTGTCATCACCGCCACCGATGTCAGCCCTGGAGAAAAAACGAAGCCCATCTGTTAACCCCGTTGATTGACCTGCATCAAGCCAATACCGGCAAGTCAGTAAAGACGGCAGTGGCAGACAGCAAATATGGCACCATCGACAACTATCTGGCCTGCTGCGATCGTAACATTGCCCTGCCCTTTGAATCGTTTGATAAAAACAATAAAGACGTCGGCACACGCAGGGGCATATTCAAACCGTCGGATTTTGTTTATAACCCGGATGAAGATCTTTTTATCTGTCCTGCCGGCGAACTGCTTGACCACGCAAGTTTAAAAAGAAGCGCAACCATTTAGGGTATTCATTACCGGCAAAGATATGCAACAACTGCAAACTCAAACCGCAATGCTCTCGGTCCAAACAAGGTCGAACTGTCAAACGCCATGTGCGCCAGGACGATTTAGACCAGATGCTGATGCAATCACAAACTCGTCAGGCAAAGAGCGATATTAACAAGCGCCAACACTTGATGGAGCGCTCTTTTGCACATAGCACAAGATATGGATACCAACGCGCACGCTGGAGAAGACTTTGGCGGGTCAAAATCCGGGAGTATTTGACTTCAGCCATTCAAAACATAATGGTGCTGGTACAAAATATCATAGAGCAAGACAGTGCTGCTCAAGCAAAGCTGTCTAAGCCACGATCCAATGAGCCTTTATTTATGTGCAACTGGCCCTATATCAGGCCAAGGTTCAACCAATGATGGATATTTTGCCGACGGTCGGCTTAAAATATCGGATTTGGGCGACCCTGTTGTGTCCAAGCTACCCAGACCAGCAAGAGATATCGATGTCAATGCTTTTGGCAACGAACGGCAACGTTCCCTGGAGGGGATAGAAAAAGAAGCTATATTAGCGATCTTAAACGCCACTGGCGGAAATAAGAGCGAAACAGCCCGAAGGTTGGGTATCACTCGAAAAACACTGCACAATAGGCTAAAAGGCTATGGTGTTTAATAATAAAAGCGCGCATTCGAAAACGCTTTCCCATCAGCGGGTTCTTTTTACCCACACCCATTCTAAAAATCAGCCTTGCTGATTCGATTTTACACAGCCTACTCATCTAAAATCCATTTCAATACCGCCTCACTATTTGGAGTTGCATCAGAAAAACACTATTAAAACAATTAGATATTATTGTATACCTATTTAGCCTATATTGATGGCATAGCGTTTGCTGTATTGAGATAGCAAGGATTTTGTGAATAACAAACAATCCCAAAGATTATCAGAGCCGAAGGTTTCGACGAGGTTATTGCTGGCAATTGCCGGTCAACTCCGGGGCAACGGTTTACACCGGCCCTGGAGATTTGAGTCTGCGGTGAAAAAAAGGAGGATCTCATGAATAGGAAAACCAGTACATTGATCAGCCTGGGAATTTCTGTCGCATTAATCGCTATCGGCATCTGGTTTCTCAACAATCACCAGAACTATTTCGGTTATGGCTATGGTGCCTGGGTTATGCCGCACCACATGATGATGGGAGGCGGAGGTAGGGGCATTATCATGATTATTTTTTGGATGGCTGTACTAACAGCCCTTGGTCTGCTGGTTTCAGGTATGATTACGCGCCACAGTTCATCGGACGATACCGTTCGAAATGATTCGGTCGACTTCAACGCCTTGGAGATTTTAAAGCGGCGCTACGCCAGCGGTGAAATCAGCAAACTTGAATATGAAAGCATGAAGCAGGATCTGCAATAAGGATCATGCATTGAAATGGTTTCAAAAACAAATGAGAGGTGCCTTATGGCTCAGCTTATCAAAAAAGATCATTTTATCGATCCGGTCTGCAACATGGTGGTGGATCCGGCCAAGGCACCTGCAAAATATTGCCACAACGGTGTCGCATTTTATTTTTGCGCCCAAGGGTGCAAGGCGGCATTTGAGGCGAACCCGGACAAGTTCACTGCAAAGAAGAAAAAAGGATTCTGGCAACGATACCTTGACCGGCTGAAAAGGGCTACAGGAGGGCAGCCGCCGGCATGTCATTGATCCTATTTATTGGAAGAGATCGGATACCCGGTTGCTTGATCGTTGAATCATGCCAATGTTGTAGAAAAAGGAGGTGTGTCATGTTGGATAAACGATTTTATCGATGGATATATTTGTTAGTAGCGATTGCTTTGCTGGCCGGTGCCAGCGATCTGTATGCACAGGAAACCAAAACGTTTCAAATCATGGCCAAAAAATATGATTTTACCCCGGATACGATAAAAGTGAACCTGGGGGACAAGGTGGTCCTGCAGATCACTGCCACGGACCGAGACCACGGTTTCGGGATCAAAGCGTATAATATCGATCGTGCGTTGCCGAAAAACGAGATGGTGACCATCGAATTCGTGGCCGATAAAAAAGGTGAATTCACCATCAAGTGCACCAAATTTTGCGGCTGGGGGCACAGCGGTATGAAAGCAAAGCTGATTGTATCCTGATAAATCACCGCAGGAGACAATCCAGATTCGCCGTGGAGGCTGGAGAATACATCAGATAGGGTCCGGATCACAACGGCATTGTGTTCAACGTCGTTTATATCATAGGCCCAATTTCTCTCCTATAAAGGATAAGAAGCTGCTTTTTACGCGGCTGAGTATAGGCAAGCGATGCTTGTGTGTTAATACTGCTTTCAATACAAGGTGTTGTGTAAGGAAAAGTTGGTCGGCTGACCATTGCGCGGTCCTTGTGCTCCGACCCCGGAAATCAACATCGCCGCCTTGGCGGAAAGCCAAAATAGCCTGATTTTGAACGCAGTGATACGCTATGGCCTGTAAACAAAATTTTTGCCATGGTTAGATCCCTTATTGGGTCCAATAATCAATGGGCGGCCGTTGTGATCCGTCTTCGCCATAGAAGCCTATGGCTACGCCGGCCAGAAGCAGGTGTAATCGTAGGCAAGTTCAGTTTCAATGGCGGGCATATGCGTATCATCCAGTTGGGTCGGGTCGTGGTGTCCTTGTATCCCACAATCGTAAATGCACCAATATTTTCTTGATCAGTGAACTATCCTCAGCATGTCCATCCAATGTGTCCCTGGCCGCAACATAGGTCATACGCTCGGCAGAGAAACAGGCGCGGATGATGTAGCGGGCCAGATCCTCAAGTCCCGGGTCATTGTTTGGCCATATAGTGGGACCGCAATACACGTTAAAGCCACTGTGACGCCAAGAGAGCATATTTTCAATGACGGCATCGTTTATTTTGCCCCGGCCTTGAGCATCTTGAGCACTTCATAAAGGATACTAGAAGCGATTTTACCTAAAACTATCCGGAGTCCAAAGCTAAAACTCGAGCACCATCAATGAATTGGCGGGCAGCACAACATCCGTCCCGGTGGATGCGACGGTTCTTAACGGATCGATGGGATCATCGCTCCCGTCAAAGGCATATATGATATTGGGGGCCGTCGCCACACCATTCAGTTCAACCGTTACGGTGCGTCGGCCGGTATTCCGATTTACAAGCAATACGCGAATGGCGCCGCCGCCATCGCGTGAGACCAGGACCGCCCCCATTCCCGCATCGAGCTTGCCATCACCAAATCCTGCGGGCGACAAACGCACCGCACCCGGAACGATCACCTTGGCCATTAGCTCGTACCCCCGATAGAGTGTTCGCGGCTGGCCGCTGTTATCTACCAACCCCAATGCGACGGCGGGATGGTAATCGTAGAATATGGCATGATGCGCCATATCCAGACCAGCAGCCGCACCCAAGGCAATTACAGTAGCCGCATGCAGTGGCGGCCCCATTCCCGCTGCATAGATCTGATCTCCGACACGGGTGGCCAAATCCGGACCCCACTCGGCCAGGACAATTTCTACATCCTGGTAGTTGGTGGAACTTTGGGCCGCCGCGGCCACCTGCTCAATCTTGTCCACAATCACCAGCGGATCGTCATCATAGCCATGAAAAGAGATAAAATCCATGGGCACCGGCACCACGTCAAATTGGTTCAGGGTGGCAATGGCGGTTGCTTCATAGGCAAAACTGCCCAGGCCGAATTTTAGCCCCGAATTGCCGGAACTGGTACGATATGCATCCAGGGCAACCAGAACCGGCACGGCCATATCAAAAAAGAGCGAAGGATCTGTCCAACCCGGTTGCCAGAAGTATAAAAACTCGGGCTCATTCCAAACCTCCCAATAGGTCACATTGCGCGGGCGCTCACTGCCGGTTTGGGTGCCGGTCCCTTCAACCACACGCTGAACCAGACCCGTCACCGCACTGGCAAAAACGGTCGAATCCTGCGGCTGGTTGTTGGAGACCGCGTTCATGAAGGTGGTACCGCAATCCACGCGATTGGCAGTTTGATTATTGGACAAGGCACGGGGCATGATGTCGATGGATACAAAAGATTCGGTGCCAAAAAGCTGTGTCGCATCAACCACTGAACGAATGTAGTCCAAATAGTAACGTCCGTTATCGGCAGTATCCCCAAGGGACACCGGGCTGCCGTCGGTGTACGTAAACCAGTCCCTGGCCGCCATCAACTGCGCATCCGTGGTGGCTGTGGTGGAAAAAATACCGGAAGAAGGGGGGCATACGGTTGAATCGGTAAGGATGGCCAGCAGTTCAGAACCTTGCTCCCAGCGCCCCGCACCGATGCGCCATTGGGCAAAACCGACTTCGCCCATGGCGGATATCAGTCCGCCGATATTGGCATAGTCATATAGTACGCCGGAAAGATCGTAGTGGCCAAGCAGAGCTGGATTTAATGCAGTGCCGCTGCCCGTTGTATCAATGGCAATGGTCCATGCGTCAGAACCGTCCGAACCGCCTCCTGAACCTGATCCCGAACCGCCACCTGAACAACCCATCATCAACACCAGAAAAACAGCCAGCACAACTCTGATCATCCATCATCTCCACATGAATTGGGTTCTGAAACAACGCAGGATCAAAAGAACACGACACGACAACGACATGGCGACGGTATTATGACGACACCATTCTATAATTTAGAACACATCCTCTATATAAAGGCAAATATTTCACACACCCGTAATTGATTTTGCCCACGATGATCCTTTTGGAACAAAACGCCGGCAATCAACTCTAACCCATTTATATGACTATCAAACCTAAATATCTATCTGTGTTTGGATAGTGTTAATAATGAATAATTAAGATGCGACCCTGTCGTGGTCCCCTGTCGTGGTCGTGGATACGGTCACATTTGAGGTGGTATTGGACTATCCCGAATAGGCGTTCTATCTACCCTTAATTGACGAGGTCCTTTGGCAATGGCAGGTTCATGATAATCGTTGTTCCACTTTGAAAAGCACTCTCTATTTGAATGCCGGACGAGGGGCCGTAAATGTGCTCCAACCGCTGGTTCACGTTTCTCAGCCCCATACTTGGATTGGCGGAATCCGAACCGTGCTTGCTGAATACATGTGCGATGGCTTTTTCCGAAATACCGATGCCGTTGTCTTTGACCTGAATATGTAAAACACCGTTTTTTTGGCCGGCATGCACCCATACTTTGCCGCCCTCTTCTTTGCATGAGAGCCCGTGTTTTACAGCATTTTCAACCAAGGGCTGGATGATGAGCGGCGGCATCGGCCACTCTTTGGCGTCGGATTTGATATCCATCTCAAACTGTATTCGGTCGCCAAAACGCGCGTGCTCAATGGCCAGATAGGACTTGATCTGCTTCAACTCGTCATCCAATGGGATGTATTGACGTTTGTCTTTTATGTTTCGGCGAAGATAATTGGACAATTCCAACAGCAATTGTCTTGCATGCTGGCTGTTGGTGCGACAAAAGGAAGCGATGGTATTCAAGGAGTTAAACAGAAAATGCGGGTTGATCTGAGCCTGCAGCCGCTTAATCTCGGCGCGGTCCAATAACTGGGACTTGATTTGAATGTCTTGAAGTTCAAGCTGGGTCGAAAACAAATTAGCCAATCCATTGGCGATTTCAAAGTCGATGTGGTTTAGGGTGTGTTTTTTGTCACCATATAATTTCAATGCGCCGATGATTTCGCCTGTTTTTTTCAACGGCACCACGATGGCCGATTGGAACATCTGATCGGGCACCTCTTCTCCCACTGCCGTGCTGCTAGACGCAAAAACCGGCTCTCCTGTCCTTAACACCGTGGTGGTGGTACTGGTGCACAAATCCTGACCCGGTCGGTAGTCATCATCATCGATGCCAACATATGCCAATAGTTGCCTTGTGTCCGTAATCGCTACAGCCGCCACCCGTGTTTGTTCATGAATAATTTTTACCGTGGCCAGCGCTGAAGCTTCATTAAGCCCTTCACGCAAATGAATGACGGTCTGGTTCGCAATGGTCATGGCCTTGCGCGCTTGAATGGATGCTCTGCGCTCTCGGTTGCGAACCACGATACGAATCATTTCGATCAAACAACCGGCGCCCAGCGCATTCGATATAATCATCGGGATACCGATCAGCCGGACCACGGATAGCGCTGTTTCAAAAGGCTGGGCCATCAACAGCACCAGACCCATGTGAACGGATTCACCCAAAACACCTAATATGACCGCCACGCGCCAATTCAGGGCACCGTTTTTCAATCGCATGGAGACCACGCCGGCAGCCACTCCTTCCAATATGGTGCCCAATGCACATGGCAGTGAACTAAAGCCATCCATCTCAATGAAAAAGCGATGGCCGCCGGCAATCAATCCGGCGCCGATCCCCACCACAGGCCCACCGATCAGGCCGGCCAGAATCATACTGATGGCCCGCAGATTTGCAATGACACCTTGTATGGGGTCCCCATCATAGGTGCCGAATATGCCAAACGCGCCAAAAAAGAGGATCAGCGCAATTTTGTCCTGGACGGTCAATTCCCTTGCTATCATGCGTTGCAAGGTACGCGTTGAAAGCAAAATAAAGGCGACGGCCGATATGAGACCGAAATGCTCTGCCAGCGACAAAAACAACTTGATGATGGGCAGTATGTTCTCTGCGTATGACAAGGTATCCATGTCGCCTAAACCTATAAACCCAGTTGCGCTTTTAGCGGTTTGACCCGTCTTCGACTGACCGGCACCTCTGTGGATGCTTGATCGGTTGTGGTGAGTATATATTTACCATTAAACCACGGAGCAACTTCTTTAACGCAGGCCAGATTTACCAAATAGCCGCGATGGGACCTGAAAAAACCGTAAGTCTTGAGCCTAAGCTCTAAAGTGTCAAGGCTTACCGCCCCGTGAAGGGTGTAACATGGCCTATCGGTGCAAACCAGAATCTCCTTCTTTTCCGCTTTGCAATAAACAATTTTGTCCGGGTCTAAAAGCAATATGCGACCTTTGTGCTCCACGCTGATCTTGGCTATTGGGTTGGCCGGTGGAGGGATACGCTCAACCAATTTCTCCAATTGCCCGCAGAGGCTCCCCTGCCGCTGGGTCAGCATTAAATTTTTAACCCGCTCGACGCTGCTTTTAACACGATCAACCTGAAATGGCTTAAGAATATAATCAACCGCGCTGGCTTCAAATGCCTTAACAGCGTGCTCATCATAGGCCGTGGCAAACACGAAGAATGGCGTTTTCTGATAGAATGCACATGCCTGAACCACGTCAAAACCGTCTCGGCCCGGCATTTTGATATCAAGAAAAACAAGATCCGGGTGGGTTGCACGAATGGTTTTAATCGCGTGTGCGGCACTATGGGACGACCCAATTACAACAACTCCTGCAATCCCAGAGAGAATAAAATTCAGTTCATCCACGGCAGGCGTTTCATCATCAACAATCAGGCATTTAATTTCCATAACGATCTCTAAACCAGTCAACAAACACTTTCAGATCTATGCCCGCAGTGTAAACCAAAAAGCACCGGATGTAAAATGGGTGGGCTTGCATTCCATCTAAGCCTTTCCCAACGCTTGAATTAATTAATATGCATTGGTATTTCAAACGCTTTTGGAACAATCCGCACGGCCACAAAGATATAAAGTGGGTAAAAATCAACCGTTGGTCCGCAAAAACAGGCCGTTCATCTGTAAAAAACGACGTTCGGGTCTGCCGACCCTGGTACGCTTCACCCTTGGTCGCCGTGGTCTGTTCGAAGCCCTCCGACTTTTGCAACAATGGGGAAAACACCGCCATTATAAATTCGTGTTTGATTCACACCCCAAATCATACATTTCAGACCCAAAAAGCGACGCTTCAGCCATATTTTTTTGTCTATAGCGGCCTTGTCCTTTAATAAATGCATAAAGCACTTGGCAGGAAAGATTTAAAAAAACGACGGCTGTCCTTGTTTTTTTGGGTGTGACGTAAACGAGAAGGAGATCCCTCTCTCCCAGAAAAACAATTCTATATATACCCTTTAACGTATTCAAAGGAGATACCTGATGAAGTTTTCAAAAAATGCCCGCAGTAGGGTTGGGATTTTTTTAACCCTCTTATTTGTGGCAACCCTGTTGAGCGGTGTGGCCAATGCTGCTGAGAAAAAGGTGACCTGGAAACTGGCCATGACCTGGGGATCAAACTTGCCCCCGTTTACGGATACCGTCACCAACATGGCCAAAATGGTCAAAACCATGAGTGGTGGTAAATTTACCATTCGAATCGATTCCTCCAACAAGCACAAATCGCCTTTTGGTGTCCTGGATATGGTTAAGCTGGGTCAATACGATATGGGACACTCTGCTTCATACTATTGGAAAGGAAAAGATTTAGCCCTTCTGCCGCTGACCACCATGCCATTTGGCATGACCACCGCTGAACAGAACGCCTGGTTCTATTATGGGGGGGGAATGGCGCTGATGCAGGAAGCCTATGCCCCCCACAATGTGCTCTCTTTTCCGGGCGGCAACACCGGTCAGCAGATGGGCGGCTGGTTTGCAAAGGAAATTAACAGCTTGTCCGATCTCAAAGGGCTTAAAATGAGGATCCCGGGTTTTGCCGGTGAAGTCATGGCCAAACTGGGTTTGACCGTTACCAATATTGCGGTGGGTGAATTGTATATGGCTCTGGAAAGAGGGACCATTGATGCCCTTGAGTGGGTCGGCCCCGGTATGGATATCAAAATGGGTTTCAACAAAATTGCCCCATTCTACTATACGGGATGGCACGAGCCGGCAACGGAGCTTCAGTTTCTGGTCAACAAGAAAAAATTTGCTAAACTTTCCGAGAAAAACAAAGAAATCCTGACGGTGGCCATGAAGCTTGCCGCCTATGACATGTACACCCAGAATTATCATATGAGCTCAGAAGCTTGGTCTAAAATTGAGAAAGACTATCCCAACATTAAAGTTCGCACATTCCCAAAAGAAGTGATGGATGCCATGAAAGCTGCTAACCAAACGCTGTTGGCAGAAAAAGCCGCAGGCAACCCCATGCTGAAAAAGATTTTGGATTCTCAGGCTGAATACCAGAAAAAATCAAGAGAATGGACTCGCATATCTGACTATTCTTACCTGAAAGACAATCTCTAATCTTTGTGTGCTGTGGGTTTTTTCGGCCATCGCCTCCTGCCGGGAAAACCTGCAGCACTTTTTTTAAAAGCAGAAGTGCCTGAACAGCGAAATCGTTGTTTCGGTAAATCTAAACCTAAGGATGGTCACATGTTGGTAAAGATTGAACGTTTATTTGACCGGTTTTCGGATGTCCTCGGTCATGTGACAGCCGGCATTATGATGCTCATGCTACTGAACGTATTCTATGATGTCATTATGCGCTACCTGTTTAAAAGCGGTTCCATTGCCATGCAGGAGATGGAGTGGCACCTTTTTTCAATCGTACTTCTAATTGGTATTTCATATGCCTTATTTAAAGACGGACACGTCCGAGTCGATCTTATCTATGACGGCCTGGCAACAAAGAAAAAAGCGATTATCAATATCGTGGGTTCGATTGTCTTTCTAATCCCTTTTTCGCTGCTGATTGCTGTTGGTTCCATTGATTTTGTTCTTGAGGCTTTCAACACCCATGAAATCAGTGGCGATCCGGGTGGCTTGACGCACCGATGGATCATTAAGGCGCTGGTGCCGACCTCCTTTTTCTTGCTCGTTTTTTCTACCGTTGGCGTGATTATCAAAAATATCAACCTGTACAAAGGTGTTCACAAGCAAGTTCCCAAAGAAGGAGTCTAAGATGGTAGGCATTATCATGTTCTTTGCTGCATTGTTGATGTTGCTGTTTGGTTTTCCGGTAGCATTTACATTTGGAGCTGTGGCGGTGGTTTTCGGCTTTATTGCAGGCATCGTTGAAATTGGGGTAGATGGGTCATTGATAGAAGGATTAATGGTGGGGAAAAATATGTTTGCTTTTATGCCCCACCGCATCTGGTCCATCATGAACAATACGATCCTGATGGCGATCCCATTGTTTATTTATATGGGTATCGTCCTGCAAAAGACAAAACTGGCTGAGCGTTTATTAGAGTCCATGGGATTTTTGTTTGGTGAAATTCGGGGCGGACTTGCCATCAGCACAATTTTTGTGGGTGCCCTATTGGCCGCTTCAACGGGCGTTGTCGGTGCCAGCGTGGTGGCCATGGGTGTCATCTCCTTACCGGTGATGCTCAAATACAAATATCAAAAAGAACTAGCCACAGGCACCATATGCGCGTCCGGGACCTTGGGCCAAATCATCCCCCCTTCAATCGTGCTCATCATCCTGGGCGATGTTTTTCAGGTGCCGGTGGGGGATCTGTTTTTAGCAGCGATCTGGCCAGGGTTGGCGCTTGTTGGGGCTTATATTATATATATCGTTATCTTTTCATTTTTCAAAAAAGATGCCGCGCCTCCCATCGTCATTGCAGGCAGTAAGGGATCTAAAACAAAACAAGTGATCACCGCTGTTCAAACCATTCTTCCTCCTTTAATTCTTATCATCCTGGTATTGGGGTCCATTTTTTCAGGTATTGCAACCCCCACGGAATCAGCGGCCGTGGGTGGTATTGGTGCCATGGTTTTAGCCATTTTGTATCGTTCATTCTCATTTAAGCTGATCGCGGAAAGCGCCCGTGAAACCGTAAACATAACGGCCATGGTATTTGGGATTTTGATTGGCGCCACCGCATTTTCCATGGTGTTTACGTATACAGGCGGGGATTTGATCGTTGAAGAGTTCATGCTCGGCCTGCCGGGTGATAAATGGGGTTTTATCATCCTTTCCATGGCGGCCATCATGGTTTTGGGATTTTTCATCGATTTTATCGAAATCTCTTATATTATTGTCCCCATCCTGGTACCCATCTCACTGGCCATCAACATTAACCCTGTTTGGTATGCCATTTTAATTGCAATGAATCTGCAAACCTCCTTTTTAACGCCGCCCTTCGGGTTTAGTTTATTTTACTTGAAAGGGGTGGCACCGCCGCAGATTAAAACGCTGCATATATACAAAGGCGTGGTCCCGTATATCATTATTCAGGGCCTGGTCCTTGTGATACTAACGATCTGGCCTGAATTTTTTGCTATTAACCCGGTCATCAATTAACCCCATAGTTGCGGTGGCCGTTGGTCTATAACCATTCCGACAAAAAGGATCCCCCAGCCAGTGACAGGGCATTGTTTTCTTCACCGATCATGCCGGCCCTGGCATCCCGGAACATCTTCTCAATGGGATACGCCTTGCTTAAACCGTATCCTCCGAATATTTGCATGGCTTCACTGGCCACCGTGAAGGCGGTCTCGGTGCAGTGCACTTTGCAAGAAAGGGCATGCATGGCCGACCCCGGGGGATTGGCGGCATTGTGCAGCGCCATGCGTCGCGAATAAGAGCGGGCGGATTCGATCATCGTCAGCATCTTAAACAGTTTCAGGTTGATGCTCTGGTGTTCGATAATGGGTTTGCCGCCCTGCACGCGCGTTTTCGCGTATTTCAGGGCCTCATCGAAGGCGGCTTGCGCCAGTCCGGTATTCACGGCGCTCAGGAGTTCGCTGGCCGGCGTCAAAATCCATTGCTGCGTCTGGAAACCCTTTTCAGGATCTGAAATCAGCATCCACTTTTCAGGTATTCTGACATCGTCAAAAATGAGCGCGCCCTGGGCATAGGAGCGCAACCCCAGTTTATCCAATGGCTTGCCGCGGGATACGCCGGGCAGGTCCAGCGGCAAAAGAGCGATTCCCGTGCCCCGCATGCCCTTGGATTTATCCAGGCAGAGAATCAACAGGGCATGGGTTGCGATGGGGCCGTTGCTGATAAAGGCTGATTTTTGACCGTTGATGATATATTCGCCGCCTTCCCGGCGCGCCTTCACCGAAGGAACGATCCCGGAATCGTCAAATTCGGATTGGGCCGCCAGGACCCAGTCCGACCCATGATCGGGCTCGGTGAATGCAAAACACCCGATCATTTTCGCGTCCGTATCGTTGCAATACTCACGAACCAGTTCATGCATTTCATCGGTACCGAATACGGCCGCCAGGAGAAAGGGCACCAGGGAACATGCCAGGCTCTCAGTTATTCCGGCATCGCCATATCCCAGTTGCTCCACGATAAGATTCCAGGTCAACGGGTCGATCTCCAGTCCGCCCAATGCTTTGGGAATGATTAATTTATGGAACCCCAGTTCGTGGTACTTCCGATAGACCGACCATAGGACGGAGTTCCGGTCGACCACATCTCCGGGATGGAGTCTGTCCAGTTCGATGCCTGCCGGGCGCATGACCTTCTTGGCGAATTTGCCGGCCGTGTCCACCATTGCTTTCTGTTCACTGTCAAGGGTAATCCCCATTTCCCATGGCCTCATGATTCTTCTCCTTTTATTGTTGTTTTTGGGACAAGAATACACGGGACAGTTGTGTGATGCTTATTTCATTTGATTCTTTTTTTATCCGAAATGCTGCAAAGACGGGATCGGGGCGTGGGGTCAATTCCGCATGGCCTGGGTCCCGAAACTCAAGAGACGCTTTTTGAGGCACTGGATGGGCGGGCGGCCGAAATATTCCGAAAAGGCCTTGGAGAAAGAGGGCAGGCTGTTGTAACCCACGCTGAGGGCGACTTCGGTCACATTCATATCCCCTTGATCGATCAGGCGTTTTGCCTCCAGCAGACGCATCCGTCGCAAATAACCGAAGACGGTGGTGCCGTACATTTTCCGAAATCCCATATTCAATTTGCCGTGGTTGATTCCCACGGAACGCGCCAAGTCGCGCAGCCTGGGGGGGTTTTCAAGGTCGCTGCACAGGATGCCCCTGGCGTGCTGGATACGCTCCATATCATGGGAATGTAAATCGGACAGACAGGGGGTGGTTTTATCAGTGGGGCAGATCTGGGCGATTTTATGTGCGATCAGTTCGATAACTTTGCTTTCCATAAAGAGCTGCCGGGCAGGCCCGGTATAAGGACATGTCATCAGATGGTCCATAGCCATATGCATTAACCGGGGCAGGGGTCCGCTATGGTAGAAACCTTTATCCATGCAACCTTCGGATATCTCCCTGAGGGCTTTGGGCAGGTGCGCAAAATTATCGCCGAGATAGTTGTTCAGCAAGTCTTGGGTGATATAAATACTCAGATGGGATTGGCGGCATTCGGCCGGAAAATATATTTTTCCTTCCAGTTCCGGATAGAAGAAAACGGAACTGAGTTGGTCAGTGTAGGAGATCCTGTATGGTGAGCCGGATCTGTAAGGGGAATGCAATTCCCAGTATCCGCACACTGAGGTATAAAAGTAAAATCTGAGTACCGGGTTTTTCGTCTCAAACTTCTGCTCAATGGTCTCGGGTGGCTTGAAATCGGCAATATGCAGGTGCATCCCCGGTATTGGACTGAATGTCTGCATCCGATCTTCTCCCGGGACTTTTTTTTTCATTTGGGGTCCTCGTCGTCTTCTAAGGCATATTTCCCCACCCCCTATGGCCCATTGAGGCCATGGGGGGCATATTGCACCGTATGGAACTGATTCAGCGTTCGCAGAATCGCAATGATCCTGCGGAGAAACGATGAATACCGGCAAACACTTTGCATCTCGTCTTCATAATATAGCAATTATGATGCCATCTGCATTCCTGGAAAGGAAAGCCGCTACGGGCAAGAAATGCCGGGCCGCAAAGATGTGCGCGCCTCAGGGGGGCAAGCTCCACCGTGGTTATGAATTCAATTCATTATTCACGACGAAGGGTTTGGCGTCCCAAAGAAATCGTAACTGAGCATGGTCTGGAAAGATCGAATTTTATGTAAAATATTCTTTAAATTCTCTCGTTCAATTTCCATGAGATGGTTAAGATTCACCTTGTTATTGACTTTGCGCAGATCACCATACTGATGCACCTGATTTTTAAAACGCAAATGCCAGATATAGTCAAAAATATAAATAATCTCCCTGCAAGAGTCTTCGGTTATAATATTTTCCTTAACCAGGGCATTCAGGCGCTCTATGGTATTGGTTGCCCTGACATCGTATTTCAGCGCATACAGTCTGGCAAAAAGTTCAATGGGCTGTAGACACTTTTTCAAACTTACAAGATTGTCCGTGGTTTGGATCTTCCCGAAAAGGTTTAGCGGCGGCCGGTATAAAAGGCAGTTTCTGGCATAATGCTGGAAAAACAATGGGTTTTGATTGGTCTGGTCACGAATAAAGGAATTTAATTGGTCAAAAAGTTTCTGATCCCCGTAAGCGTTATGAATATCAAAAAAAACGTTTATATCAAGGATGGATTCCGGAGTGGCGTTGGTTATCCACGATTTGAAGTTGTGCTTCCATTCCCTGAAAGTTAAGCACCATTTTGGATTGACCGCCATAAAATCCCCAGGGCAATAAGGATAACCGGCTTGGTCGAGTTTTTTGCAGACCTGATTGGCCAGGGTTAAAAAGTATCTTCTGACGTTATGAAGCTGTGATTTTTCAACATCCGAAAAGATGATCGCACTGTCCTGATCTGAAAACATGGTCATTTCATGACGCGCATTGCTGCCCAGTGATATGAATGAAAAACCGGTTGGAGGGGGGCCCAGTTCATCAATTGAAAATTTAATAAAATGCGCAATTGCGGCATCATATGCTGTGCCGATCATCCGTCTCAAGTGGTCCGCATTGGTCCCTTCATCGAGCATGTCCCTTACCAAAAGCGGCATTTTGTTCAAGGCTTTGACAATATTGCTCATGTTTTCACTATTCTTGATTTGGTCCGTAATGGAAGAAGCCACTTCAAGATAAGCGTCGGCTGATTTGTCTCCATTTGAAGAAGCGATTAATTTTTTTCCCACAATGGGACGGAATGAGACGATATGACCATTTTTTTTTGAGAAGAAAATCTTTGATGTCGTTATGACCACATTAAGAATTTTTTGGTTCTTGGTATGAATCTGGGCCTCAAACTGACCGGGGCGTACTTTGTTTTTAAAAAGCAACTCGAGATGGGTAATGATATTCTTGTTTATATTAAGATCCGTGAACAGGTGGTCCAAAATATCGGGGGCGGCAAATTCTTTTTCTGAGTATTCGAGCATCTTTTGGAGCGTATGGTTGGAATATATCACTTCACCTTCAACCGCCAGCAGGTATCCTTCACCTGAGCTCTCAACCAATGCCTGATATCTTTCCTTTGCCTCTTTTAGCCCGGCCTCGGCCTGCCGCCTGCTTGAATCAATTTTGCGGCTTTGAAAAACAATATAGACAAGAATCAATAACAAGACACCGGATATGATTGAAAAGGATATTAAAAGATCTGTTTGCAGTTCTTTTATCTCCTCTTCCACATCGTTGATGTATACACCCGTTCCGATGATATAATTCCATTTTGGAATACCCCTGACATACGAAAGCTTCGAGGCGGTTTTTAACGGATCATCGTTAAATTGCCATTGATATTCAAGATACCCCTCATTGTGTTGTTTGACCAATTCAACAAACTCGACAAACAACCTTATGCCACTCTTGTCATTATTGTCTTTATAATTTCTAAGGTCTTTGCCTATCAAATCCGTACTGTAGGGGTGCATGACCATGACCGGATACATATCGGTAATCCAGAAATAATTTTTATTATCACTTCCGTATCTCATTTCTTTGATGGCATTTATCGCTTCTTTTTGGGCATTTTCCCGGGTCATTGCACCGGATTCCTCTTTAAGGATATAGTGCTCGATGATACTGGCTGCAGAAGCGGTCAGCTCCTTGATCATCTCCTTTTTCTGATTCATCATGTTTTGGTGAAAGACAGGAATAATGATGGTAAAAATTGAAGCGATAAAAAGAATAACAGCCACAATGGTTGGAAGCAGAATCCCCAGGTAAAAGTCTGTTGAAGATTTTTTTTCCTGTTTTTCCGTTTTTCCCATAGAGTGGCTTTTGAAATAGTTCGATTGTTCCCTGCAGGTCAGAATTGATTGATCATTCTCTGTCTCATTATTATAATGATATTGAACATTGAATCGGTCATCTGCAAAATCACTCCGCGAGGGAATATATCCATCATAATCATCCGCTATATGGGTTTTAAATATCTTCTTAACAACCGCCTTTGAATATTTGCCTTTAAATTCCTCATAAGCCTCTTCCAGCGCCTCTATACAGTGCCTGTACTGTCGGTGGGCATATGGGTCCGTCTCTGTTGCACCGGTCCAAACAAAATGTTCATAGTTTTCGTGATCAAAAAAAGCATCAATCCAATGATGAATGTCGTCGGCTCTGATACCGAACAATTTTTCTGTATGTTTGGCATGTTCCGATGTTTTCATTTTAATGACGTTTCGATTTTAAACCATACATTCAATAAATGATAAAGGGAAAACATAAGCTTTCCCTTTATCAAAAAATATTGCCGAGCCTCCTGAAAGAGCAGCTCCTTTGGTGCTGATTTTAAGTGGACACTGGCGCTGCTGCGGATTTGAGCGCTGCTGATTCTGATTTGAGCCCTATATTGTCTTTCTGGCTCAATAACGAAACAACGACCAGGGTCAATAGGCTTAAAGGGATTGAGACAACTCCTGGATTATCAAGTCCGATTGGTGCACTTAACGGTTCAAGTCCATATCTGACATACATACTTGGAGAGACCAGGATAATTCCCAGTGCTGAGACAATACCAACAAGAATCGATGCAGCAATTCCCTTTGCTGTTGTCTTTTTCCAAAAAAGCAGCATCAGAATTGCCGGAAGGTTGGCAGATGCGGCAACAGCAAAAGCCCATCCAACAAGAAATGAAACGTTCACCCCTTTAAATAAAATACCCAGAACAATTGCCAGCAGTCCCACGACAACCGCAGTAATTTTACCAACAATAACCTTTCTTTCGCTGGTCATTTGTATGCCCAGGAATTTATTAGCAAGATCATGGGCTACCGCACCGGAAGAAGCAACGATCAATCCGCTGACCGTACCCAGAACCGTGGCAAAAGCGATTGCGGAGATGATTGAAAACAGACCAATACCAAAGTATTTTGCCAACAGGGGAGCTGACATATTGCTTGATTCCACATCAATAACGCCTGTAACCATTGCACCCAATCCCATGAACATGGTCAGGATATAGAAAAAACCGATTGCAGATATCGCTACAATTGTCGATTTTCTTGCATCTCTCTGACTTGGAACAGTATAATACCGGATAAGTATATGGGGCAGTGCGGCAGTACCGCAGAACAATGCCAGCATGAGAGAGATAAAATTCAGTTTTCCCATAGAATTATCCAGGTGGAATTTGAGCCCCGGTCGCATGATCTCTTCACCGGAAGTAGGATTTTGGTACCATATCGTAACTGCGTCACCGTCTGCGTTGAAGTGAACCTTGGCAAATCTTACGATGGTGCTATTATTGATTGTTGATAGAAATTTAAACGGCCCCACTGCACCTGTTTTTTCAACTTCTTTTCCATCAACCAAAATCTTGCTTGCATGGCCCACCGGATAGAATTTTTGCGATTCTTTCGGCTCCCCATTATACAGTTTTGTTCCATCGGATTTGATGACCATTGAAAGTGTTTCTTCAAGTTTGTCTCCAGTCAGTTTCCACCAGCTTTGCTTTCCATCTTTTAAAAGCTTTACATATGCGGTTCCATTTTTCGAGACATTGGTCACCAGTTCATATCCGGAAGTGGCATCATCTATTTGGACAACTTTTCCATCCTCCGTTGCAACATCAATGGTTTTGAATGAATGATATGCATCTTGAGGTTTTTTATTGATACCATTCATACACAGGTAAACGACCAAAACGGTTGAGAAAATAATCAGCAACCCACCTTTGAGAAATTGTACATAAGTTGTGGAGGTCATTCCTGCCGTAGCGACAATAAAGATAACGATCGCCCCCACCATTGAAACACCCACCCAATGTGGAAGGCCCAGCAATGGAGTAACCAGGGCACCCGCACCCACCATTTGGGGAATCAGGTAGAATATTGAAACAATCAAGGTACTGATGGCGGCCAACAATTGAATATACTTGGAATCATATTTTGCATCCAAGGCATCCGTAAAGGTATATTTGCCCAGGCGCTTCATGGGTTCGGCAATAACAAACAGCGCCACGACCCAGCCGGCTAGATATCCGATTGAATACAAAAAACCGTCATATCCATAAAAGGCAAGCAGACCACAGATGCCCAGAAAAGAAGCTGCTGAAAGATAATCTCCCGCAAAAGCGATGCCGTTGACTTGCCAGGAAATTGTTCCTCCTGCCGCAAAGTATCCTTCGGCGGATTTGGTTCTACTGGAAAAATAAAATGATAATCCCAGAACAAAAAGTACAAAGATTACAAAAAATACAACTGCTATAGGTGATGCTTCATAAATCATGATCCGTATCCTCATTCATTTTTTGTTCATAACCCGTACAAATATGGTTGTAGATCAGTCCCATTATAACGGCTAGAAAAATCAGCGCCATGCCGTAAACCACCGCGAGATTCAACCCCAGGAATATAATTTTTCCCATCAGCATAGGTTCTATGACATTGATTGCTATAAATCCGACATAAACCAAAGAATAGACCGCAAAAAGTTTTATGCCTAATTTTGATTTCAAATGAGAAGCATGATCTGCTTCCAATTCGACGGCTGGCCCATGATCCATAATATCCTCCTTTAGAGTTTATAACCAAAAATTCGGTCTTGCAGACTGGCAAGTGCGCAGGACCGCAATTTGAACATACAAGGGCTTTTGTTCACAATTCTTGTTTTTGCGGTATGGTTTATAGTGCCATACCTGGAAAAGTATTGTTCTAATGAATCGGAAGTAGCCATTAAGCAAAATATATGCCGTCTCACCTCGCATCATTCGATGAATTTACATTTGCCGTCGGGTATACCCTGCAGCCTGACCAAAAATATTGTAAATTGGAGAAATTAAAGTAAAATACGGTTATGCCCAGTTGGCGCAGTAACCATGACAAGTAGCAATGAGTAACGCCTTTGAGACGTTTGGGAAGCATGTCGGTGGGAGACTATTGGCAGGAAAGTCCCTAACTGCGGTATCGTTAGGATCATCAGCACCTAAAACCTCCTGAAATAAAGGGAAATAAACATCAATGGGGCCAACCTGGGGCCGGGTGGGGCGAAATGAATCGTTTGTTTTAGCAGTAGTGGTTAGAAGAATTAACCTTTTTTTGATTTTCTACTTTTGCACGGAAAAATAAGAACTTGCTTTATGCGGGTTTGAGTATGCAAAACCGATGCTTGGGTGTCAATCTCAACGTCAATACAGCATGTTGTGCAGGGTGAATTTGGACAGCTGACCGTTGCGAGCTCATTGTTGACTGACCAGGGAAATCAGCAGCCTGTGTTGATGCTGCATCCGAAAACGGTCTATTTCAGGCGCAACGGTACTGTATGGCCTCCAGGTAAATTGATTTTTTCCTCCGCATCATATACGATCTGTATACTTTTTAAGACAAGTTGCCACCCAATACCGGATTCAGTCGAGAGCAAGGAGGTGCGATTCTTATGTTCACGATCGTAATCAAGTGTATGCTGGTGCTGTTTATGCTTGCAGGAACTGCGGCAACCTTTTTCGCTGCCCTGGAAATCTGGCATACCGTATCTTACGTGCAGACATCCACCGGTCGGTCCAAAGCTAGGTTTGCCGGTTACCACCGGGAAATTCACAAAAGCAGCCCTAGTACGAAAACATCTTATGCGGTCGCTCTCTATCCGGAATACACCTACCGTACCAATGACGGAAAAGCTGAACGTGTGCGGGAGTCCAAGGTGCATGTGATCGGATTTTACAAACCTGGAGACGAGGTGGAGATTCTGCTCAATCCCCCCGCTTATCCACGATTGGCCGATTTCTACTCCCTGTATGTTCGAGACATACTGATCCTGGCCATAGGACTTCTGGCCCTGATCTTTTCGCTTGTGTTCTGGAACTATGGGCTCCCTCATTTTGCGCCGCCGCCAGCGACCTATGAATACGGCCAGGATCCGACATCGACCATGGCGTCAAAAAGCGAATCGACCAGGCAAGCCTCATCTGAAACCGAAAAGGTGTTCGGCGACTCAATTGTAAAGATTCTTGATTCCCAGATCGGCCCTATAAAGATTCGCCATATCCTTTATGGATTTGGTGGACTCTTTTTTATGGTGATCGTAATTTGTACTGTTCAAGGCCTTGCGCCCTTTGTGGCGCAGATGCGTTTCGGTGATCGTGGACGCATGTTAGAGGCCTTTGACCACCGACGCTATGATGAAGTCAGGGCCATGATTGTCAAGGGCAAGGCAATCCATGTAAAAAACGAATTCAACCAGAATCCTTTGCTGCTTGCCCTGGAAGCCAGAAAGCCCGAGTTGGCCCGTATGCTCATTGAGGCGGGTGCAGATGTACATATCAAGAGTAAAATGTATAAAACACCGATTCTGGTGGCGACAAAAAATAGAGACCTCGGGATGGTAAAACTGCTGATCTCCCATGGGGCCGAACCTGATACGCTTTTGGATGAAGAACCCGCCGTTTTCCATGCCATTGCAAAAGGTTACGATGATATTGCCCGGGTGCTCATAGAAGCCAGTACAGACCTGGACCGGCGATATCACAGCGGAAAAAAAAATATTACAATGGAAGATTTTGCCCGGGCCTGGAAACGGACGGAGTTGATCAAACTTATCAGAGAAAGGCGCGGAAAAGATCCGGTGTTTTTTCCCCAACCCACAGATGACAGAAAGAAAGAAGTTCGACTGCCCCACGACAGACGAAAGGACGTTGCAAAGGAGCAGATTCTACAATCCGACGACAAGCAAAAAATCATGCCAAAGAAAAAGGCCGCAGCGGTCGAAAATGCCGGTCAAAAAAATATCGCGGAAACTGATGGGGACAGAAAAGTCAAAAAGTTGTCCTCTCTTCAGACGAGCCCTGTCATGAAAAATAAGATTGAAAAAAAGACCGAAACGATACCCCATATCAGGGATACGGCGCTCGCTGCCGACACCCAAGAGACAGAAGAAAAAGAATGGGAAAAATTCACAGGAGCGGCAAAAGAGGTTGACCGGGATGGCCGCTTTATTGCCTTCAATAACGGCGTTGTGGAAGATACGGAAACCGGTCTTATGTGGGCATGCCGGGACAATGGACGCGATATTGCCTGGAACGCTGCCAAGACCTACTGCAAAAGCTTCAAAAGGGCAGGCTATACGGACTGGCGGCTGCCGACGCTGAAGGAAATGAAGATGATTCACGGGACTGGGGAGGAACATCCTTTGAGATGCAAGCCATCGCAATCCGTCAAAATTACCCAATTGATCACATTGACATGCGGATACCTTTGGACCATTGAAAGGTCTCAAAAGTTGGCAATAAGCTTCGATTTCTGTAGAAAACTGCGGCGATCATGCCCGGCGGATGAGACTGAAAATCACCGTGTATTGCCGGTCCGGAACCATAAGTAGTGTCGGAACGAAAAACCTGTTCGGACACGATTCTAAAAGTTGAATCGGGAAAATGGACAACATCAACATGTTACTCATTTCAACTAACCCAAATACCATCCCCTATCGACGATCTCCAGTGCGGGAGCCGGCTATGTAAATATCAAAATTTTTCTGATCTTCCTCCATGATACACATATCTATTCTCCCTTTCAAGGTATCTCCGACGTATCTGGCATGAGCGTTACCATTAATATTCGGCCCCGGTCCTTCGCAATAGACCTTCCACCACATATGATTACCGACGATCTGGACAGGATTTAGTTCGCGCAGGTGGCATTCGTACCCCGGTATCGTGATCTCCGGAACAGGATTTGCTTTTGTCAAAAATTGCGAATGAACTGCCGGAATGCTCGTCTCCATCCCGGGCATTTTCATCTCTACAGTAATTGTCCACATGCCTTCGTTCATATTTTTCAGCTTGGGACCCACACTCACATAAAGACCAAACGCTATCGCTATAGCCAGCGCAATAAAAAAATATAGCATTCTAAATTTCCTCTTCTTTTTAGTTGCCATTAGCAATCCTTTTTATTCAGATGCAAACAATTGGGTCAAGTCTACGTTTGACCTTTTAGGATATTGTTTTCAATATCCTGGCGGCGGCCTTTAAATTTTTTGTCCTTTTGCAGCTTTGCTTTGACACGGATAACCGCGCTACTGACAGAACTGTATTGGGTTAATCCAAATTTTACACCAACTCGCATAAGCGGCTCTGCACGTATGGATCGAATTAAACACATGGCAACATCACGAGGTTCGTTTTCAATGCCGCGTCGAACCGTTTTTAAACTGCAATAAATAGGTATCTGCATCAACGAGAATCGATTTGTACCTGCCACGAAACAGCGCTCCGTCGCAACTGTGGCTAACATTGTATTTTTGGGTATAAACGCCGTTGAGATGTCTCATACAACGGGACAAATTAGCATCCGGTGTCTGGAGCAACAAATGATAATGAGTTGGCATCATGCAATAGGCTGCCACTTTAACATTGAACAGATCTGTGGTTTCTTGCAGCAAACCAATAAATTGCTGATAATCAGCCTTGTCCACAAATAGATCTTGCCCCCTTCTGGCACGATTCATTACATGATGCCATGCATTCGGATAGTCTATTCTCAATGGTCTTGACATATGCGAGCCTTAGCGGCCAGGACATGTTAAGGCAATCATAGACTTGACCCATTTCTTTTTAAAAATTTATGTGAAGCTGGTTATTGAATGGGTTATCTATCTCGTATTTAATGGATTTTTCCATAATTGAAATAATAACAAAAAATAAAAATCCATTTTATAATTGAAGTTATATGATTAACCATACTCAATGGGAATAAAATTATTCTTTAGCCTGACGGATCTGTGAATCCGATATGGCTGCGGCCGTCAGATTGGCGGGGGCATTGCAGGTCTGGCCGTTCCCGTCTGAATTATTTTCATCGCCCGTAGAGGATTGACAATGCAGCACTGAAAGAGCGGCCAATCCAAACAAAGCAAGAACAAACCATCGAATCTCTTTCATGAGGATCTTCTTTCTTCACATCATGCATTTATCACAAACAACTATCCTAAGCGTGTATATCTGATGGGTTGTCCCGAGTCCAGACACAATCGTAACCATTGCGATATGCGCTCCACACAGTTTTCGTTAATGACGTTGCAGTTAAACCGCGTTGCTCTCCCTGCTGAATTTCCCACCATCTGTCAATATAATCAAATCGTGTGTCGTGATTCCATCTTGAAAGGGCATTGGAGATGATAGTCCGTTTTCATCTTTGCAGTTGGATTATAGTCCGGCATTTGGTTACTTTTTTTCACCCCTTTATCCACAAGAGAAAATCAAAGAGATGAGAATAAAACAAAAGATCAGCTTTTGATAGGAGCAAACCGATTCAAATCCATTAAACCACTTTTTTTGGAGTGCTCATGATATTCTCCTATTTTTAGTAATTAAACCTAAATATTGAAAATTTTAATTACTAACTCAACTTGCGGCTTTCGTTATTACTCTGCAGCAGGTGCCTCCAGCGGGTGGTTTGCGCCATGTCAGCAGCGAATTTTAGTGTCACTTAGACGCA
>JBNLFN010000051.1:0-4731 GCA_050305555.1 Desulfobacteraceae bacterium | reverse complement strand
GATTGCACCGGCCGCCCTTAACTCTTGGGCTGAGCGAAAACCCCATCCCGCACCCACCGGCTGCATACCAGCCCGAACGGCCGTCTCCATATCCACCGCACTGTCGCCCAAAAAGACACACGCGGCCGGCATCACCCCCATTTTGTCGGCAGCTGCCAGCGCTTGCTGGGGATGCGGCTTTTTGGGAATGCCGGCTTGCTGCCCCACGATGGGAAAAAAAGGCAGGCCCTTGAAATAGTGATCCATCATGACTCCTGTGAACCGGTGGGGCTTGTTGGTTACCACAGACAAATGTATGGCTCTGGCCACAAGCGCCTCGATGAGGTCCATCATGCCGTCATAAGGTTTTGTGGTGTCGGCCCAATGGGATTTGTAATCGGCGATAAATTCGTTCAGGCAAGCGTCGATAACAGCGGGCCGGCGCTGATTTACAGGCAGCGCGCGCGTCATAAGCAGCTTGGAGCCATCGCCCACAAAAAGGTTGAACGCATTTTCAGGGTGGGTGGGATAGCCGTGGTTGGCCAGCACCCGATTGGCCGCATGGGCGAGATCTGCCAGCGTATCCAACAAAGTACCATCCAAATCGAAAATCACCGCCTTACAATTCATGGTTCCTGGGCAGCCGCAAGCGTTTGTTCCACCGCTTGGCGAGCTGACTCATCGGCCGAACAGGCCGGGCAGAGTCCTAAAAACTCAAGGCGATGGCCCAATATGGTGAATACGGTCGCATTGTAGAGTTTGTCTTCAAGTTGATTGAATGGTGCAATGGGGGCATCGTCCAAAACCCCGCAATGCATGCAGCGAATATGATAGTGCTTGCAAGGATTGCCGTCGTATCTTTTTTGACTGCCACTGAGTTCCAGCGTCTGGATTTCACCCAAGGCAGTCAGGATTTCGAGGTTGCGATACACCGTCCCCAGGCTGATACGCGGCAGATGCCGGCGCACCAACTCGTAAACCACATCTGCTGTAGGATGTACATTGTTTTTGCGCAATACATCCAATATCAAGCGGCGCTGCTTGGTCATCCGGATTTTTTCAGGTTCAACCAATTGGGGCGATCCTTTCAACGACAAATTCATTCAGGGCTAAACGCTCAATTTCCCTAACGATCATCCAGCGGCACGAAACTGCACTCATCCACACCGCAATAGTCTCCCACATAGTCGGACTCGGGGCGATAGAGCATGGGTTTGGGTGCAGCTTCAGCAAATTGCTCTTCCAGCACATGGGCGGCCCAACCCGCCACCCTTGAGATGGCAAAAAGGGGTGAAAACAGATCCACCGGAACACCCATATAGTAGTAGAGTGAGGCACTGTAAAAATCGACATTAACATAAATATCCGTGCCCTTGCGCTCTTTAAAGGCGGCCTTGCCTTTTGCCTCGAGAATGCGGGACATGTCGTACCACTTGGTATCCCCTGCCATCTCACCCAGACGTTTGCACATGGGGGCCAGAATGTGAGCTCGGGGATCATCGGTTTGATACACTGCGTGTCCCAATCCCATAATCTTTTTGCCATCATCTAAAATCTGATTGACATAAGCCGCAACGTTTTCCGGGCTGCCGATGTTGAGTAGCATCTGCATGACACGTACATTGGCCCCCCCATGCAATTCACCGGAAAGCGAACCGATGGCGGCAGCCACAGCAGCATAGATATGGGCGCGCGTGGAGGCCACCTCACGGGCAGCAAAAGTAGAGGCATTAAAGGAATGCTCGGCGTGCAGCACAAGCGCCACATCAAAAAAACGGGCCACCTCGGGATCCGGTTTTTCGCCAAACAACATGTATAGGAAGTTGGCGGCGTGACTGAGCTCTGGATCGGGAGCCACGGGTTCTTTACCGTTGCGAATACGCTCCCAGGCCGCCAGCAGGGTGGGCAGTTTGGCAATCAATCGAATACCCATACGCAAAGTGGCTTCATACGATTGATCCGACACATCCTCATCATGGTGCGCCAACATCGCTGTGCCGGCTTGCATAATATCCATGGGAAGCGCCTTGGCAGGACGCGTTTTTAGTGCCGCCACCACCTGATCCGGGATGGCCCGTTCAGTGGTCAGTTTTTCCGTTAACGCGGCCAATGCTTGTTTGTCAGGAAGCGATTCATACAACAACAAATGAACAATCTCTTCAAAACAGGCATTTTCCGCCAGATCTTTGACCATATAGCCACGGTAGATCAATTTGCCTTTATCGCCAATTACGTCACTCACCTTGGTGCTCGCGATGGTGACCCCACGCAAACCAGTGTTAAGAATGGGTTTACATGCTTCCATGCATCTCTCCTGTTTTGTTGGGTATGGTCAATAATGCACACGAATCAAGTATCGGCACTTGTTTGCCAAGCATGCCCTTAAAATTGATTCAAATCCAAGACTCCTTATTAGGAATTATTATCATGTCAATATTGATAATGAAACCCAAAAGTGCTAACTTCTGCGAACCCTTTCCAGCCTGAGATTGGGCAGCATCGACCCGGCGCAATCACATGAAAGTTAAGCATAAATGCAGCAATTGACAATAAAAAAGGGTTTGCGTTTCCGCATGTCCGGCTCACCAGCTGCAAATCTGGTCCACCTGGCTGACCCTGAACAGGTTGCTGTTTTACCAGCAAAAATCCCCCATATCAAACCCCGCTTAAGGGTTACCCCGGGAGATGCCGTCAAAATTGGCTCCCCCCTGTTTGAAGACAAACAAAATACCAGGGTTCAGTTTCTATCCCCCGGCGGAGGAACCGTCAGGCGAATTGATTTTGGTCCGCGGCGTGCGGTTGAGGCCATTGTGATTGACCGCGACATGCAAACTGAGCCCCAAGAGACATTCCCGGCCTTTTCCGAAGCACAGCTTAATAGCCTGCCGCGCGAGACACTCGTCGATCATATTCTCAAGGGGGGTCTGTGGTGGACTTTGCGTCAACTGCCTTTTAGGGATCTGTGCCCACCCGACAGCGTACCGCCGCTGATTCTGGTGGGCCTGGATGCCAAAGAACCCTTTCAACCAAGCCCAAGGGTTTACCTGAAAAACCGGATGGAGTTGCTGGCATACGGTATCCAGGTGCTCAACAAGCTGTCTGAAAATCGCGTGATCGCGTATATGGCCCCGGATCAGCAGGACCTGATGCAAGAATGCCAACCCTTTCTGACCCATCTGGTATCGGGCAACTACCCGGCGGACGATCCCGGAACCGTGCTCTACCATATCAAAAAAACGCCCCACGAAAATCGCGCCTGGTTTATCAGTGGCCAGGATCTGCTTTTGGTAGCGTACCTGCTTCGCCAAGGTGCCTACCCCACCGAACGCATTGTCAGTGTGGGGGGCAGCGCCTCCTCCGTGCAACACCACTGTCATACGCGCATGGGCGTACCGCTCTCCCACTTGGTGGATCCCACCGACACAGCCCCTCGCACCCGTTTTGTGGTGGGCGGGCTGTTGAGGGGCCACACCAGCGGTCCGGATGGATTCATGGGTCTATACGAGACCGCTCTCAATCTGGTGCCTGAAGGTGAAGCGGCCGAATTTTTGGATCTGTTCAATCCGGGAATGCACAAGCCCTCCTACTCACGCGCTTTTCTCTCCAAATTGAACAAAAGCCCTTTGGATTACAACTGCAATCTTAATGGCAGCCTGCGACCTTGTATCGCCTGTATGCATTGTGCCGATATTTGCCCGGTACAGATCCTGCCCCAGTTGGCCTACAAGGCCATGTTGGCGGAAGAGGTCGAAGAAGCCCTGGCGCTGGGGTTGCTGGACTGTGTTGAGTGCGGATTGTGCTCGTATGTCTGCCCGTCTAAAATTGAATTAAGCCAAACGTTGATAGCAGCCAAAGCAGCGTATGCCAAGGAAGCAGGCACGGATATCGCTTCATAAAAACGAATAAGATGTATCGGCACACAACAGCGTAAATTCTCTAAAACCGAGGCGAATCGCGCAATTTGCCGGGTGTAAACCAAATGAAAATTATTCGAGATTTTTTTGATAAACATCGCATGCATTTTGAACCCGGGGGCCCCCTGCGTCGATTCGAACCCTTTTTTGAATCCATGGAACGGGTTTTCTTCGGGAGCAATGAATTCACGGCTTCGCCCCCATTTCACCGGGACAGTCTCAGTGTCCAGCGTTACATGTTCCTGGTAATCGTCACCTTATTACCCTGTCTTTTTTTCGGTATTTACAATGTGGGATTGCAAGCGTTTCTGGCCGCCGGTCAGGCGGTTGCTTTCTGGCCGGTTTGCTGGCACGGGGTAAAAGTGGTCCTGCCGCTGGTCATCATCTCTTATCTGTTTGGCTTTGGGTGGGAAATCGTATTTGCCGTGGTCCGCAAACACCCCATCAGCGAAGGTGTTTTTGTCACAGCCATGCTCTTTCCATTAACCTTACCGCCCACGACCCCATGGTGGCAGGCGGCTTTGGGCATCTCGTTCGGCGTGGTCATCGGCAAGGAGGTTTTCGGCGGCACCGGGCGCAACTTTCTAAACCCAGCACTGGCGGGGCGCGCTTTTCTATATTTCGCCTATCCGGTGCAGATGTCCGGTGATGCGGTCTGGACCGCCCTGGTGGACACCAGTGCAGCCACTGTGGATGCCATATCCGCCGCCACGCCGCTGGTGGTGGCCGGCACGGCCCAAGCGGCTGCCGGGGTCGAACAAGCCCTTGTACATGCAGGATATGATTTGAGCACCCTGTTCCTGGGATTTTACCCTGCCAGTATCGGGGCCTCATCAAC
>JBNLFN010000050.1:0-13043 GCA_050305555.1 Desulfobacteraceae bacterium | reverse complement strand
AATGGGGGCTCAGGCGGCAGGGCTGCTAACAATCGGTCCGTCCCGGCAGCCGTTGGCGGATGTCGTTGGCGCTTTGGAAAAATCCTGCATCATCGCGGCCCTCAAAGAGACGCCAAGCATTCGATCGGCAGCCAAAGCATTGGCTGTATCGCATACCACCCTGCTCAATAAAATTAAAAAGCACCGCATTCGAGTGGCACGATAATGAACCATATGGCAATATATATTGCCACCTAAATACACAAATAATTCAAAAAGTTAAGATACTATTTTCAGATAATGGTTCAATATCTTTCCATTTTCCCGCCTCGTTGAATGGCCAGAGCAAAAAACCCCCTGCCTTAGAAATTCAGATTGGGATCATCCAGGAATATTTTTTAGTGTTTAATTTCAAAATGTTAATTATTCTCTGCGTTATCCCCGATTTCACCAATAATCCGTAGTCGCCGGTATGGCAAGGTTATTGCTCCTGACCAGCCCATGCAGTCTAAAACCATGCATAAAAATATAGTTTCCGCTTCCAAGAAAAAGGAGAATTATCATGATTGTGGGGATCTTAAAAGAGATCAAGGCAGAAGAGAACAGGGTGTCCATGACACCGGCGGGTGTCGAGGTGATGTGCCAGTATGGGCATACGGTACTGGTGGAAAAAAGTGCTGGCGCCGGAAGCGGTTTCCCGGATCAGCGTTACCAAGAGTCGGGTGCGAAGCTGGTTGAAACGCCCCAGGAGATATTTGCTGATGCTCAGATGGTGATGCATGTCAAAGAGCCGTTGCCCCAAGAGTACGGCATGATCCGAGAGGGACAGATCGTTTTTACCTACCTCCATTTGGCTGCCGCTAAAGAACTGACCGAGGCATTGATACGTAGCCGTGCAATTTGTATCGCTTATGAGACCATTCAAAAATCCGACGGTTCTTTACCGTTGCTGACCCCGATGAGTGAAGTGGCCGGGCGCATGGCCATCCAGGAGGGTGCCAAGTATCTCGAGATGGCCCAAGGCGGTTTGGGTGTATTGCTCGGGGGCGTGCCGGGTGTCGATCCGGGTACCGTTGTGGTGATCGGCGGCGGCATTGTGGGTACCAACGCGGCCAAAATGGCATGCGGCTTGGGCGCCAAAGTCTACATCTTGGATATGAACCTGGATCGGCTGCGCTATCTAAGCGATGTGATGCCCAGCAATTGCTATCCGCTGATGTCAAGTCCTGCCACCTTGCGCAAGTTGATCAAAGAGGCGGATGTGGTGGTCGGTGCGGTGTTGGTCGCCGGCGCCAAAGCACCCAAATTAATTACCCGCGACATGCTCAAGCTGATGAAACAAGGGTCGGTGTTGGTGGATGTGGCCATTGACCAGGGGGGGTGCTTTGAGACCTCCAAAGCCACGACGCATTCGGATCCGATCTATACGGTGGATGGCGTTATCCATTATTGTGTCGCCAACATGCCGGGCGCCGTTCCCAAAACATCCACCATGGCGCTCACCAACGCCACCTTTCCCTATGCCCTGGAGATCGCCAACAGCGGTTGGGCCAAGGCCATGGCTAAAAACCGGGAAATCAAATTGGGCGCCAATGTGATCGACGGTCAAATCACCTATCAGGGGGTAGCTGAAGCGTTTGATTTAAAATTTGTATCCATCGACGCGCTGCTTAAGGATAGATAATCTTCAAATAAGGAGGATTTATGCAACAGATGTTGGACACAATTAGTGGGCTGGTATGGGGGCCGGTAACGATCTTCATGTTGGTGGGCACCGGCATTCTCATCACCGTATTGGTGCGTGCGATTCAACTGCGGTGGTTTATTTATGCCTGGGGACTGATTTCAGGCCGCTATGACAATCCGGAGGATGAAGGTGAGGTCACCCATTTTCAGGCCCTGTCTGCTGCGCTGTCAGCCACCATCGGTACCGGCAACATCGCGGGTGTCGGTACTGCCATTGCGCTGGGCGGACCCGGTGCGGTGTTCTGGATGTGGGTGACGGCCTTTTTTGGCATGGGATTGAAATTTGCCGAGTGTACGCTGGCCCTGAGGTATCGAACGATACACGAGGATGGGACGGTGGGGGCCGGCCCCATGTACTACCTGGAGCATGGCTTGGGACAAAAGTGGTTGGGAATGCTCTTTGCCTTGTTCGCCGCCGTTGCCTCCTTTGGCATTGGCAACATGGTTCAAGCCAACTCGGTGGCCGAGCCGGTTTTAACCTATTTCGGCATCCCTAAAATCGTGACCGGTTTGATCATCGGCGGATTGGTGTTTGCGGTTATCGTCGGGGGTATCAAACGTATCGGCAAAGTAGCCAGCAAGTTGGTGCCGGCAATGTCGATTTTTTATATCCTCGGCGCGTTGTGGGTGATCTTTACCAACTTTGGCCAAGTACCGGGGGCCTTTGGATTGATCTTCAGCGATGCCTTCACCGGAACAGCTGCAACGGGTGGATTTGCCGGAGCTGCTGTGGCTCAGGCCATTCGCTTTGGTGTGGCCCGTGGCGTATTTTCCAATGAGGCGGGTTTGGGCAGTGCGCCCATCGCCCATGGTGCGGCGCAAACCAAAGAGCCGGTGCGTGAAGGCCTGGTCGCCATGCTGGGCCCCTTCATCGATACCATTATGATCTGCACCATGACCGCCCTGGTCATCGTGCTGACCGGCGCCTTTAGCTCCGGCGAGACGGGTGCGGATCTGACGGCCAAGGCTTTCAATACCGGACTGCCCGTTATCGGCGGCTATATTGTGGCCATCGGCATCATTTTCTTTGCTTTTTCAACGGCAGTGAGCTGGTCCTATTACGGAGACCGGTGCATCGATTATCTTTTCGGAGAGAAAATGGTAACGCCCTATCGTGTACTGTATTGCATCCTGCTGCCGGTGGGCGCCTCGGTAAAGTTATCCACCGTATGGACCATTTCCGACATTTTTAATGCCTTGATGGCATGGCCCAATCTCGTTGGACTGGTATGCTTGAGCCCGGTGGTGATCAAATTGACCAAGGCCTACTTTTCCGATGAATCAAAAGTGTATCCTCAAAAACAGAAAACGGTCGAGGTCAGCCTGGATTGATTTGGACACTGCCTAAACGCGATAGGATGTCATTGTTTTAATTTCAAGATTCTTTTTGTATCGCAACTTTTTCATATAATGTCACGGTCTCGCCCTCTCCCTAACCGTGGGGAGGGGGCGGGCAAACCCTATCTTCTTCAGCCGCCGCTATCCAGACCTACATCGCTAAAACCATTTCTCCATAGCGAGCCGTTATTGGCGGGCTCAAGTTGCATTTTTTTTGTTCTTCCTTAATTTATCAGGCAGAAAAAACGTTTCCCTTTGGCAGAGGCATCCATCTTATCGGGCCTCATCAGTGGTCAAGTTTTAAATCGAACGCGAGAGACCTACCTATCCGAGAGGGTGTATCATCATGAAAAAAATATCAATTATGCTTTTGTTTTTATTGACGTCCGGTGTGGTTTGGGCGGGTGAGGCGGACGTAGTGGATGTGCGCGTGGAAAATAGGGGTGATCGAATTTTTACCTTTTTTGTGACGTTGCGTCATGATGACCAGGGCTGGGATCACTATGCAAATAAGTGGGAAATTGTTGCACCGGACGGCAGGCTTCTCGGCACGCGTGTGTTGGTGCATCCCCACGTCGAAGAACAGCCTTTTACGCGGAGTTTAGGTGGCATCAAAATTGAGCCGGACATCCAACAGGTCACCATCCGGGCCCATGATTCGGTCCATGGTTACGGTGGCAAGACCATGATCGTTGAATTGCCTGAAACATAAATGTCGTAATTTTGCGATGATGGCAAGGTGGCTGAATCGTTAAGTACGGTACGCCATTTGTCGGACTTGTGCAGTTTTCAGGGGGTTTGGAAAATGATTTTGGCCCAAAAAGCGAGATGATCGGAGGCGTCCCAATATTGCCGGTTCGCAAGCCCCACATCCAGAACCTTAAAATAGGTGGGGTCGATCAACACATAATCGATACGCCCGACACCTAAAAAGGTGCCCAAATCACGCGCCTGTCTGGCGCGATCGCTGTTTATGGTTTCAGCACTGTCTTTAAAGCGTTTATTTAATATGTTGAATCGGGAATCTGCCGGAAGCATGTTCATATCCCCAATTAGTGCCACAGCCCCTTTTAAAGGTTTGATGTGTTTCATGATTTTTCTAAATGAGTTGCCGTCATTCAAATCCCTGTCTTTATGAACGCTGATCACATGTATGATTCGGCCGCGGACATTGATGCTGCAGCGCAGTGCTGTTTTGCTGTTTCCGCGGCCAACGCTAATCTGAAAATTTTTCGCTTCGACAATAGGGTATCTTGATAACACGGCGACACCCCACCAGCGTCCATATGGGCTTGTGGTGGGATGAGCCGCATAGGCATAATTCATGCTCAATTGTTCCGCCAGCTTGCGGGCTTGATCGCGACCCAGCACTTCTTGGAGCCCGACGATATCCGCTTTACAAGAGCGGATAGCCCCGATGATGGGTGCTAAGGTCTTTTTCCTGTGTCTCAGCTCAAATGGGCTCATCCCCCAATCTTTGGTTCCGTAGCCCACCCGGATATTGAAGCTGACCAGGGTCAGGGTTTGACGGCCATTGTCAGCCAAAGGCGGTGAGGATTCGCGAATAGGGTCCGCCCCACCGCATGTGCAAACAAAAATGATAAACACCATGTTACAGGCGGCCACTTTAAGCATGTACGTTAATTTCATTGGCGCTTCCTTTGCGCATGATGTGTGCGGCGAACAGTAGCAAATGCAGTTGCTATGGGCAAGGATGGCTCATGGACCTCACCCGATTCGATCCACAACAGATTGACATAACAACGCATTGCTTGTAAGCACGAGTAGGATACGCTGGTTGGGCCTGGGTTGCGACCCGGGCAATTTTGGATCTAATTTAATCCGGTCAGAGAATAGCTTATGAAAATATCAATTCGCTGGGCACTTATCTTGGGTTGTCTTGCTTTGATTTGGGTGACCCAGGTTATCATTACCACGTCGACTTTTTGGTCTTCCCAGAGGGTGTTGGTGCGTCATGCCAACGATATCATGCAGAATATTGCTGATTTAACCAAGACGCAATCCCGAAACCATTTGGCATTGGCCCAAGGTGCCGCCCATCTCACCAAACGGTTGATTGCCTCGGAGGTGGTCAGTAGCAGGAAGGACCGCCTTGAGACCTTGGAAAAATATTTTTTGGATCAACTGTCCATCTACCCGCACTTTGCAGGGATTTATGTGGGCATGCCCAATGGTGATTTTTTTTACGTCAACCGGTCGGACCAGCGCGCCCCCAACGGATTTCGCACCAAGATCATCAGCCATACCGACAGCCATCGGGAAATCCGTCTGCTTTGGCGCAATCAAGCGCGGCAAGTGGTAGACACGGAGCTAACGCCGCAGGACAACTATGACCCAAGACAAAGGCCCTGGTATCTAAAAGCCCAGCAGGAAAAATCCATTATCTGGACCGATCCCTATATCTTTTTTACGTCCAAAAGACCCGGTATTACCGTGGCCGGCCCCATTTTGAGTTCATCGGGTCAGATCAAGGCCGTCGTCGGCGTTGATATTGATATCGCGCAACTCTCCATGTTTATCGGCAAACTGCGAATCGGCAAACATGGGCACGCCTTTATGTTGAACAACAATGGCGACGTGGTGGCGTTTCCCGATCTGAAAAAAATTCAGTTTAAAGCCGATGATCCGTCTAGCCATACCCGGTTGGTAAAAATAGAAGAGTTGGATGACGATCTGACCAAGGCAGCTTACCATGCCCATCAATGGCAATTTGCATCCGATGGTCGCTTGCTGCTCCCAGGGCCCCGGTTTGCCCGCTTTGAATATAGGGGGCAGGCCTATTTGAGTATGTTTGCACCTTTTAAAGATACAAAATGGCCCTGGATTATTGGGGTCTATGTACCTGAAGATGATTACCTGGGGGGGATCAAAGCCAATCGTCGTTTTAATCTATTGCTCACCCTGGGGCTTTCCGTGGTGGCAACCCTGATTGGGCTATGGTATGCACGCGGCATCATCCGGCCGCTCGCCGATTTGGCCAGAGAGGCCATGAATTTAAAATTCAACAATCTTGACAGCACGCCCAAAATTCAATCCAATTATAAGGAGCTTCAGATCACAGCGGATGCTTTTGCTCGCATGAAAAAAGATATTCGCACAAGTGAAGAGAAGTATCGTCGAATTTTTGAAAACATACAGGATATCTACTTTGAAACGGACCTCAATGGTACGATTTTAGAGATCAGCCCTTCGCTGGAACGCGTCTCCACCTATACGCGAAAAGATATCATGGGCAAACCTCTTGAGCGGCTGTATCAAAACCCCGAGGAACGCAAAAAGTTTCTGCACCAGATTACTACCCATGGCGCGGTGTCCGATTTTGAGCTCGCCTTAACGACCAAAAGCGGTGATATTGAATATTGCGCCATCAACGCCATTCTCAAACGCGACGCCAAAGGCGAGCCCGAAAAGATTATAGGCTCGGCGCGCATCATTACGGATCGCAAGAAAAGTGAATTGGCCTTGAAGCAGCACCAGGAACAATTGGAAGAGTTGGTCCTGGAGCGCACCGAGGATCTCGAGGCCACCCTGCGCCAGTTAAGCAATCAGATGGCCGCGTTAAAGGCCAAAGAAGCTGAGCTGCGCAAAAGCGAAGAGAAATACCGTTCCACCATTGAAAATATGGGGAACGGATATTTTGAAGTGGATATCAAAGGCAAACTCACTTTTTTCAACCAGCCCTTGGTTGATATTCTGGGCTATCCGCGTTCGGAAGTAAAAGGGCTCAGTTATTACCAATACATGGATCCCGAAACAGCCGAAACCATAAAAAAGCGTTTTGGATCCATCTGGCGCACCCAACAAGCACACCGGTTGGCACGTTACGATATTATCCGCAAAGACGGCAGCCGCAGAACATTGGAGTCGACAGCATCGGTGATTACCAATTCGGATGGTGAGCCTGTGGGTTTTCGGGGTGTGGTTTTCGACATCACCAAGCGGCTCAGCGCGGAATTAGAAAAAGAGCGTCTGGAGAGTCGCTTGCAGCAAATACAACGGTTGGAGGGCATCGGCACCTTGGCGGGCGGCGTGGCCCACGATTTCAACAATTTGCTGATGGGCATTCAAGGCAATGTCTCACTCATGCTGCTGGAAATGGACGCCCGGCATCCCCACTATGAAAAGCTTAAAAGCATCGAGACCTGTGTCACCGGCGGTGCCGACCTGACGCGCCAGTTGCTGGGTTTTGCCCGGGGCGGAAAATACATGGTCAGACCGCTGGATTTCAACCGAGTGGTCCAAAATACCGTGAAGATGTTTGGCCGCACCCGCAAAGAGATTCAACTTCATGAAAAATTGGAGGAAAAACTGTGGTCGGTAATGGCCGATCAAAGCCAATTTGAACAAGTGCTGTTAAACCTTTACATCAATGCATGGCAGGCCATGCCGAACGGCGGCCACATCTATATTGAAACGAAGAATATTGAATTGGACCTGTCTTTTGTAAAAAACTTCGGGATATTGCCGGGGCGCTATGTATGCATCTCCGTGGCTGATACCGGCACCGGTATGGATCGAGCGACCCAACAAAAACTGTTCGAGCCATTTTTTACCACCAAAGAGATTGGCCGCGGCACGGGATTGGGGCTGGCATCGGCCTTTGGTATCATCAAGAACCATGATGGGGCCATCGATTTCAATACCCAATTGGATCAGGGCACCACTTTTTATGTTTACTTGCCGGCTTCCGACACACGCATAGCGCCACAGCCGGCCAAAAAACGCACATTTTCCACTGGATCGGAAACCATATTGCTGGTGGATGATGAAGAGATCATTCTGGAAGTCAGCCAAAATATGCTGGAAAAAATGGGCTATCGGGTGCTGGTGGCCAAAGGGGGCCATGAAGCCATTGCTCTGTTTAAAGCGACCCAAGAGTCCATCGATATTGTTATTTTGGATATGATCATGCCTGACTTGAGTGGCGGTGCGGTCTTCGACCATCTGAAATCCGTCCAGCCGGACATCAAAGTATTGTTATCTACCGGATATAGTTTGTCCGGCCAGGCGGAAGAGATTTTAAAGCGCGGATGCAATGGTGTCATCCAGAAACCCTTTGATATCGAAAAACTGGGTGCCAAGATACGCGAAATTCTTGAAAGTGCATAAAGTCTATCCACTACAAAAGAAAAGGACGGCTGCGGCTTAAACCGGCCTGACCACCCAAGCCGTGACGGATATCGGCCATGAAGCGTTTAATTCCTTTTGGTTTCGATACCTATTTTCAAGAGCACCTCAAAAGGGACAAGTTGGTACAATATCAACCGGCGCGCGTGTCGGCAGTGGACCGGGAGAGCTTTCAACTGATAAACGCCCAAGGAGAGCGGCGTGCAGAGATAACCGGCAGGCTGATGTTCAATGCGGCTTCGTCTTTGGACTACCCCACAACCGGTGACTGGGTTTACGCCCGTTATTTGGATGGCGAAGACTTTGCGATTATAGATGAGCTGTTGCCCCGCAAATCGCTCCTGAAAAGAAAGGCGGCCGGCAAGAAGATAGCTTACCAGCTAGTGGCCGCCAACATCGACACCGCTTTTGTGATGCAATCATTGGATCAAAATTTTAATCTCAGACGCCTGGAACGTTATTTGGTGATGGCCCATGCGGGTCATGTTCAACCTGTGGTATTGTTGAGCAAAAGCGATCTGCTAAGTCCTGCCCAGGTCGCCCGGCGGGTGACGCGTGTCAGGGAAATGATGCCCGATATACAAGTGACGGCCTTTAGCAATACGGAATGCTCTGGCATTGACGCAGTCCAGGCTTATCTTGTCGCTGGGAAAACGTATTGCTTGCTGGGCTCCTCCGGTGTTGGAAAGACCACGTTGCTGAACAACCTGCTGGGAGGCGGTGATCTCAAAACGCGAAATGTTCGTGGCAAGGACAACAAGGGGCGCCACGCCACTACCCGCCGACAGCTTTTCATTCTGGATAGTGGCGCTTTGCTCATCGATACGCCCGGCATGCGTGAACTGGGCCATATCGGTGCTGAAACCGGATTGACCGACACCTTTGACGAATTGTCTCAGCTGACGGCGCAATGCCAATTTGCCGACTGTTCCCATACCCAGGGGCCCGGTTGCGCCGTATTGGCTGCTTTGGAAGCAGGTACCATTGCAAAGGAGCGCTATCATAGCTTTTTGAAGATGACCAAGGAAGCCGCCCACTATCAAAGGTCCTATTTGGAAAAACGACGCAAAGACAGACAATTCGGGAAGATGGTGAAAGCCGTAATGAAGCATAAGACACGGTTTTAATTTTATGAACAAGTATCTACCTTTTACGCTTGGGTTGCTTCTCTCCATGGTCCTGGTGACCCTGTCGATAGCTGATACGCGTCGGGTGACCGATGCGTTGGGGCGTGTGATGGATGTACCTGTCGATCCGCAACGCATTGTGGCCTTGGCGCCCAGCGTTACGGAAATCGTATTTGCGCTTGGGCAGCAGCACCGGCTTCAAGGTGTGACACGCTTTAGTGACTATCCTGCCGAGGCCGTGCATTTCCCCAAGGTGGGCTCTTACGTCCATCTGGATGTGGAACGTATCGCCGCATTAAAGCCGGACTTGTGTATCGGCATCAAAGACGGCAATCCCATTTCCGCTGTGGCCCAATTGGAGTCCTTAAACATTCCCTTTTTTGCATTGAATCCCGTGGATCTCGAAACCGTTATGGGAAGTATTGCCACCCTGGGCGATTTGCTGGGCGCATCAGACAGGGCCCAAGCCATTGTGGCCGACATGCGCATGCGCATCAAAAAAGTGCGAACCCGGGTGGCTGCGGTCCATCACAAACCCAAAGTGTTTGTCCAAATCGGGGTGTCCCCCATTGTCTCGGTGGGCGATCAAACTTTCATCAATCAGCTCATTCAGCTATCGGGCGGCATCAATGTGGCTGCCGGCGCGGCACCCTATCCCCGTTTTTCCCGGGAGCAGGTGATCACCCTGGCCCCGGAGGTGATGGTCATCTCCTCCATGGCCCGCTCCACCGTGTTTGAACAGGTCAAAGCCCAATGGATGCAGTGGAAGGCCATCCCCGCTGTGCAAAACGGATCGATCTTCATTGCACCCACCAATATCTTTGATCGGCCGACACCCAGACTGGTGGAGGGCTTGGAGCAGATGGCGCGGTATATTCATCCCAACCTATTTGGAGTCCAACCATGAAAGCAGCCGCACCGGTACTGGCGCGCCGCATGGCGGGGGTGACATTGCTCATGCTGATCGTGCTGGTGGCGGTGATGGTGTTGGGCTTGGCTGCCGGATCGGCGGGATTCGGGTTGTCGGCCGTGATTAAAAGCATGCGGGGTGACGGGGAACAGGTATTGCTCAACGATATCATTTGGCGGTTGCGCTTTCCCCGGGTGTTGCTGGCCGCGCTGCTAGGGGCGACCCTCTCATTGGGTGGGATGGTGTTTCAGGCCCTGCTGCGGAACCCATTGGCGGAACCTTATATTTTGGGCATTTCCGGCGGCTCGGCCATCGGTGCCATCATAGGGATCTTGTTGGGTTTGGCGCGTTTTCCCGGCGTCTGGCTTACCGCCTTTATCGGGAGTTTAGGCACCTTGGCGGTGCTTTACGTCATGGCGTCGGGCCGGACCCAGCTGCGTACGCATAACTTGCTGTTATCCGGGGTAATGGTCAACGCTTTTTGCGCCGCCGTGATCATGTTCCTGGTTTCCATGGCCCAGGATAGCCGCTTGCATAATATTATCTTTTGGCTAATGGGGGATCTGGCGGCGGCCAACACCGGCAACGTCATTGCTTTGGCCGCCACCGTGCTGCCGTGTTTCGTGGTGATTTTCGCACGCACGCACGCCATGAATCTGCTGGCTTTAGGCAACGATATGGCCAGCAGCATGGGCGTCAACATCAAGACCACCACCACGCTGTTGTTGGTGGCGACCTCGTTGATGGTCAGTGCGACAGTGAGCTATTGCGGCCTGGTGGGTTTTGTGGGACTGGTCATGCCCCATATGCTGCGCCTGGCGCTGGGACCGGATCATCGGATATTGGCACCCGCATCCATTTTAGGTGGGGCGGCGTTCATGGTGCTGTGCGATACGCTGGCCCGCATCCTGCCGGATCAAGGCGAGATGCCGGTTGGGGTTGTGACGGCCATGATCGGTGCACCGCTGTTTGTCTATTTGTTGAAAAAGTCGAATCGATAGGAAGTGTTTGGTGTCTGGATTTTCGAGGTAAAAGACTATCTTTGTGTGCCACCTGATAACTTTGGAAGCAGGACCAAAACGGCGTGTTTATCCAAGCGGTAACGATATGAATCGACACAATACCATGACCAAACACTAAACACCAAACACATGCTATTCACATTATGCGCTTAGCGATCACCGTACAAAATTTAAATTACGCCTTTAACGGCAATCCGGTGCTTCAAGATATAACCTTTGAAGTACCCCAAGGCCGGTTTTTTATCATCATCGGCCCCAATGGATCAGGAAAAACCACGCTGCTTAAACTGCTTACCAGCCTGTTGCCCCTGCAGGCGGGGCAGATTGCCCTGCAGGATCGCTCGCTGACGGATTTTCGCACCAAGGTGCTGGCACAGCGGATTGCCTATGTGCCGCAAAACGTGCCGGTGGAGTTCCCCTTCAGCGTGATTCAGGTGGTACTGATGGGCCGGGCGCCCCATCTGGGATTGCTGGGCTTTGAAGGCCCTGACGACTACCGGTTGGCCGAACAGGCCATGGCCACCACCGATGTCACCCACCTGGCCCATCGGCGATTGGATGAACTGTCCGGCGGCGAGCGGCAAAGGGTTTTTATCGCCCGGGCCATCTGCCAGCAGCCTGAAATTTTACTTTTGGATGAACCGACGGCCGCCCTGGACCTGGCGCACCAGATCCGCGTCATGGATCTAATGGATCAGCTCAAAACCGAGCAGGGCGTGACGGTGGTGATGGTCTCCCATGAGTTGAACCTGGCCGCCATGTACGCCGATCAACTTTTACTGCTGTCACAAGGCCGTATTGCCGGAAAGGGGCCTCCTGCAAAGGTGCTGGATTTTGCCCTGCTTGAAAAGGTATACGGATGTACTCTGGTCGTTGATCAAAGTCCGCTGGGTGATTACCCCCGCGTCCATCTTGTGCCCGGGCGGTATTTAGATAAACAATAGTTTTAAGTTTAAAGATTTAAGTTTTAAGTGGAGGCATCCTATCTATTATTATTAGCGGGTCTGTGTTGGGTTTTTATTTCTCAATTGAATGTTTTGTGGGTCCAATTGGCTGATTCAAGTCTGTTTCAGACCATGTTTCAATCACAAAATAGGCGGCCCAAACTTTTACCAGGATTATCCCCGCCCCTGAATATGCGACCGGTTCTTGTACCGGTTACGGCATGCTACAACCGGCGCGCCTTATTGCTCAGAACTAAAGGTTCTTTTCAGATTCTTATGGGTAGCGAAGCGAAATGTACAGATCGAACCGTTTCACAGCTTTTCGATAAAAAAGCACCAGAAGTGGTGGTTGGCCTCTTTAATTCAATTGTTCAACAGCAGATGCTCCAGGTTTTTTGTTGGCCACTTCTTTGTGATATCCATTCCGTATTCAATTCTAAGGCCATCGATTCATGCCACTGACAGTGTCAAAATAAGTAAAATAGCGGACTTCAGGGGAATTCCCCTTAAGTAACCAAATTGGGATGACTTGCCTTATGGGAGATGCGGTCGATTGTTTGACTTATCAATAATTTATGATATTAGTGATGAATTAAATATAAAATTGATGTTTTAAGCATATCCCCACCATTTGGGTGAAATAGCCCAAAATCGTGCGCTAAACGGGAAATTCCCACTAATAACTATAGTTCGGTAACAAAATGAGATTACTATGAGCTGGATTTGCCCAGAATGCTATTATAAGAACAATGATCTATCAAGGTGTGTCTGCGGTTATGAGATTAGAGATCAAAAATCAGTTGGTCAGGGCTGTTCAGTTGATCTTTAT
>JBNLFN010000049.1:0-74343 GCA_050305555.1 Desulfobacteraceae bacterium | reverse complement strand
CAACCCTGTTGTGTCTCATCGGCGCGGTGGCGCTGATGGCCATGGGGGTTGCCAGCTATCGGATTATTCTGGGCGCCATTTTAGGCATTTTAGCCGCAGGCTACCTGCTCAACCTGGTTGCCACCCCCACATCCATGCCTTACCTTTCCATGAATCCGTGGTATCATTTGCTCATCGGCGGATCAGCATTCGGTATCGCCTTTATGAGCACGGACCCGGTCTCCGCGCCCGATACCCATGGCGCCCGCTGGATTTACGGCTTCTGTATTGGCGCCTTGACCGTGGTGATTCGGGTCTTTAATCCCGCCTTCCCCGAAGGCATCATGCTGGCGATACTGTTCATGAATGTATTTGCGCCGCTGCTTGATCATCTGGTGGTCCGATTCAAAGTCAAGCAAAGGATCCCCAATGTCTAGCCCCAGAAAGTCCATTTTCTTTGCCATGATACTTTGTATCGTCTGCAGTTTATTGCTGACGGCAGCCAATTCCGGTCTAAAAACTTTTCAACAGCGAAACATGCAGGTGGATCGTCAAAAAAACATTCTCGAGGCCTTCAACATCGTCGGCGATCAACAGCGGGTCTCCTTCGAGCGCGTCGGCGCCTTGTACAACCAATACATTAAGACCGTGTGGATTGATGCCCAGGGCCGCATTTCGCGTTCGGCGCTGCAGCCGGCCGGTGACCTGCCACTCTATATTTATTTGGACCATCAGCAAGTTCAAGCCTATGCGGTGCCCATTGACACCCGCGGCTTGTGGGGTGAAATTCGCGGATATCTGGCCATTGAAAATGATGGGACCACCATACGGGGTTTCACGGTCTATCAACAAACTGAAACCCCCGGTCTGGGCGCTGAAATCGAAAGCCGCTGGTTTCGCAAAAACTTCCAAGGGAAAAAAATTGTCACCCAGGAAGGCAATTTTGCCTCAATCCATATCGCCAAAGGCCGGGTCCAGGATACCATCCCCGGACCCCAACAGCCAAACTATGTGGACGGCATCAGCGGCGCCACCCTGACAGGTAAATTTTTGAGTTCCGGATTCAAAGAGATACTCAAAGCATACGAGCCTGTGGCCATCGAGTTCAGACATAGGAATCCGCGTTACTTAAGGGTGAATTAATTGATAATCGTTTTAAGATTCAAGTTTTAGGTTTTAAGTTAAGGAATAGGACCTTTTTTAATGACTAAACGCAACCATCGAGCGATCTATGCCCGGCATTAAAAAATCGATTGGCTATAAGGCCATCTCTGAAGCGTTGTGGCAGTCCAATCCAGTCTCCAAACAGATATTGGGCATCTGCTCTTCATTGGCGGTCACGGTTCAATTGAAGACAGCCCTGGTGATGGGCCTGGCGCTGACCTTTGTGGTGGCCTTTTCCAACCTTTCGATCTCGCTGTTGCGTCATCAAATCCCGCGCAATATTCGCATCATCGTCGAAGTGGTTGTCATCGCCACGCTAGTCATTTTAGCCGATGAATGCTTGCGCGCCTTTATGTATGATGTCAGCAAACAGCTCTCGGTGTTTGTGGGCCTGATTATCACCAATTGCATTGTCATGGGTCGTGCGGAAACATTTGCCATGGGCAATCCCCCCTGGCGGAGCTTTGTGGACGGCTTGGCCAACGGCATCGGTTATGGCTCGATCTTGTGTGGGGTCGCCTTTTTCCGCGAACTGCTGGGCGCCGGCAAGCTGTTTGGCTTTCAAGTGGTCCCGGACAGCTTTTACCAGGCAGGCTACACCAACATGGGCCTCATGCTGCTGGCACCGGGCGCCTTCATCATGATTGGGTTGTTTGTTTGGTTGGAACACACCGTGTTAAAGGACAAAGCGTAAGCCATGGAGAATCTTATCAGCATATGGATCAACTCGGTGTTTGTGGGCAATATCTTATTGGCCTATTTTTTGGGGATGTGCTCCTATCTCTCCGTGTCTCAAAACCTGCAAACCTCCTTTGGACTGGGGCTGGCGGTGGTTTTCGTATTGACCATCACCACACTGGCCAACTGGGCCGTCTATCATTATTTATTGGCACCGGGCGCACTGACCTGGATAGGATTGCCGGAGGTGAACCTGAGCTACTTGAAGCTGGTGCTGTTTATCGCTGTTATCGCGGGAATGGTGCAAGTTGTCGAAATGGTCATTGATCGCTACTCTCAGAGACTCTACAATGCATTGGGTGTCTTTTTGCCGCTGATCACTGTCAATTGCGCTATCCTGGGTGCATCCCTTTTTATGGTGGAACGGCAATATACCTTTGCCGAAAGTGTGGTTTACGGTTTCGGATCGGGATTGGGTTGGCTGCTGGCCATCGTCGCCATGGCCACCATCATGCAAAAACTCCGTTATGCGGATATCCCTGAGGGATTACAGGGTTTCGGCATCCGAATGATCACCACCGGCCTGATGGCCATGGCCTTCATGCTTTTTTCGGGAATTACGTTGTAATAAACAAGTTTTAAGATTTAAGGTGAATGAATTTCATCGATTTAAGCAATTAGGAACAATAAACGCATTAATTCCATTCAACCTTCATCTTAAATTCAGGAAGCATACCTTAGCTTAAAACTTAAAACCCAAAACTTAAAACTATAACTTAACTTATGCCCCCATCTATTTACCTCATCAGTTTGGCTGTTTTTTCGGGTGTGGTGTTTATGCTGGTGGGAATTCTGCTGTTGGTAGAGAGCCGGTTGACCGTAAAGGGCTCCCGACAGATTCTGATCAACGAAGATGAAGAAAAAAGCGTATTCGCCTCCGCCGGGGCCACCCTTCTACGCGCCCTGGTGGATAACCACATCTATCTACCCAGTGCGTGTGGCGGCAAGGGCACCTGCGGCACCTGCAAATGCAAAGTCACAGCCGGTGGGAGGGATATCCTGCCCACCGAGTTGGCTTTGGTCAATCGCAAAGAACGCAAGCAACAGATTCGGCTGGCCTGCCAAGTCAAAGTCAAACAGGACATGCAGATCCGCATCCCGGATGAAATCTTCAACATCAAGAAATATCAGGCCACAGTGGTCTCCAACCACAATGTGGCCACTTTTATCAAAGAGCTGGTGCTGCAACTCGATCCAGGCCAAACGCTGATTTTTAAAGCCGGTGCGTACATCCAGATCGACATTCCTGAGTATGAAGCCGATTTTGCTGATTTCAGTGTGGCCGAAAAATACAAAGCCGCCTGGAAACAATTCAGCCTGCTGACCTTGAAAGCCCGCTCCGAAGCGCCGGTTAATCGCGCCTACTCACTGGCCAGCCCACCCGCAGAAGGGGATCTGCTTAAATTTACCATCCGCATTGCCACACCACCCCCCGGTAGGGAGGACGCGCCGCCGGGCGTGGGCTCCTCCTATATATTTAACCTTAAACCCGGAGATCGGGTAACCATCAGCGGCCCGTATGGCGATTTTTTCGCCAAACCCACCCACCGGGAAATGTGTTTTATTGGCGGTGGTGCGGGCATGGCGCCTTTACGCAGCCATATTCGCCATCAATTGATATCTGAAAATACCCATCGGCGTATCAGTTTCTGGTATGGCGCGCGTTCACGCAATGAAATGTTTTATCACGAAGAATTTAAGGCGCTGGCGGAACAATTCAATAATTTCATCTACCATGTCGCGCTCTCTGATCCCCAGCCCGAAGACAACTGGCAGGGCCATATCGGTTTTGTTCACCAGGTGGCCCTGGATGCGTACCTCGGCAAGCATGAAGACCCAACGGAAATCGAATATTATCTGTGCGGGCCGCCCCCAATGGTTGCAGCCGTTGAAAAGATGCTGTACGATTTAGGCGTCGAACCCGAGATGATTGCCTATGACAAATTCGGATAGCCGTTTATGGTGCGCCGGCACACCACTGATTTGATTTTCACCACAGCAGCTCTAATTTCATCGGCAATACACTTTTTCACCGCCACAATCAGCTGATCGACCTTGTAACTCGGATACCTGAGACACATTTGTCTCGGAACTTGTATTTTAAAACCGTGCGCCGGCAACCCTATTTGCCTTAATATATTGTAATTGTTTTATTTCGGACCAAAGTTCAAAACCCATGGCACGCTTATTGAAGAGTTAGGTCAAGTGACATGTATTTAACCATAGGTTCGCATAGTGCTTCAAAATAACGAAAACTTTAAAAGGGGGTTTTATGAAAATCAGCGTCGAAAACAATGTAGTTGAGCTGGTTCCTGAAGGCGACCAAGAAACAAAACAACTGGAAACCTTGTGGAACACCATCGTGGACTGTGTAAAATTTAATAAAAAGTTGGTGCCCATCGGCGAATACGTTCCCCAAAAAAGCAATCTGGCCCGTTTTGCCATTGAAGGCGACTAGGCCACCTGCAGCCGGGGCGAAACAGCAAATGGCATGCACAGCGCAATGCGGTGCTTTGTGGTGAATGGCACAAGACCACAGCGTCAAACCATGATCCCGCAAATTAGGCATTTTTGAAATTAAAAATATCCTGAATATCGGACAGATAAAATTATAACAGAGAGGAGATCGCATGCATAAAGTATTGGTGGCCTATCTCAGCCGAACCGGTATGACCGAAAAAATGGCCAATTTTATCGCAGAGGGCATTCGCATGAAAGGCAAAGAGGTCGTCGTCACGAAAACGACGCAGATAAAAAGTGAAGAAGATCTGGCAGACTATGACGGTTATATTTTAGGCTGCCCGACCTATCACCGTGACATGACCTCAGGCATGAAAAATTTTCTCTTCATGGCCCAAAAGGCCAACCTGGTGGGCAAGATAGGCGGTGCTTTTTGCTCCTATACCCACAGTGGTGAATCCGGCCCCATGATCTTCGATACCATGCAGCACGTTTACAAAATGGATATGGTGGATCTGGGTGCTTTGAGCTTAAAAGAGCACACCATAGAGACCCAGGAAGGCACCAAAGCGTGCCAGGACTACGGCAAAGCCATCGCGGACAAACTGAACTAACAGAATTGATCGCAGCATGGCGCAAGCGCAATCAATCTTCCAGGTACATGCAAGCCAACCCCAAAAAAGGGATGCGTCTTAAACGCATCCCTTTTTTATTTTTATGGCAACCGTAAGTAGATAAGGACCCGGGTTGTTTTTGTATTAAAAACCCATTTTTTCAGGCGGACGCCGTTCCGGCACGTAAGGATGATCCATGATACCGTCATTCCAGGCTTTGGATACATAGAGATTGCAATAACAACTGCCATATTCTTCGACATCCGGTTTCCGGTAGACGCATGGGCAGATAATGTCCTTGTCCGCCTCACGATCGCCGGAGGGCAAGCGGCAGGGGCAGGCCATGTAACCGTAACGTGCCTTGTTGGCCAGCAAGGCCTCCAGCAGCTCGCTGACACGCTCACTCTCCTTACTGAAAAAATATCCTTTGGGCTCCTGAAGCTTTTTCAAATTATCATATAACTGCTTGGCATCCATCACAGCCCCAGCGCCTCCTTGATCTCATCTTCCTTATATCCGACAATCACCTTGTCCCCGATAATGATGGTGGGAAATGAACATTTGGGGTTCAATTTTTTGACATCTTCCAAAATGGCCTTGCGCTCATCACCTTCTAGCGTGTCCACATCCACGAAATCATATTGAACCGTACACTCCGTGAAAAATTTCTTTGTCGATTTACAATGGCTGCAAGTGCTCAAAGAATATATTTTAACCGGCTTTTCTGTCATTTTAAAGGGCCCTTTCTCTAAAGGTTCCAACATCTTGCCTGCAATGGAAGCCTATTAAGCGTTTGGGTTCACAAGCATAATGACAAAATCAATAATACACCTGGCCGCAGAATGCAAATCGGAAGCCTGGTGACCAGCGATTCAAGCTGAATCCGATTCACCGCGAATAGATGTCAGCGGCCGTCCCATACGAAAAATCACCTTTTCGACTTATCGGTCCGAAAAAAAATCATTCCTTTCTTGACATGCAAATGGAAGCCGTATAAATCTTAATAGTAATCATTACTATTAATTTATAGTTCCGTATGTTTGTCAATCCATAACTTTTCATCGATATAATGAGAGGGAGGGCCCATGGCTGCAGAAAAACCGGTTAAGGAAAAAAAACAAGTCGACGTAAAAGATTTAACCACCTGTGAGGCGACGCAACAGATGTTGATCAAATCCCGTTTGGATGGGGTTGAAACAGCCTTTGACCGTGCCCAAAACATGAAGGCTTGTCCCATCGGCGCAGATTCAGCCTGCTGCAAGCACTGCTTTATGGGCCCCTGCCGCCTGAATGCCAAAGATCCCTATGGCAAAGTCGGCGTTTGTGGTGCAACCATCGACACCATCATGTCGCGCAATTTCGCGCGCAATGTGGCTGCCGGTGGCGCTGCCCATACCGACCACGGCATGAGCATGCTGGAAATATTCCGCGAGGTGGTTAACGGCCACATCAAAGATTATGAAATCAAGGATGTCCACAAACTTGAGAGCGTGGCGCAATCCATTGGCATTGAAACCGAGGGCCGCACCACCAATGAAATTGCCGTCGACTTATATGAAGAGCTGGAAAAAACCTATACCCAGGTAGAGGGAGAGATTCCGTTTGCCAAACGCGTCCCCGCCAAAACCCTGGAAACCTGGCGCAAATATGGTTTGGTGCCCCGTGGCGCCATGCGTGAAATTATGGAGTTGATGCATCGTACCCACATGGGGGTTGACCAGGATTTTGAAAACATCACCAACCAATGCAGCCGGACTGCCTTGGCGGACGGATGGGGCGGCTCCATGGTAGCCACGGAAATCTCAGACATCCTGTTCGGTACACCTTCACCGGTGAGCATTGAGGTCAACATGGGGGTTCTCAAAGAGGATCAAGTGAACATTATCATTCACGGACACGAGCCCAATCTGTTCGAATCCATGATTGCCTCAGTTGCTGAGCCCACACTGGTTGAAGCTGCCAAAACAGCGGGGGCTAAAGGCATCAACCTGGTCGGCATGTGCTGTTCCGGTGCGGAAGTGCTGGTCCGTCACGCCATTCCGCACGCCGGCAACTTCATGTCCACCGAAACGATTCTGGTTACCGGCGCCGTCGATACCATGTGTGTGGATGTCCAGTGCATCAAGCAGGGCCTGGTTAAAGTGGCCGAGTGCTACGGCACACCGTTGGTGACCACCAATCCGCGCTGTAAAATCGAAGGGGCGATGCACATTGATTTCCACGAGCACGATCCCAAAGCGTGCACCGATGAGGTGGTCATCAAAGCCATCAGCCGCTTTAAAACCCGCAAAGCCAAAGTGGAAATTCCAAAAAATGTCAACATCGGCGTTCACGGCTTTTCACATGAGTACATCAACTACATGTTGGGCGGCAGCTTTCGCGCCTCCTACACCCCATTGAACGATAACATCATCAACGGTCGCATTCGAGGTGTGGCCGGCGTCGTGGGCTGCACCAATCCGCGGATGAAACAAGACTATGTGCATGTGGAGCTGGTCAAAGAATTGATCGCCAATGACGTGCTGGTGGTCCAAACCGGGTGCTCCCAGATCGCCTTGGCCAAGGCCGGCCTCACCACGCCGGAGGCAGCCCATCTGGCGGGGCCGGGCCTTCGCGAAGTATGTGAAACCATAGGTATGCCCCCCGTGCTGGGCATCGGGTCTTGTGTCGACAACAGCCGTATTCTAATTGCATGCGCTGAAATGGTCAAAACCGGTGGCCTGGGCGATAGCATTGCCGATCTGCCGGTTGCCGGCTGCGCACCGGAATACATGAGTGAAAAAGCCATCTGCATTGGCCACTACTTCGTCGCCTCCGGTGTGTATACGGTGTTCGGTGTCACCTTTCCCATTGTTGAAAACACCAAATTCCATGATCATCTGTTTGACAAATTGGAAAGCGTACAAGGCTTGGGCAAATGGGGCTTCGCCACTGACCCCCATGATATTGCAAACCTGATGATCAGCCACATCGACAAAAAACGCAAAGCACTGGGCATCGACAAAGCCCGTGACCGCGTCTTGATGGATATGGCAGACCGTCGAGAAATCGAAGCCGCATAATCCCACCCGCCTGTATTTCAAGCGAACCGGGGTCCCATTTCGATAGGAGCCCCGGTTTGTTATTTCACACTCCGGGTGCTTCACCGAGAATCGCCGTTTATCGTTCCTCCCATTTGACATCTGCAGCAAAAATATCGTAATTACATGTGTCTCCAAATAAAAACGCTATTTGCTAAACCATCGTACCCAAAATCCCTATGGGTCATGATTGCCAATGCGCAAAATGAAAGGCAGCCAAAGAATCGTTCAAATATCTTAAGCGCATTAAAATTTCGCCCCCCATGTTGAAATCAAAAAAGCACAAATGACAATGACCTGAACCTGACGGAGGCCGCATGACAAGTAAAAAGTTGATTTTATTATGTATGACCAGTCTTCTATTGACAGCCTGCAGCACCCCCGCCATCCATGAGGCAGTAGAAACCTACAGATTTAATGAACTCAAACAATGGGTGGCCAAAGGTCAAATTGATCAGCGAGACAGACACGGCTACACACCGCTGATGGTTGCGGCCTGGTATGGTTATACGGATATCGCCAAGTACCTGTGTGAAAATGGCGCCGATGCCAATGCCCAGGGCAAAGGTGGCGAAACGGCTTTAGGCTTTGCCGCACGCAACAACTTTTTGGACACTGCCGAAGTGTTGATTTCCCACAACGCTTCGGTCAATGTAAGTGACAAGGGAGGACGCACGCCGCTCATTGCCGCAGCCTACAACGGCAACACAGACATGGTAAACATTCTTTGCGAAAAGGGTGCGGATGTGAACGCCCAGGAAGCGGGCGGCATCACTGCATTGATGTATGCCGGCAAATATAATTTCGCCGATGTTGCACGAATTCTTCTGTCACATGGTGCTTCGACGGATTTGGCAGACAAAGAAGGACGCAACGCATTGATCTATTCAAGAATGAACCGAAGCAGGGAAGTTGCCGAATTGATTGCCGCCCAAAAGTAGTCGATATATTACTCTGGCGCAACCGCTTCGGGATGATCGTTTAAAAAGCGATAAAGGGTGGCGCGGCCAACGCCCAGCAAACGAGCGGCCTTGGCCTTGTTGCCGCCGGCTTTGGTCAGGGCCCGACGCACGGTTGATGTTCCCAGCTTTCGGGAAGGGCCGCGACGGTGCGAATCGCCGTCGGATTGGGCCAGCTCCAAGGGCAAATCCCGGGGCAGGATAATTTTTTTGTTACACTTGACAATGGCGAACTGAACGGCATTTTGCAGTTCGCGCACATTGCCGGGCCAGGCATAATCCATCATCGCGGCCAAGGCCGGCTCGCTCATTTTAGGTGCCGGATGGCCGCTGCGATCCGCCACCTGGTCCAAAAAATGGTTGGCCAGCAGGGGAATATCATTTTTGCGCTCCCGCAACGGGGGAATCTGGATGGGAATCACATTGAGTCGATAGAAAAGATCTTCGCGAAAGTTGTTGCGCCGGACCTCTTTTTTCAAATCCTTGTTGGTGGCGCTGATCACACGGACATTGACCTCGATGATGCTTTCGCCACCCACCTTTTCCAGGGTACCCTCTTGTAAAAAGCGCAGCAGCTTGACCTGCATGGGTTTGGACAACTCCGCCACTTCGTCCAGAAACAAGGTGCCGCCGTCGGCCAGTTCAAAACGCCCTTTTTTATCGCGTATGGCCCCTGAAAAGGCGCCTTTGACATGGCCGAACAGCTCGCTCTCAATCAGGCCCTCGGGCAGCGCCCCGCAATTGATGGGTACAAACGGCGCACCGCCGCGCCGGCTCTCGTTATGCACGGCATTGGCGACCAACTCCTTCCCGGTGCCGGTCTCGCCATATAGGTGGACGGGAAAATCATACTGGGCCACATCGGTGATCTGTTCATAGACGGTCTGCATTTTATGATGACCGCCGATGATGCTGGCGAACCGCATCATCTCACCGCTGCGGCGCTGCAAATCCCGCAATTCAGTCATGTCCCGAAATGCGGCCACTATCCCCGCAAAACTGTTGTCGTCGTCGCGCACTTTAGTGGCCCTGAACTCTACCCGACGCTGATCTCCTGATTTGGTGGTAATGTTCAGCTCATATTCGACATGGTCCCCCGTGGCAGGCGGGTTGTCGTGAAATTTGCACCATTGGCCGCAAAACGGACCGTCAAAGACCGCATGACAGTCGCGTCCGATAACTTCCGCGCGGCTGAAACCGGTGATCCGTTCGGCCTCGGCATTAAAAAAGTAGATGCGTCGCTGTAAATCATGGGCAATAATGCCCTCTTTAAGATTGTCCAGCACACGAACCAGATTTTCGCGGCTGGCAATGGTATCCACAAGTGGTTTTGAGTTCATTTTCAAGCTGTCACGGATCAAATGCATTCATATCAAAAATCGCTCAATGGTGGTATAATAGTCCCCTATCAAAGTCAAACATCGGCCCCTCAAACGATTGACACCTCCATTGGTTCTTCAACGCAGGTATTTGCCAAACTCATCAAACGCCGTGCGGATGGGTATGGCAAAACCAAGCCCCTCGTACTTACGGGTCAATTGCTTGAAGGTATTCACACCCACAACCTGGCCATCCACTGTGACCAGGGGGCCGCCGCTGTTGCCCGGATAGATTTGGGCATTGGTTTTGATAAACCCCCGTTCATAACCGGAAAAGATACCTGAAGTCACCGAGTTTTGCAGCCGGGCCGGATTGCCCACCGCAAAAAGCGGGAACCCGGCTAAAAAGGTGCTTTTGGAAACTTTAACCGCCGGTGTCCGGTAACCGTCAATTTTCAGCAACGCCAAGTCATGATCCGTACTGGTTGCCACCAGACGGGCGCTGATGACGATGTTGTCGGCCAGAATAATTTCAACGCTGCGGGATAAATTGGCCACCACTTGGGTGTAATCATAGTCGGACTTTTTGGACAGGTACTCTTTTTTTTGCGACTCAAATTTTCGGCGGCGGCTCTCATATTCGGCTTTCGCTTCCCGGTAAATTTTTTCTCGAAAGGCGTACTCGTCTTGATAGGACTTTTTACGCAAACCGTTGCTCTCTTCGGCCAGGTGCTTCAGCTCCCTGAGTTTGGCCTCATACTGCGCCAAACGACTATTTTCATCCGCCAGGGCCGCCTGCGCGGCTTTAATACGGCCATCGACACCATCGAAATACTCTTTTTCCTCTTTAGTCTGCTCGCTGGTGGTGCGTATCACATGTTTGTTGGTCAGGATGTAGCCGTCGGTTGTGATAAAAAACCCGCTGCCGTAGCCCAGGCTGCTTTTCACGGCCACCGTGGCGGCCGCCACCTTTTCCAGGAAATTTAGCGCTGGGTAATCTGTCAACAGGGGCGTCCCTTCGGGCGACGGTGCAGGCGCATTTTCCTGAACACCGGTCACCACTTCACTTTCTTTGAGCACCTCACGGGGCGGCGAATCCGTAAAGTGCCAGGCACCGTCCTTCTTATACTTATACATCTTTGCATCACAAGGAAACGCCGCCAGCGACGAAACGACCATCAACAAAACCACTCGCGCCACAATTGGAAAAGTCATCTTGGTCCCCATTTTAGAAGCAATTTATTTTTAAGTGCTTATCTATAAATCTCAAACTGATGTTTCTTATGTTCAAAGCGAAAACTGGAGGTAATCGGCGATCCAATACCACTTGTCGTACTTGGGCTTTCTAAATAACCGCATAAAGCCATTTTTGTTTTTATGTCATTGTGTCTGAGTTGACAACCGACAATGCCAACCCGATCCGGCAATCGATGATTTACATTAAAAGAAAAAGGTTGTAGTTTTTTCGCTTAATCTTTTTTTTTAAGCGTTGCACCAAACCGCAAAGGCGATATCTCCGTGCCACCCACTGCATCAAAACCATCTTTAGCAGGTTTGGCCAGCGCCACATGCGCATTTTTAATCTGGGGGCTTTGTCCTGTTTTCTATAAACAATTGGCGCACGTTCCGCCCTTTGAGATCCTCATGCACCGCATGGTGTGGTCGTTTCTATTTTTGCTGCCCCTGTTGTGGCTGCTCAAGCGTTGGAGCAACTTTGCAGCGGTATTGAAAAACAAGCGGATCTTCGGCATGCTGGTAGTGACCACCGTGTTGGTCAGCATCAATTGGTTCACCTTTATCTGGGCCGTCAACAACGGCCGTATTTTACAGACCAGCCTGGGCTACTATATCAATCCCCTGGTTAATGTCCTGCTGGCAACGCTCTTTTTGGGCGAGCGCCTGCGCAAGCTTCAACTTGCATCCGTGGTCCTGGCCCTGGTGGGGGTATCCTTCCTTACGCTCTCCATCGGAGAGTTCCCCTGGGTGGCCTTGACATTGGCTTTTTCATTTGCACTCTACGGCTTGATCCGAAAAATCGCACCGGTCCCTGCCCTGGAAGGATTGAGCATTGAAACCCTGCTGTTGTTCGTTCCGGCGGCGGGGTATCTTTTATTCCTGGATCATCAAGGTACCGGAGCCCTGTTTCGAATCGACCGCCAAACCGACCTGTTGCTCATGGCCAGCGCCCTGTTCACTGCAGTGCCCCTGCTGTTGTTCACCACCGGCGCTCGTCTTCTGACCTTTATCAGCATCGGTTTCTTGCAATATATCGCCCCCAGCTGCACCTTCCTGCTGGCGGTCATTGTCTACCATGAACCCTTTTCAACGGCCCAGCTGATTACCTTTGTGATGATCTGGATCGCATTGGCGCTGTTTTCCATGGACGCCGTACTGACCTTTCGCAGAAGCAATCCACCGGCCATCGCCCAAAATACAGCATCGGATCGAGTCTAGCCCTTTAGCTGCAACGGTAAAGCCCGGCCCAGGGCGATCCGTTCCAAGTCAATGACGACATCAAAAACCAGAATTTCCACCCCATGCGCGGCGACCTGCTGGAGCAGCCGACCATATTCGGCATCAATGGCATGTGCCGGACTGAACCGTACGGCGTCCGTGCGTTGCACCAGGAAAAAAATCACTGCACGATGGCCCTGATCCTTTAAGGCGGCCAGGGTTTGCAGGTGCTTTTGGCCCCGAGTAGTGGGGGCATCGGGAAACATGGCCACATTATCCTCAACCAGTGTGCAGTTTTTGATCTCCACAAAACAATCCCGCCGGCCTGGAGCAGAGAGTTTCAGATCCAGGCGCGTGTGATCGTCAATGCGCACTTCAGGTTTCACTTGGCTGTAACCGGCCAATGCCGGAGGCAAATCATGGCGTGCGGCCCGGGCCACCAGTCGATTGGGCACCAAGGTATTCACCCCTACCAGAGAGGAGGGCATCTCGATCAGCTCCCAGGAATATTTCAGCTTGCGCCGGGGGTTATCGTGAAAGGAGAGAAACACCGGCCGGCCCGGATCGCTGCAAGAGGTCATGCGGCCTGAGTTGGCGCAATGGGCGGTAACCTCCGTTCCATCATCCAGCATGACATCCGCTAAAAAACGCTTGTAACGCTTGATCAATCGCCCCCGCGTCAGCTCCGGCCAAGGCAAACCGGCCCTGTTGATCTTGTCTGCTTCTACCATTGGTCACCTGTAGCGGCGTCACCCCTTCTTTTATGAGATGATGCTTTTAATTAACCTATATCCTTGCTTCATCTATTGCACTTTAGCATCGGGTATAGCAAAATAACAATCTGTTGTATCCCCTTGCTTTAATGTCGGCTTCACGAATCTCTTCGCCGGACATCTCCATCAAGAGGTGAGCCCATGTCTGCTGAAATTATGATCGTACTGGCCATTCTGGCAGCGGTTACGGTGCTGCTGGTCTTCGAGTGGGTGCCATTAGAGGTGCTGGCCTTGTTGGTAATGGGCGTGCTGGGCGCTAGTGGCCTCGTCAGCCCCACGGATGCACTGGCCGGTTTCAGCAATCCGGCCGTCATTACCATCTGGGCTGTTTTTATTCTCAGCGGCGGTCTGACGCACACCGGAATTGCCAATATTCTCGGCCGTCAACTGCTCAAGGTGGCCGGCCCCAATATCACCCTGCTGGTGGTCATTATTATGGTCCTCTCCGGGGTCCTGTCGGCATTTATGAACAATGTAGCCATTGCAGCGCTGATGCTGCCGGTGGTCATGGACATTGCGCGCAAAACAGGCCATTCGCCTTCGACGCTGCTGATGCCCCTGGCATATGGATCGCTGTTGGGCGGATTGACCACCATGATCGGCACACCGCCGAATATCCTGGTCAGTGAAGCTTTGCGTCAAAACGGGTTGACTCCCTTTGGGTTGTTCGATTTCACACCCGTCGGTTTAACGGTCATGGGTTGTGGCATCGCCTTTGTCACGTTGATTGGCACGCGCCTGTTGCCCAGACGCAATGTGGCCCATGAAATGGCTCGTATCCAGCACGATTATCGTGAACAATACGCACTTCAAGAGCGTCTTTTTCAGATCATTATACAACCGGATTCGGCCCTGGTGGGCAAGACATTGGCCAAAAGCCGCCTGGGTGCAAGCTTGGGACTCAATGTTGTCGGCATCACGCGTGGCCGGCAGACCCTGCTGGCCCCTGATATAACGGAAACCATTCAGCCCCATGACGAACTGATTGTGGAGGGGCGGCATGACCGCATCCAGGAGATGAACCATTGGGGCCAACTGTTGGTGGAAACCGATAGCATCGATGTGCACGACCTGTACGCCCATGGCATGGCAGTGGCGGCCCTGCCCCTTGCCGCCACCAGTGAATATATCGGCCAAACCCTGTCCGGCATCGGGTTCCGCAATCGGTTTGGGCTCAACGTCATAGAAGTGCAACGTCGCCCAGGCCATGTGAATGAAAATTTGAAGAACCTGCCCCTCATGGCTGAGGACGTCCTGATTGTGCATGGCCCGCAGTCGCACCTTGACGGCTTTCAAGGCGATGCCGATTTCGGGCCCCTACAGCGCTTTGATCCCGAAGTGCTGCAACACAGCAAATTGCCGGGCGAACGCTTACGGGTACTGCGGGTGCCAGCGGCATCCAAACTGGTGGGTCAAACGCTCAATCAAAGTCGACTGGGCGATGCCTTGGATGTTCAAATTCTGAGTCTCGTCCGCCAAAATGGCGATGCCTTGGTGCCCGCTTCCCAAGACCGGTTTGAACCCAATGACCGGATGATTGTTGCGGGCGCCTCGGATATGATTTCTGTTCTGTTGATGCAGGGTTTGGAAGCCGTGTTTGTAGAAGACCGTACTCACCCGACAGACCTTGCCGCCCTTGAGGATGATAAGGTGGGCCTGGTGGAAGTGATGCTTTCACCCCATACCGTACTGTCAGGCCTGAGTTTGAAGCAAATGAATTTCAGAGAAAAATTTGGATTGACCGTGTTGGCTGTGTGGCGCAAAGGCCGCGCCCATCGAACCCTTCTTCGCGACATGGCCCTTGAATTCGGTGATGCACTGCTGCTTTTCGGCCCGCGCAATAAACTCAAGGTGTTGGGACACGAACCCGACTTTCTGGTATTGACCGACGCGGCCCAGCAGCAGCCCAGAGAAGACAAGGCCAAGATCGCCTTGGCCATCATGGCCGCGGTACTGGTGCCGGTAATTTTGGGTTGGCTGCCCATCTATATTGCCGTGGTCCTTGGTGCAGCCGTGATGATTCTGGCCGGATGCCTGACCATGGAAGAAGCCTACCGCCACATTGAATGGAAAGCGGTCTTTCTAATTGCCGGCATGCTGCCTTTGGGCACCGCCCTGGACCAGTCCGGGGCGGCCCGGCTGTTGGCCGAAGGCGTGGTGGACACCTTGGGACCGATGGGCCCCCACGCCGTGCTGTTCGGCCTGCTGGCCATCACCTTCATGGCCACCAGCATCATACCGACGGCAGCATTGGTGGTACTGATGGCGCCCATCGCCCTGGAAGCCTCGACCAGTCTGGGCATATCACCGTATGCTTTAATGATGGGCATCGCCATGGCCGCCTCTTCCAGTTTTACTTCGCCCATCTCCCATCCGGCCAATGTACTGGTAATGGGACCGGGTGGCTATCGATTTATGGATTACATCAAAGTCGGTTTGCCACTGACATTGGTCATACTGGTGGTGCTGATGATTGTGCTGCCCATCTTTTGGCCGCTGACGCCCGCATAAGGAGAAGCGAACCTGCTGCCTAGGGTGAAAATTGCAAAAGGGGCAAAAAAAACCGGCGCATCAAAGATGCGCCGGGATGGATGGGTACAAGCGGGGGGCTAAGCTCTTTTAGCTGGGTCTGGGGGCCAGCTTTAGAATCGTTTTGGCACGTTCAATGAGTTGATCGCCTTTAAACGGCTTGACCATGTAGTCGCGGATACCCATTTTGACAATTTTCATTACATTGTCTTTGCCGGATTCAGCGGTCAGCATAATCACGGGGATATCTTTCAAGTCTCTTTCTGCTTTGAGTTTTTCCAACATCTCAATACCGGTCATCACCGGCATGGTGATATCCAGAATAATCAGGTCCGGCTTTTCCTTGGCAGCAATAGCCAGCCCTTCAACGCCATTTTCGCCTTCGAACATCTCACAATTATAGGTAGCAAAGGCTTTTTTTACGATCATGCGAATGGTCTTGCTATCATCAACGGTTAAAATTTTATACGCCATTGGTTTCCTCCGTGGTGCATCCAGCGATAAGGGCTGATCTATCAGCTTATCCGGGATAGGGTTATCCATTCAACCCGTGGACAAGCCGCGTCCATTATGTTTAACGGCAATTCGGGCGGATTCTTTAGCGTTTTCTATCAACGTGGGGGTAAAAAAAATCAAATGTGCAGCGTACTTCGAGCGATGGCTAAAATTTGATCCCGATCGTAGTGACGGCCGTAACCGATTCCGGGACACGCCTGTGCGATTTTACGCCAACGTTCGATAGAACGCAAGTTGCTGAACCAAAAGGGAAAGGTGCGACATTGCATCGGCCGCACCGGGTAAACGGCACACCCATTATCAAATAAGCGGCAGCGGCCCTGGGCATCTTCGCCGAGGCTATAGCTATCTTTATAAGGATAACAAAACCGACCGACCCATTCTGCGGCAGGCATGTTCAAATAGCCTGCGATTTCTGAAACTTCGGCACTGGAAAGATAAACCGTGCCCGGGTCGCCGCCACAGCATGCGCCGCACTGCCGGCATTCAAAACGGATACCCGAATCGAAAAAATAGGATCGCTGACCCAGACGGTGGACAAAAGACAATTCCATGGCCCATCCCTTATCAAAAACCCCATGCGCCATCAATGGCAAGCTGCTGTTTACATGGGTAAGGAAAGAATTATAATAGTCTGAGAATGATTTCAGCAGAAAGGGGGACCGCGATGAACGAACTGATCATCCCATGCATCCATTGCGGTGCGAAAAACCGAATCAGCACCTCTGAAAAAGGTCAAATCGCCAAATGTGGCCGCTGCCATCAACCGCTACCCACGGACAATGGGCACAACGGAACTCAAAAGCTGACCCTGCGATGCAGCCAGTGTCACACCAAAAACCGAGTGCCCCTCACCAAACTGCACGCCGGTGCCAAATGCGGACGATGCAAAGCCCCTTTACAGGACAAGGATATCCTCACCGGCCGCCCGCTGATGGTGACGGACGCCAACTTTGCCCAGTATGTCTTGCAATCGCCGCTACCGGTATTGCTCTATGGCTGGTCGCCCCAGTGTGGGGTATGCACTACCACAGGACCCCAGGTGGACCAGCTGGCTTCAGAAACCAAAGGAAAAGTGCGGGTGGGCAAACTGAATATCATGACCAACCCCACCCTTGCCAACCAATACAACATTTTGAGCGTTCCCGCCTTTTTCATCTTTGATGGCGGCCAACTCAAGGAACACATCCCCGGCGCCGTACCCAAGCATGATCTGATGATCAAGATGGCCAAATTCATTTAGAAATATCTGTGCAATAAAAAGCCTCAATGGCCTTATTCGGGTCCGAATTCTAAAGTCCCCCCCCTGCTGACCGATAATAATTATCGTAAGACCAGAAAGGTCTATATTCAGGCTTTTCCAGCACTGATTTGCATCGTTACGGACGCTGAAAGCTCTGACATGGGTCGGGTATTTTAACAACGAAGATTAGGCGCTAAAAGATGGCACCCCCGCAGAATTTAAAAATTCAAAAACCCATGCGGCAGACTGGACCGGTTCAGCGCCGATGTGCGGCCACCAGCAGGGATAACAAGGCCACCCTTATTGACCTCGTCAAACGGATCCAGACGCTGGAAACCGAGCAGGAAAAGACGCGCCAGGCCCAGGAGGCGCTCAAAGACAGCGAAGAGCGTTTTCGCCTCATCTCCGAAACCATCCATTTCGGTGTTTTTGAAATCGATGAATCCGGCAGTTGCCTTTACACCAATACCCGCTATCAGGAAATATTCGGCATCAACCTCGTGGAGAGTCTGACCAGCCAGTGGTTTGACTACGTAATGGAAAAGGATAGGGAAACGGTCACCGGAAAATGGCAGACCGCGTTGGAGGAGATGGATGCTTTTTCCATTGATTGCCGCATCCTCACCCCCAAAGGGAAAAAGCGCTGGGTGCATGTCCACTCATCACCCGTTTTTTCCGATGAAGGCGCCCGCTATACCGGTACCGTAGAAGATATCACGGATCGCAAAATTGCCGAACAAAAGCTCAAAAAGGCCATGGAAGCCGCCGAATCCGGCAGCCGGGCCAAAAGCCAGTTTCTGGCCAACATGAGCCATGAGATCCGAACCCCCATGAACGGCGTCATCGGCTTTACCGATTTGCTGTTGGAAACCCGTCTGGACAACACCCAACTCGACTACACGCAAACCATCAAACGCAGCGGCGAGGCCCTGCTCTCGCTGATCAATGATATTCTCGATTTTTCTAAAATCGAATCCGGCGAACTGGAGTTCGAAACCATCGATTTTGACCCTGAATTGCTGGCCTATGACGTCTGTGAACTGGTCCGGCCCCGAATCGGCGACAATCCCGTCGAGTTGCTTTGCCACATCGGCGTTGATGTGCCCACCCTGGTGCGGGGCGATCCCTTGCGCTTTCGCCAGGTCCTTACCAACTTGCTGGGCAATGCCCCCAAATTTACCGAAAAAGGAGAAATCGAACTTTCACTGGAATTGGAAGCAGAGAACGATGACGGCATCATGCTGCACGCCAAAGTCCGCGATACTGGTATCGGTATCCCGTCAGACAAAGTGGGCGCAATCTTCGAGCCTTTTCAGCAAGCCGACGGCTCCACAACCCGTAAATACGGTGGCACGGGTTTGGGCCTTTCCATTTGTAAACAATTGGCCAATATGATGGGGGGAGATGCCTGGGCAGAGAGTGAAATGGGCAAAGGCAGCACCTTTCACTTTACGGCATTGGTGCAAAAAGCTGAAAACCCCGCCACCACACGCGTCCAGCCCGGCGTATTAAAAGGCAAACGTGTGCTCGTAGTGGACGACCATGAGGGAACGCGTCAAATCTTAAAACAATTGCTCAGTACAGCCCAATTGGAAGTGATGTGTCTGGGTGATGGGCATCAGGTGTTGGAGGCTGTAAAGAAGGCCAAGTCTGACGGCATACCCGTCGATGTCTGCCTCATCGATCTGGGCATGCCGGAAATGGATGGCTATGCCGTCGCAAAAAAGGTGCTGACCCTTGGTGAGCCGCCCAAGCTGATCGCCTTGTCCTCCAGCCTGGAACGCGACGCGCAAAAGTGCGAAAAAATCGGCTACAAAGGGTTTTTGGCCAAGCCGGTGCGCAGAGATCGTTTGCTGCAAATGATCGCCCGATTGTTGGGTGAAGCGCCGGAGGGGAACGCGGCCGGCAACCTGACCCATAAGATGCAAACCCAATATTCGGTGCGTGAAGAGATGAAGCGCTCCGTGAATATCTTGCTGGCTGAAGACAATCCGGTAAACCAGAAACTGGCGGTGATGATGTTGGGCAAGGCCGGCTATCAGGTGGACGTGGCCGACAACGGCAAGGAAGCTGTGGCCAAATTCAGCAATTCGCCCGAGGCGTACGATCTGATCTTTATGGATGTTCAGATGCCGGAGATGGACGGCAAGGCCGCCACCCAAACCCTGCGCCGCTTAGGATTTGCGGATATCCCCATTGTGGCCATGACGGCCCATGCCATGAAAGGGGACCGCGAAATGTGCCTGGAAGCGGGCATGAATGACTATGTCACCAAACCCATCAAACGAGAAGTGGTTTTTGAAACCATTAAAAAGTATGTGTTCAATAAGGAGGCGTCATGAATTTTAAAGAACTGGGCGAAAATTTGGGCCTGGAAGAGGATGAGTACCGTGAGTTGGTGGAGCTGTTTGTCATGACCGGTTCGGTCGATTTTGAAAAAATCCAATCCGGCATGGCCAACAGCGATGCCGATCAGGTGATGCGCAGCGCCCATACCATCAAAGGTGCCGCAGGCAACCTGGGATTGATGGAAGTCAGCGCCGTGGCCAAAACCATTGAAGAAAATGCGAACAACAATCAGCTCGAAGGGTTGGAATCCGCCTTGGCGGCCTTGAAAACCCACATTGAATCTATCGACGCCTTTGTTAACGGTTGAAGATGGCGGCGTACACAGCACCAAGGCCGCTTACCGAAGCTTGTTATGCCAAGTACGCCGCAGGACCAAAGCGCGTGGGCCGTTATTTCCCTATAGGCCGCGCCCTCCACGGGACAAAACGGTGTAAGCACAGCACCCCGCTCCGATCCCCACGCCGTCATCCATACCCAATGGACCATTAGCGGCGAACTTCATCCCTGGGGGTCTTGATCTGGTCAAATTTCCCCATTTCTGATATATAGGCCGCCCATGGCAACGCACAAGAAAAGGGCCGCCCTGGCCCAATGGATCCGCTCGGTTTTAACCCAGGGGGTGGTCCTGTCCGACACGGTGCAGAACTATATGGAGGCCACTTTCGGTACCACCGATCTGGCGGCGATTGTTGCATCCGAGACCGGCGGCGAACTCGATTCTTTACAAGAGCTGCTTTTTTTCCCCGATTGGGACCTCCAAATCCAGTATGAATCCCAATGGGGCGATGAACATTTCAGTACTCAGGACCTGTCCGCCATCCAGTCCCTGGTGGGCCGACAACCGCTGAGCGCAGCCATCATTCAGCCGGGCGGGGACACCACAATCACCATGACCGTGCCGGCGTTTGCCTTGCAGGCATTTGTGAACCGCCTCAACCTCACCTGGCAGCCGGCGCCTTTGATCGCAACGGCACTAGAACGCCATTGGCCCGGCAAGACGGGCATCCGCATACGGGTCCATCTACGCAATGCACGTCTGATCTGGCATGCGGATCAAATCCAGCTGATGCACCACTTTTGTTGCAAAATGCCCCCGGATGCAGATGATGTCGAGGATTGCCTCGCTTTTTTGCTCACCCTCCTCTCCGAGCTGGCCCCGCAAAGCGATCCGTTTACTTTTCTGATCGCTAAAAAATACGCCTTTTTTCAAGCCTTGTGCAAAGCTGAAGATTTTAATCGCCGACGCCACACCAACAACATGGAGATCCTCATGATGCAAGGCAGCCGTGCCGCCTACGGCAGCATCGCTCAATGGCGGCAACAGATGCGATGGATCGATCGCATCTGCAATGCCCTCTATGGTCGCACCCACTTTTTCCAACAACCCAACGATCTCTGCATGAACTTTCAGAACGGCGACGAGGCACAATTGATGCGGGATATTATCCGAATGCTCTCATAGCAGCCTTCGGCCGAGACTGAGGTCGGCTCCTTGGTGGGAATTTGTTTAAAATGCGCTTGCCGGCCATGGCCAATGCGCCTTGCTGGCCTACGGCGTTTCAACCGGCCGGCGCAGAGGCCGGCCCTACGCTGAATCTATTGGTAACCGGACAAATGATCTTCGCAGGGCCGGGCTCTGTCCAGGCCGGTTCTGACGATCTTAAGCCTAAACGATCTGTTGGGAACCTGGCGCTGTGGGCCAGTTCCCTCTTGCAAATCAATGGAAATCGCCATAGTCGTGATCTTTTGCATCGCATTCAAAGGCGGTCCCCCAAAGGACGACTTTGGGTTTACAAATCCAAGGATGTGCCGTAATGTTTTCCACGCATAGGGATCGCAGTAAAACCTGCCCATGTGATCCCCCAAGCTGGGGTAAGAAAGGCACGCCAAGGAGAGCCTATTAAGATGAGATACTTATTTCACGCCATTTTAGGGATGGTGTTTGCCCTGTGTTGGATCCCATCGCCGGTGGCGGCTCGGAACAAGACCGATGCCATCGAAACCATATTGGCCGGTATTGAGCAGCGATACGCCGGCAAGGGATTTAGCGCAAATTTTTTTCAAGAGTCCTTCCTTAAGGTGATGCAAATCAGCGATACGGCCGAAGGCCGCCTAACGGTGAAACGACCGGGGCGAATGCGCTGGGAATACGAGCTGCCGGACAAACAAACCATCATTACCGATGGCAATCGCTTGTGGATCTATCGCCCCGATGACAAACAAGTGATGGTGGGCAAAGCGCCTGAATTTTTCAAAGGCGGCAAAGGGGCCAGCTTTTTGTCGGATATCCGCCAGCTGCGTAAAAGTTTTACCATCCAGTTGCAGCCGGAAAAAAGCGCGCAATACCATCGGTTGCGTCTCGTCCCGAAAAACCCATCGCCCGATTTGGCGGACGTGATACTCTCAGTGGCCAAATCCAGTTTCCAAGTCGACCAAGTGACCACCCACAACAGCTATGGCGACGAAACCTTGATCGAGCTCAACAACTACCAATTTAACCTCAACCCCAAGGAGGATCTGTTCCGGTTCCAAGCCCCCGATGGCGTGGACGTGGTTCAGATCGACCAGCCTTAACTCCGGAGAAGCTTCCCATGCAGTCGGAAATCAAAGCACTGGCTAAAAAGCGTCATGCCATTATACTGGCGCACAACTATCAACCCCCGGAAATTCAAGACCTGGCCGATCTGTGCGGAGACTCGCTGGAACTGAGCCGCAAGGCAGCGCAAACCGATGCGCAAGTGATCGTCTTTTGCGGGGTTCACTTCATGGCTGAAACGGCCTCGATTCTTTCACCCCAAAAAAAAGTATTGCTCCCTCGAATGGACGCCGGTTGCCTGATGGCCGACATGATCACGGCCGAAGCCTTACAGGTCAAAATCGACAGCTTGCCCCCCATGCCGGTGGTGACCTATGTGAACTCTACGGCCGATGTTAAAGCGCTCTCCACCGTCTGCTGCACATCGGCCAATGTGGTCCAAGTCGTCAACAGTTTGGATGCAGAAGAAATGCTGCTGACACCGGATCGCAACCTGGCCATGTATGCGGCTTCAAAAACCGGGAAAAAGATCCACGTGTGGGACGGCTACTGCCCCACCCACGAGTGGTTGACCGTCGAAGATGCGCAACAGGCGCGCCAAGCCCACCCAGGCGCTGTATTTATGGCTCATCCGGAGTGCCGCCCGGAAATCATTGCCATGGCCGATGTGGTGGCCAGCACCTCGGGAATGCTGCGCCATGTGGCCCAAGCCAAGGAAGAAGAGTTCATCGTGGGCACAGAGATGGGCATCCTGCACCCCATGCAAAAAGCCGCACCGGATAAAAAACTCTATCCCGCCTCAACCAAGATGTCTTGCAAAAATATGAAAAAGATCAGCCTCGAAGATGTACGCCGCAGCCTGGAACAGATGTCCGGAGAAGTCAAAGTGCCCGAACAGATCCGCATCCCGGCCCTGAAAACCGTCCAGGCCATGATCGATCTGAAGATATAGAAGTGCATAACGATTGACATACAAGGCCGGCACAGAGGCCGGCCCTACGCTCGGTTAAAGACGGTTCGCCAGACAGAAGGTCTTCGTAGGGACAGGCGCTGTCCCGTCCTGCCCGCTACAATTTTTCATATACGATATCGTGACGGATATCGATGGCGTCTTTCACGCTCATAGCCGCCGGGCAGCTCGGCATATAGACTTCGAATGCCTTTTCGGCCTCCGGCTGCTTGTCCGGGGCCAGCTTCAGCATATAGTGCACGGCGATGCGCGTAATTTTCAGTACGCCGTCCACCGCCTCGATGTCCCCGGTAACATCAGCCCAGTAGCGCGCTTCGGGTGTAGGGATACGACTTTTCGCCAGCACCGCGGCGAAGGTTCCCATCATTCAACCGCCCACCGCACCGACAATGTGATCCAAAGTGGCGGCATGCTCTACTTCCGGATCAACCTTATAAAATCCTTTGATGCCGCCATGCACCCCGTAATAGACCGGTTCGGCAAAACCCTTGATGACGGCTTTGCGCGTGGGGCCTTTCACCCGTGTGATCCGAATCTCCGATCGATGAACAATCTCAGCCATGTGCGCCTCCTTTCCTTGTCAGTGGGGCACCTGGTGATCCCTTTACCACAGGCGCCGATGAAATTTATAGGATATCGGCAATGGGGGTTTGGCTCTCATCGCTTTATAGGCATATCACAACACCCCTTGCCTGGTAAATCTGTCGATCCGCTCAAGTAGACATCCACGGCCCGGGCAGCTTCACGGCCTTCGGCGATGGCCCGAACGATAAGGGATTGACCCGAATGCGCATCGCCGGCTGAAAAAACCCCCTCCCGGCTGGTCATAAAATCTGCGTTGGTGGCAATGGCGCCGCCTGCGTGGGTGGCAAGCCCCAATTGCTTTACGATGGTATCGGTCTGCGGACCGCTAAACCCAATGGCGATGAGCACCAAATCGGCGGGCCAGTCACGTTCGGTGCCGGGTATCTCCTGCATCCGGGCAGGGCCATCGGGTGGCGCGTGTGTGTGAACCTTGACCGTGTGCAATTGACGCACATGACCCGCCTCTCCCACAAAGGCCTTGGTCAGAATATCCCACTGCCGTAGTCCGCCCTCTTCGTGGGATGTGCTGGTACGCAATCGCAAAGGATAATAAGGCCACGGTTGATGGTCCGGACGCTGCTCACCCGGTTGGGGGGTGTTTTCTAGATTGGTCACCGAGCGGGCCTGCTGGCGGTGGCAGGTGCCGATGCAATCGCTGCCCGTATCGCCGCCGCCAATGACAATAACATCTTTTCCGGCAGCCGAAATGCGCGGCTCATCCGGGGCCAGCGCTTGACCAGCATTGATGCGGTTTTGCTGGGTTAAAAAATCCATGGCAAAATGGATCCCGTCCAGCTCACGCCCGGGCAGGGGCAAATCCCGAGGCACCGTCGCCCCCAAACAGAGCACCACCGCATCAAAGGTCTGGAGCGCGTCCGGTGCGATATCGACACCCACTTCGACCTGGGTTTTAAATTGGATGCCCTCTTGCTCGAGAATGCGCAGACGCCGGTCAAGGACGGATTTACCCATTTTAAAATCAGGAATACCGTAGCGCAGCAAGCCGCCCGGCAACGGGGCACGCTCAAAAACGGTGATCTGATGGCCCGCCCGGTTCAGCTGCTGGGCACAGGCGAGGCCCGATGGGCCCGAACCGATGATGGCCACTTTTTGGTCGGTCCGCTGCGCGGGCGGCTGGGGCTGAATCCAACCTTGAGCAAAAGCATATTCGATGATCTCTTTTTCAATCTGTTCGATGGTTACCGCCGGTTCGTTGATCGACAGCACGCATGCCTCTTCGCATGGCGCCGGGCAGAGCCGGCCGGTAAACTCGGGGAAATTATTGGTCAGCAGCAATCGCTCAATGGCTTCCTGCCACAAATCGCGATACACCGCATCGTTCCATTCAGGGATAAGATTGCCCAGCGGACAGCCCGCCATGCAGGTGGCCACTCCACAGTCCATGCAGCGTGCGGCCTGGGACTGGGCTTTCGCTTTGGGGAAGGGTTGGTAGATCTCATCATAGTCGCCCATGCGTTCGTCCACCGGCCGCTTTTGCGGCAGCTCACGATCAAACTCTTTGAATCCGGTGGGTTTGCCCATGGCTTGCTCCGGAATACTGGCAAAACTGCAACGTGTTTTTATGAAGTATCAGGGTCGCTGGAAGATATCTTTCTATACGCTTCGCAGTTTAAAGTTTTAAGATTTAAGTTTTAAGTTAATGTATTCTACCGATTTAAACGGCAGTATTCAAATACCTTCGCTGGAGTGACGCATCTGAGGACTTTTTTAATGAGCTCATCAAATTTGTCGTTGCTGTCATCTATCAGTTAAAAATCATTCTAAGCCCGATACCTGTGATCCGCAACGGGTATTATTAAAATAGACCGGCTCGACCAGCGCTTTTGAAATCGCTCTAACCCCATTTGTTTAAAATAAATCGAAACCGCGCCTTAAAGCTTCTCCCGCCTGCCGTCGCTGTCCAATCTTTCCAAAGCCAGCTTGTACTCCATTGGCATGATTTTGATAAACTTGGACAAGGCGGCTTCCCAGTTATCCAGCACTTGGCAGGCCACGGCGCTTTGGGTGTATTTAAAATGCTTTTCGATCAGGGCCTTTACTTCGGCCACATCTTCCGCGTCCACCAGCGGCTCCGGTTCCACCATTTCAAGATTGCAGCACCGGCGCTCAAAGTCGCCCCGTTCATCCAGCACATAGGCAATGCCGCCGCTCATACCGGCAGCCGCGTTGCGGCCGGTGGGGCCCAAAATGACCACCCGACCACCGGTCATGTATTCACAGGCGTGGTCCCCCACGCCTTCCACCACGGCCGTGGCCCCGCTGTTGCGCACACCGAACCGTTCGCCGGCCACACCGCTAATGTAAACCTCCCCCGAGGTGGCGCCGTAAAGGGCCACATTGCCCACAATCACATTCTCATGGGCCGCAAAGGTCGCCGCCGGGTCCGGGGCAATGCTCAGCTTGGCACCGGAAAGCCCTTTACCGAAATAATCATTGGCTTCGCCACGGATATGGGCACTGATCCCTTTGGCTCCAAAGGCCATAAAGCTTTGCCCAGCCGACCCATTGCAGTTCAAGGTGATGGTGTCGGCGGCCAACCCATCGGCGCCATAGCGCCGAAAGATCTCGCTGCTCAAGCGGGTGCCCACCGTCCGGTAGATGTTACGTAACACCAGATCCACCACCACCGGTTGTCCTGTCTCCAACGCCGGAGACGCTTGGGCCTGCAGGCGGGCATCAAATTCATTTTCGGGCGATGGTGCTGACACGCCTTCGCAATGGGCTAAAATATGCGGGGGCACCTGGGGCGGGCACAGCACCTGCGACAGATCCACGCCGCGCGCCTTCCAATGATTGATGGCCGGCTGAAAGTCGAGCCGATCCACCTGCCCCACCATCTCCTCCACTTTGCGGAAACCCAAATCAGCCATCACGTGGCGCAGCTCTTCGGCAATCAGGCGCATCAGGTGGACCACATGTTCCGGCCGGCCGTTGAACTTTTGGCGCAGCTCCGGGTCCTGTGTGGCAATGCCCACCGGGCAGGTATTTAAATGACACACCCGCATCATGACGCAGCCAAGGGCCACCAGGGCCAGGGTGCCGAAACCGAACTCTTGCGCGCCCAGCAAACACGCCACCGCCACATCGCGGCCGGTTTTGAGCTGGCCATCGCATTCAAGCACCACCCGTTCGCGCAAACCGTTCATCAACAAGGTCTGGTGGGCTTCAGGCAGTCCCAGCTCCCAGGGCATGCCGCAATATCGAATGGAGCCCACCGGCGAAGCGCCTGTTCCCCCACTTTCACCGCTGATCAATACGGTGTGGGCGCCGCCTTTGGCCACACCGGCCGCGATGGTCCCTACGCCGGCGGACGATACCAGCTTCACGGTGACCCGGGCCCGGGGGTTGGCGCATTTCAGATCGTAGATCAATTGCGATAAGTCTTCGATGGAATAGATGTCGTGGTGGGGCGGCGGTGAAATCAAGCCCACATAGGGCGTACTGTGCCGCGTCTTGGCAATCCAGGGATAAACCTTGAAACCGGGCAGTTGACCGCCTTCACCGGGTTTGGCCCCCTGGGCCATCTTGATTTGCAGCTCCTTGGCATTGACCAGGTAATGGCCGGTGACCCCAAATCGACCCGAGGCCACTTGCTTGATGGCGCTGTTGCGCCGGTCGCCGCTCTCATCCGGGACATAGCGATGGGGGTCCTCGCCGCCCTCACCGCTGTTGCTGCGGGCCCCCAGACGATTCATGGCGATGGCCAGGGTCTCGTGGGCCTCCTGACTGATGGAGCCGTAAGACATGGCGCCGGTTTTAAAGCGTTTGACGATCTGATCCCAAGGCTCCACTTCCTCCAACGGGACGGGCTGCGCACTGGGCTTGAGGATCATCAAACCGCGCAACAACCCTTCGGTGCAATTTTGCGCATTGACCTCGGTAGAGAACGCTTTCCAGGCCTGGTGGTCATTTTTAAAAACAGCCTGCCGAAACAGGGCCAGCGTTTGGGGATTGTACTGGTGGGATTCCCCGTTGCGCCGCCATTTGTACTTCCCGCCGGAGGCCAAACCGGACAGAGGGTCAAAGGTTTTGGGGTTAAACCCCAGTTGATGACGCATGCCGATCTCTTGGGTCATTTGACCCAGGCCGGCCCCGCCGATTCGCGATATGGTGTGGGTGAAGTATTGTCGAATCACATCATCGGAGAGTCCCAGACATTCGAACATCTGGGCACCCTGGTAGCTCTGCAAAGTGGAGATGCCCATTTTGGACATGACTTTTAACACCCCCGCCTCGGCGGCATGGATGTAATTGCGCATTGCCTGCTCGGCATCCACGCCTTCGATGCGGCCGCTATCCACCAAATCGACGACAGTGGCCAGGGCCAGGTACGGATAGATTGCACCGGCGCCATAGCCCAGCAGACAGCAGAAATGGTGCACTTCACGCGGTTCGGCACTCTCCACTACCAGGTCGCAGCGGGTGCGCAACCCCTGACGGATAAGATGGTGGTGCACCCCTGCCACGGCCAGCAGCGAAGGGATGGGGGCATGCTGCGCGTCAATATCCTGGTCCGACAAAATCAGGATGTTGGTACCGGCCTCAATTTCCCGGGTGGCGGCCAGGCATAAATCACTCATGCCCCGGGCCAGGCCCGGCGCGCCGGCCCGGGCCACAAACCGCATGGCCAAGCGGGTGCTATGCAGCCCCGGGAGCCGGTCCTCGGCAAGTGCATCAAACTGACCGGCCGTTAAGAAGGGGCTGTCAATCTTCAGCCGCCGGCAGTGCTGCGGGGTCTCGGACAGTAAATTGTGCTCCGGTCCCAGATAGAGGGTCAATGCGGTCACCAAGGCTTCGCGGATCGCATCCAAAGGCGGGTTGGTGACCTGGGCAAACAATTGGCGAAAGTAATCGAAGAGCAGCCGGGGGCGCTGGGACAAAATCGCCGGCGGAATGTCGTCTCCCATGGACCCCAACGGCTCTTTGCCTTTTTCCGCCATGGGGGCCAGCAAAATCCTCAAGTCCTCCTGTGTATAGCCGAAAAGGTGCTGCCATTGTTTCAGCTTGGCGCCGGCAAAGGCCGCTGTCGGTTGTTGCCCGACCGCTTCCGGTAAGGCCGCATCGAAACAGATCTGATGGTCCTGCACCCATTGGCGGTAAGGCTTGCGTTGACTGAGCCGGGTTTTGATCTCTTCATCCGGCACCCGCCTCCCGGCTACCAAATCCACCAAAAACATGCGGCCCGGTTGTAAGCGTCCTTTGGATTGCACCCGCTCTGCAGCAATGTCCAGCACACCGGCTTCAGAAGAGAGCACGGCCAGGCCGTCTTTGGTGACCGTATAGCGCGACGGCCGCAATCCATTGCGATCCAATACAGCGCCGATCCAGCGTCCGTCGGTAAATGGCACAGTGGCCGGCCCGTCCCACGGTTCCATCATCGCGGCGTGATAGGCATAGAACGCTTTTTTTTCCCGGGCCATGGTGTCGTGGCGCTGCCACGCTTCAGGAATCAACATCATGATGCTGTGAGGCAAAGAGCGGCCGCTGAGACAGAGCAGCTCCAGCATGGCATCCAGTGTAGCGGAATCACTGGCGCCGGGGGTGGCCACCGGGAGCACCTCGGCCAGGTCAGCACCGAAACGGTCCGAGGCCATAATGGCCTCCCTGGATTTGAGCCAGTTCAAGTTGCCGCGCAGGGTGTTGATCTCACCGTTGTGGCATAAATACCGAAAAGGCTGGGCCAGCGCCCAGGCGGGAAAAGTATTGGTACTGTAACGTTGATGCACAACGGCCATGGCGCTTTGGAGGGTGCCGTCATTCAGGTCGGCAAAGTAGGGCCGCAACTGATGGGCCAGAAACATGCCTTTGTAAACAAAAGTCCTGCTGGACAGGCTGGGCACATGAAATGCCAGCCCGTCCGCAAGCAGCTTTTTCTCCACCTGCTTGCGGATGATGTATAATTTGCGCTCAAAGTGGTCCTGGTCGCTGAGATCAGAATTTCGGCTGATAAAGATCTGATGGATCACCGGTTCGGTATGGCGTGACAAATCACCCAGCGCGGCACTGTCCACCGGCACTTTACGCCAACCTATCACCTTTTGGCCTTGACGGGCCACCACGCTTTCAAACTGACGAACGCACTTGGCGCGCTGTTGGGCTTGGGTGGGCAAAAACACCAGACCGCTGGCATACTGCCCATAGGCCGGCAGTGCGATGCGCTCATGTCGGCATATTTTTCGAAAAAAGGCATCGGGCAGTTGAATCAAAATGCCGGCGCCATCACCCGTAGCGCCATCGCATCCGCTGGCACCGCGGTGGGCCAGGTTCCCCAGAATCTCGAACCCCTGCTCAATGATCTGATGCGAAACCGCACCGTTGATATTGCAGACCAGACCGACGCCGCAGGCATCATGTTCGAAACGCGGATCATATAAACCCGAAGCGGGCGGCGCGGATGCCGTCGTGAAAAAGGTGGCCATGGGAATTCCTGCAATGATCGGTTGCGTCGCAAAATCAGATGGGTGCCCTGATCTTCAAAATACATCTTTTCGATGAAAAAGAAACTCTAAAAAGCAGCAGTGTATGTATCATCGAAACCAAAAAAAATCGGCCCGTAACAGGTAAGCATGGGCTGCAATGTCTTAACGATGGAAAAATAGATCCAAGTGGTTTCAAACCCTTCAATCGGGTCCAAGGTCAAGGCGTGGTGCGGCGTTTAACCACGTGAATACACAGGGCCGAGGATTGAACCTCGCGCCACAACACAGAGACTGGGCTCGAGGGGAGGGTTTGAAACCACTTCTAATCGATTTCCAAGTCATCCGGTATATCCGCGTTGGTATATACCTTTTGCACATCGTCACAATCCTCCAAAGCATCGATGAGCCGGATCAACTTATGGGCGGTATCCCCATCCACCGTGGCCATGGTTTGGGGCAGCATGGTCACCTCGGCGGCGATGGTGGCAATGGCAGATTCATCAACAGCCGCTTTCACGGCCTCAAAATCATCGGGCGCGGTGATAACTTCAAAATTGTCGCCATCTTCGCGCACATCCTCAGCACCCGCTTCCAAGGCGACTTCCATCAAGGTCTCTTCATCGGCAGCACTTTTTTCCACCACCAGATAGCCTTTTTGATCAAACATGTAGCCCACGCAGCCGTTTTCTCCCAAGTTGCCGCCGTGTTTGGAAAAGGCGTGCCGGATCTCGGAAACCGCCCGGTTTTTGTTGTCCGAAAGCGAGTCCACCAAAATGGCCGCCCCACCCGGACCATAGCCTTCATAGGTGGCCTCTTCGTAGTTGACGCCATCCAAATCACCGGTGCCTTTTTTGATGGCCCGTTCCCAATTGTCCTTGGGCAAGTTCTCCGCCTTGGCCGCCGCAATGGCCGAGCGCAAACGCGGGTTGGCATCTATATCGCCGCCGCCAATGCGGGCAGCGGTAATGATCTCTTTGATCAATTTGGTAAAAATCTTGCCGCGCTTGATGTCCTGGGCACCTTTGCGGTGTTTGATGTTGGCCCACTTCGAGTGACCTGCCATGGTGTTACCTCCTGCTTAAATCAAATATTAAATCTACGCTTTTTTATCCAACCCGATGATAAATATCTCCTTGCTGCCCTTCCGGCTGCTCTGGGGTTTGAAAATGTGCATCCGGCCGAACCGGGCTTTGACCATATCACAAAAAGCCTTAAAATCCTCACCTTGAAAAATCTTACACACAAAATGGCCGCCGGGAACCAGCATTTCCCGGGTCACCTCAAGGGCGGTTTCGCACAGTACAAAGGATCGCACCGCATCAGCGTGTTTATTGCCCGTGGTGGCCGGGGCCATATCGCTGAGCACCACCTTGAAAGAGCTGCCCAGGGGTCGGCTCTCATCCTGGAACAGCTTGTCAATATCTCCGGTGAGCACATGCACGTGGGACGGCAGCGCAATGGTCACCGGTTTTAAATCCACCCCCACCACCCTGCCCCTCTCGCCGGTCTGCTGGGCCGCGAATTGCAGCCATGAACCCGGGGCGCAACCCAAATCCAGTACCCGATCCCCTTTTTTAATCAGCGCATGTTTCTTCTGGATCTCGGCTAGCTTGTAAACAGAACGGGCCGCGAATTTCTCTTTCTTGGCCCGCCGGCTGTAGTGGTCCTGCCATTTGTTTTTCGAGGGCTTCTTCACTGTATCTCAATTCCTGACTAGCACCATTGCAAGCCCTAATAACGCAGCAGGCGGAAGTCACAACCCATCTTTTTGACGGGCCAGAGGCTTTCTCCTGTAAGGCATTTAAGGGCGCAGCCATAGTAACACTATTGCAAGCCCTTAATAACGCAGCAGGAGGAAGCCTGCGGCCCGTCAAAAAAGGGATTCCATCGCTTGTTCCACACTCCCCACCCCAATCAATTCGATACCCTCGGGCGCCGACACCCGCTTTAAATTTCCGGCCGGTGCCAGGCAACGATGAAATCCCATCTTGTGGGCTTCGATCAGGCGCGTTTCCACCTGGCTGATGGCCCGCACCTCGCCGGCCAAGCCCACTTCGCCCAACACAATGGTATCATGGGCCACCGGTTTATCCAAAAAGCTGGAGGCCATGGCCGCCAAAACCCCCAAATCCACTGCAGGTTCATCGACCTTAACCCCACCCGCCACATTCATGAAAATGTCGTGGCCGTTGAGATGCATCCCCAGTTTTTTCTCCATCACCGCCACTAGCAGTGCCACGCGGTGAGGATCCAGTCCCAGCACCGTACGCCGGGGGGTTCCCAGATGGGTGCTGGATGCCAGCGCCTGCAACTCCACCAGGATGGGCCGCGTGCCCTCCATGCTGGCCGTGACAACCGAACCGGGCGCTTTTTCAGGCCGTTCGGATAAAAAGACCGCCGAAGGATTGGTCACCTCTATCAGCCCGCCAGTCTGCATCTCAAAAACACCGATCTCGTTGGTGGACCCAAAGCGGTTTTTTACCGTCCGTAAAATGCGAAACACATGGTTGCGGTCTCCCTCGAAATAGAGCACCGTGTCCACCATGTGCTCCAGCAGCTTGGGGCCCGCAATAGCTCCGTCTTTGGTCACATGACCCACCAGCAACGTGGGGATATTGCTCTTTTTGGCATTGAGCATCAGGCGCATGGCCGACTCGCGTACCTGGCTGATGCTGCCCGGTGCCGAGGTCAAATCCGCACTGTACATGGTCTGAATGGAGTCGATCACCAGCACATCGGGGGTGTGCTTGGCGGCCATGGCCAGAATAGCATCCAGATCGATCTCCGATACCACCAACAGGGCAGATGCCGTGGCCGCCAGGCGCTGGCTGCGCAGGCGCAGTTGCTGCACCGACTCTTCGCCCGATACGTACAGTACTTTATGCCCCTGCCGGGCCATGCCGTGCAGGGCCTGAAGCATGAGGGTGGACTTGCCGATGCCGGGGTCGCCGCCTATCAGCACCAAACTTCCCGCCACCAGGCCGCCGCCCAGGACCCGATCCAGTTCATCGATCCGGGTGGAAAGCCGCGCCTGATCCACCAGGTCCACTTGGTCGATGGGTACGGGTTCCGGCTTGATCGAGCTGATCCCCCGCATGGGGCCGGCTGCATGAGCTGCCGCCGTTACCTCTTCGGCAAAGCTGTCCCACTGCCCGCAATCCGGACAGCGGCCCAACCATTTGGGCGATTGATAACCACACCCCTGGCAACAAAACAGCGTTTTGCTATTTTTTTTTACCATTCAACCCGCCTCTAACAATTTCAAACATCTATTTTAGATGGAATTGCAATAGGTTAATGACACATTTGAATCTTACATACCAGAAGAGGATACACCCTGTGGGAGCAGCGTCCCATCCAGCGCCCACCCCCGGCGTAGACTGGCGAAGTCGGGAACTTAAAACTGATACCAATTGACAGCCCGCACCATAGCATGTCATTGTTTGCCTATCAATACGCATCCCCGCGGTATCCAACAACTTAGAGACACAAGGTAGAATTCATAAATGAAATTAAAACATACACAATTATATATCGGATTAACCCTCACGCTGGCCATGCTATTGTTGCTTTGGGCCACACCGTCCATCGCTGTCGAGCCGCCGCCCCCAGGTTATTTTGATGCGCTTAGAACCCGCTTGATCCAAGACGGATTTGATAGTGAACGCATAGACGCCCTTTACCAGGACGAGGCGGTTTTTTTTGAAACCAAAGGGGTTGCGCTCTTTTTTTTACACAATGAAGCCAATTTGGATTACGACAAAATGACCAACCCCACCTGGATTCGCGAAGGCAAAGTGTACATGCGCAAGCATGCCCAAGCTCTGCAAAAAGCCCAAGACAAATTTGGAGTGCGACCGGCAGTCATTACCGCCATTATCCTGGTGGAGACCCGGTTCGGCCGTGTAGTGGGCACCCGTTCCATTCTCAATACCTTGTCCACCATGGCCGCTTTGAACGAGCCCCAACCCAGAGAATATTTGTGGCAAAACCTGCCCACCAAAGGGCGTTACGACCGCAACCGCTACGATCAAAAGGCCGACCGAAAATCGGCCTGGGCCTATAAAGAACTCAAAGCGTTTCTGACCTATACCGAACAACACCGCATCGATGCAGTCAGCATCAAAGGTTCCTATGCGGGTGCATTGGGCCTGGCCCAATTCATGCCCAGCAACATCCTGGCCTACGGCAAAGACGGCAACGGCGACGGCCGCATCAACCTGTTCGACGATGCCGACTCGATTTTCAGCATCGCCAGCTATTTAAAGCATTACGGCTGGAAACCCGGCATCGACCGCAAAAAGGCCTACAAAGTCGTCTACCACTATAACCACAGCAAATATTACGTAAACACCATTTTGAAAATTGCAGATCTTCTGGAAGGTTAACCATGAGTGCGACCACCCAATGGATTCTTATCAGCGGCCTGTTGTTCTGGCTGCTCACCTGCCTGGCCATCGTGGACGTCGCCCGCAAAGATTTCGGCGCCATCGAAAAAAAAGCAATCTGGGGCTTCACCACCCTGGTACCGTTCATCGGCCCCATTGTCTATTTCCTGTTCGGCATTAAAAAAGGTACGCCTAAATCACAGATCAAACCCGAATAAACATCAACTCAACTTTTGGGTTCGAGGCAGAGGTGGTAATCAGCTGCGATCCATCAAGCTTTAAGTACTCTCTATAGAACATAAGGCACCATCAACCGATTTTACCAAATAAAATCGGAAGAATACATTCGCTTTAAACTTTTATCTTTAATCTTTAAACTGACGCTGCGGACCTTAGTCATCATCAAAGGCACTGTAATAAGAACCCCACACAATATTTTTCCATTGGTATCACATATTGACAAATGGCGCTGCTTTCTATAGACACACCACACAATTTGAGTGCGGTCTTATCGAACAAGGCTTTGGACGTCCTGCTTCCTAAGCGGGATAACAGATGCGAACCATCTTTGGGGCTGCATGACGATTGAAGTGAGAATATGTGGTCCCATCGTCTAGGGGTCTAGGACGCCGGCCTCTCACGCCGGTAACGGGGGTTCGAATCCCCCTGGGATCACCAACGATGATATCAAATGGTTAGCAATTATTTGCTAACCATTTTTTATTGGCGAATATTAAATTTCCAACCCAATTTCCAACCAAGCACCAAAAAAGTGGGCTTCCAAGCCACATTGCTCGTAAGCTCTGGCTATTTTTATTGGCGCGATTAGATTTGAACCAACGGCCCCTTCCGCACCAGGTTATCCCTTCGTATTTATAGGTAATATGTTGGATATGAAAGGATTTTAGCGTTTTTTGTTTTGCCACCGTGGATGGCTTTCATGTATAATGCATGACCAAGGGCAAAGCGAATATGGTGCTCGGCGCACAAATCCGCGAGCCAGTACCAGCAAAAAACACATTCGACACCGACAGCGATGTCGTCCAGATAAGGGAAAATCAGGTCGAAAACCACTTCAGGGTCGGCTTTGATGTTTTTATGCAATTTGACCTTGCCCTCGCTGTCGAGGATGCACCCATACATTTTATGTGCATGCAGATCGATCCCGCAGTAGTACTTGTGCTGCTGATTGTAAAATCTCATAACTTGGCCTCCTTTCGCTTTGGAAAATGTTTATTAGGGGTAACAGCATTTTGCCGTTGCAAGTGAAAGGGGGCAACTATCACAATGTTTTCTGGGTGAGAATGGGCCCTAAGGTTGCTCGCCGGAGCCAGAAAACATTGTGCAGGTTCTTAACGTTGCCCCCGCCTTTTTATGAAGGCCATAATTAGTATCAATTTTCTTCAGCCGATTCGGTTCCCTCGCGCCGGAGAGCACCACCTTGGGCGGCAATTAAAACATGATGAAAAAGACAATCCTATATCGACTATTTGGAATTGGCTCTGTTCCTAAGAAACTGCGCCCAGTGCTTGATCGGGAGGGAGTTGTTGCTATCGACGAAGGTATTGGAGGATTGTTCGTAGCAAAGCACGTTAATGGACCTGGAAAGCGATATCGTCGTCGCACCGAGGGGTTTTCTGGTTGCCTTGCGGTCACAAAGGCGAGGGTGGTCTGCTATACCTACGGGAAGCGTCAGATCAACATCTCTGTTGAAGACCCCAAGCTAGCGAACCTGTATGTCGACACCCCAACAGAACAGAAGCTGCGTCTTTCCTTCGAATCTTCTAACTTTCGCGAAGGATGGCAGGGTGTAATTGAATTCCGATTCGGAACAGACAAAGCTCTCTCATTTCGAGAAGCTTTGGTGGCTATCGGCGCCCAACACGGCACTGCAGCGAACGCGGACAAGCCGCACCGTTGAGTTTTACGTTGGGCTTCAGGTGCATTTGTCGATAATGCAGAACATTTGTCTATAAAGGTCGATTCCTTTGACGTGGCGGTTCTGTCACACCATCACTTTGACCATGGCGGTGGTCTTAAACGTTTTTTTGAACTGAATTCCAACGCCAAGGTGTATCTTGCGGATGCGTCTGTTGGTGAGTGTTTCATCAATATTATGGGTTTATGGGTTTTTGAAAAAATATACCGGACCGACTTGGGTTTACAACCCCATTCAAACATACATAGGGAGGCGATATGAGTTCTGTCAATGAACTACAACCAGGAATGGGGGCGGTGCCGCATGCTGGTGGCACTACATTTCGTGTTTGGGCACCCTTTGCGTCTAGTGTGTCGGTGGCCGGGGAGTTCAATCAATGGTCTACTACTTTACATCCGCTTGAGATGGAGTCCGGTGGTTTCTGGAGCTGCAACATACCGAATGCGACGCCCGGGCATCGATATAAGCTGGTGATCCGAAATCGAGATCACGGTGGTTTGCTTTGGCGTGTTGATCCGTTCGCCCGGAAGGTGATTCGTCGAGATGCCGATGGAGTGATCAACGGTGTCATCCATGATCCGGGATTTGACTGGAGCGGAGAGCAATTCCACATGCCGCCACGGCAGGAGCTGGTAGTCTATGAGCTTCATGTGGGGACATTTAATGATTTGCCGGGCGACCTACCTGGCCACCTGGGCACTGTGATTGAGGAGTTACCGTATCTGAAAGATCTCGGTATCAACGCAATCGAATTGATGCCGTTGGTGGAATTTAATGACGTCTGGTCATGGGGATACAATCCCGCCAACCCCTTTGCGGTCGAGGCGGCATATGGGGATCCGGGCGACCTGAAGCAGTTGGTAAAACGAGCTCACGAACTGGAGATGGCCGTCATATTGGATGTCGTTTACAACCATTTCGGTCCTCGGCAGCTGGACATGTGGCAATTCGATGGTTGGAGTGAAGATGGAAAGGGCGGCATTTACTTTTATAACGATTGGCGGAGTACGACGAAGTGGGGAGATACTCGTCCCGACTACGGGCGCGGAGAGGTGCGACAGTTTATTCGAGATAACGCTTTGTATTGGCTGAATGAGTATCATATGGATGGGCTTCGGTTCGACTCTGTTGTGAACATCCGCAACGCAAATGGAAATGGGCAAGATTATGGCGCAGACATCCGCGAGGGGTGGAGTCTGTTGCAGTGGGTCAACAACGAAGCAGCCGGAAAGATCCTCATTGCAGAGGATCTGCAACGCAACGATTGGATCACAAAGCCCACAGACCAGGCCGGCGCTGGGTTTGACAGCCAGTGGGACCCTGTCTTTGTCCATGCCCTCCGAAACGCCGCAACCGCTACGTGGGACTGTGATCGACGCATGGATCAAATTAGCGAAGCTATTTATCATCGGCACAATGGTGACGCCTTTCAGCGCGTGATCTATACTGAGTCGCACGACGAAGCCGCCGAAGGAAATGGCGGTAGGCGTCTGACCGATGCCATCAAACCTGGCGAGGCTGAGGGCTACTATGCCCAGAAAAGATCCACATTAGCGGCAGCGATTTTGTTCACAACGCCTGGTATTCCTATGCTTTTTCAGGCACAGGAGGTGCTTGATTATGAAGCGTTTCACGATCAGCGGCCAATAAGATGGTATGCTCGCATGCAGGCTCATAGCGGGATTCATTGTATGTACCGCGATCTGATTAAGCTGCGCCGCAATTGGTTCAACACCACGGCCGGCCTGCGGGGTCCGCATGTCAATGTGTTCCATGTCAATGACACGGATAAGGTGATCGCATTTCATCGTTGGGAAAATGGTGGCTGGGGCGATGACGTGGTCATTGTGGCGAATTTTGCAGACCGCGCTTATGAGAATTACACGATTGGCTTCCCACGCGGTGGTGACTGGAAGGTCCGCTTCAACAGTGACTGGAACGGCTACAGCCCGATGTTCGGCAATCAGCCTGGATATAATACCACCGCCCACTATGGTGGATGCCAAGGCATGCCATTTCATGGGGATATTGGTTTTGGAAGCTACGCCTGTTTGATTCTTTCGCAAGGATAATCGATATCGCTGCAGAAAAATTTTCGATTGAGAGCAGGATTGTTGGGTATTATTTCCATGAACAAATATGACTTGATCCAAGAAGTAATGGTGTCTTGAATAGTGAATAATATCGAATTCTATACTACTCAGGGGTATAGGTTAATTATATTAACATATTGATATTTCAATTAAACATGTTTTTTATAACTTTTTAATGCACGATTCAAGATTTAATAGCCATTTCCGCCGTTGCCGTGAGGCCGTTACCTCAGGCGGGCCGATATTTTTTCCGCTTTTGAACATATCTGGCAATTGTTTCAAGGCCGACAATCAGTGCAACGATACCCACGACGAAAGAACAGATCTGTTTCAGCGGCAAACGGATCGGTGGTGACTTTCTCAATATGAAAGCGCTTATTTTGGTGGGGGTCCATGTCCCTTCAAGTTCATATTGTAAATATCCCCTGAATTCTTTTTGAACGTGATACGCACCTAGTTTTAGAAATCGAATTTTCTTGGCGCCATTGCCTAAATAACTAAACCGGATATCTTTTTTAAATTCCCTGATCAGATTTTCATCTTCATCTATAAGCGAGGCAGTGATTTTAAGATTCTTTTCCCCGGTTTGTTTATTCAAGTACCTGAACCATAAGGAAAGCCGTTGACCCTTTTCAACAGAAAAAAAAGCTGTTTTTTGGAAAGCCTGAGGCGCTTGAATTGCAATGTCCAATGTTTGGAAATCTTCATTCAGCTTGCTTGAAAAATAAACGGTTCCGGAGATCACACTTTCGAGCATAATTGAGCCGCCCAGTACGGTAATGACAATACCCAGGATTAATTTGGACTTACTCATTTTTGCTCCAGTTTATGCCATCGGGCAACTGCTCCCATCACCAACAGGTGCAGCTTTTTGTCTATCTGTTTCAAATGCCTTTCGCTATATTTAGCTTACCGCTATCTTATGTCGCCCACCCGCCATTGCTCCGCGCCAGTCCACGATTCGGCTGGATGGATGGCGTCCAGGTTCTCAAAAATTCAGCTAAGGACGTTTAGTTTGGATGCCTCATTTTAGCAACAGGAAAGGGAAGTAAATGGGGTCACCCATCAACTTTTAAACACTATGTTAATTATTGAGGTGTTTCAAGGGTTTTTCGAGCGATACTATCTAGCCATTCATTCAGCATCGGAGACAATTTCATCTCTCCGATAAATTTTCCTAAGACATAGTAGGCATACATCAGCTCCTGCGGGTATTTAAGCTTAATGGTGTCGTTTTGAGGAAATCTCTTTAATTGAGTGGTATCTTTCTGTGTCTTTTCCAAAAAGGCCAATATCGACCGATACTTTCCTGATTGCTCAAGAAAACGATAAAACGCCGTAACGTTTTCCTGAGTGGGTTTAATCAGCCATACTGAGGCAAATTTCGACCCGCTCCGCCTAATGTCGGATTGGGTAATAATTGGGTTTTCATCAGCGCCACTGCGATGCGGCTCCACCAACCTGGAGGTGTCGACATTGGCATCAAACAGCCTTTTGACTTGCATTGCCGACCTGTCCAGATCACCGAACTTCAGTTTGGCGTCGCTGGCGATTTGTGACAGAATCATCAAATCAACACCACGTTCAACCAATGGAATCAGACCGATATTGTCGGTCTTACCGCCATCGGACAGTACATACTTGCCCCGGATGCCCTCCATTTTTTTTCCATCTCGGCTCAGTCGCAAATGGAGTGAAAATACTTTGGCAACCAGCCCGCCCGAGGACCACATGGCATGCGAAAGGGTTAACTCACGTTGGGGATTGGGAAGGTACTTTCTGATCTCAATGTCGATATCCCCTGCTTCTTCAAGATCGATGACAAAACCTTTTTCGGGTGGATTATTCCAATGCAAGGGACGCAGATATCTTCTGAAAAAGCCACAAGGGGTTTCCAGGCTGTTACAGTCCGCAACTGCACCAATACTTAACGGCGTCATTTCAAAAGGAAAATTCTTGACCGATTTTTTGCCGATCATCGTATTGGAGTGTGTGGATAAAAATATGGGAAAAGGCCTATTTTCAAGCGCACTGTTTTGATTGCGCAACTGCGCCATTTTCAGATCATTCCCCCGCAAATAGTTATCGATGATCTGATCCTGCCAATCCTTGCTCCCCCAAATCTCCGATTGTTTTCGAGGAAGAATACTTTCTAATTCTTTGCACTCTTCCTTATAGGATCCATCTTCGGCTATGGAGTCCAAGCAGCTAAAAAACACGTCGTCCGGTTCTTTGGCGGCAATATATGCGCCGTTGGCCCAAGAGCCCCCTGAGACGGAAGCAATATAGTCAATTTCATCCAGAAGTACAGCTCCTTTGCGGTTTGTTGCATTATGCAACCCGGAGAGCAGCCCCAGTTGGAACGACGACGATTTGATCCCACCGCCCGACAATCCAAGTCCAATTAAGCCATGTGGGATGTGCTCACCCAATGGTTTGACTGTATCGTGCTTTTTTCTGCGCGCCTCTATAATCTGAAATTCCTTTTCAAAGCAGGTTTGGCTGTTCTCCAGGCGCGCCTTTGAGCTCTCCATGATAAAATAGCCTTCATGCGTTTGGGTTTCGCATGCGCCTACCAGGAGTGGGTTGGCACAAAAGCCGATAATCAAAATAGTGGCACATAAAACATGGAGATCATATCGCCTGTATCGCATTTTTTTATCCTTGAGCCTGATTTTATTTTGCGGTTCGTCTAAAACCCTCACAACTTATAACCCTAATTGAGCGTAAACAAAATGGGCGTGTCAATTAATACCGTAGAGGGTCGGTAGCAACCAGGAAAGCGCAACCCACATGATCAAGACCATCGGCACACCAATCCGAAGAAAATCATTGAAAGTGTAATTCCCAGCGTTCATGACGAGCAGATTGGTCTTGTAGGCCATAGGGGTGGCATAGCTCAAATTGGCCCCGAAGAGCACGGCCAAGACAAACGGCTCGGCCGGTTGTCCCATCTGGGCGGCAATAGAAACCGCGATGGGTGTGCCGATGACCGCTGCTGCGTTGTTGGAAACGATGTTGGTGAGGATGCCCATCAGAAGCATCAGCCCGCTGATCACGAAGACCGGCGAAGTGTCCCCCGCCAAGGCGACAAAAAGTTGTGCCAGGTAATCCGCACCGCCGGTCTTGAGCAGTGCAACCCCAATGGCAAGACTGGCGACCACGATAAGAATAACCTGCGCATTTAGTGCACTCGTGGCGTCACGCCATCCCAGGCATCCCGTGAAAATCATCAGCAGCGCCCCCAGCGACGCGCTGATGGCAATGGGTAGAAACCCTAAAGCGGCCGAAACAACGATGCCCAGCATAATGAGCAGGGCAACCGGTGCCTTACGGGTGAAAGGCAGATCCGCCGTGGCATCGAGCACGAGAAAATCTTTTTCTTTTTTTAAACCGGCGATCTGTTCCCGGTGTCCTTGAACCAGGAGGATGTCCCCTGCCTTCAAGCGGATATCCCCGATTTCGCTGTACAACTTTTCAGGGCGGCTGCCGGCCCTGTGTATGGCCAGCGTAATCATCCCATATCGATCGGCGAACCGGATGCTGCTGAGCGTTCTTCCCACTAAACGGGAGCCTTCTATGAGGGCGATCTCCGCAATCTGCTGCTCTTCATCTTCTAGCGGGTGATCATTGTCAACGGGTACGGCCATGGTGTCATCCGCGTAGAGCGTTCCTTCCAGGATCTTTTCAAACTCCTTCAGGCGATCAGGCGTATCACGGATAATCAGATGGTCGCCGGCTTTCAGCACCAGGCTGGGAAAGGGTATCATAAAATTATCAAGCCCGCGCTCCACGCTGGTGACCTTCATGGCCCCATCGACTTTTTTTCTGGCTTGGGCCAGCGTCTTTCCTTCAATCGGGCTTCCTTCAGCAATGGCAAGATGGGCAGAAAAAACCCTGGGAGAAGTGTCGGCCAAGGTGGGTTCACGCTCCGGTATAATTCGAGGCGCCACGAGCCACAGATAAGCGATACCGATGCTTCCGGCAATGGCTGCCGGCACCAGAAAATCGAACATATCCATCTGTTTCAAGCCCATCTGTGCTGCAACGGAGACCACCAGCAGATTGGTGGAAGTTCCGATGGTGGTGCACGTGCCCCCCAACAGGGTGGCGAATCCCATGGGCATCAGCACCGAAGAGGTCTTGATACCCGTTCGCAGGGAAACGTTGATCAAAATGGGGAGTAACAATATGACAACGGGGACGTTGTTTATAAACGCGCTGATAAAGGCCCCGACCACCAAAGTTAGCAGCAGGGAAATGCTCGGGCTCACTTTCCAGAGTCGTGTCAGCACCCTTCCCACAGGTTCCAGCGCCCCCGTGCGGACGATACCCTGGCCGGCGACCATCAGCGTGCAGACGGCAACCAGCGCCTCGTGTCCAAAACCCCGGAAGAAGTCCATGGGGTGCAAAATGCTTCCGTCCACCTGGAAAGGAAAGACTTCGAACCCAACGGCCAGACCGATGAGCACCAAAAAACTGGAGGACGCTAGGGGTATCTTTTCACGGGTGAACAGGACCAGTGCAACAACAGCAAGGATCAGCACAGCCAGGGCATGGGCATTGGGTGGCGGGGGAAGGTTAAAAACGCCCATAACCTATACAATCCATCTTAAAAAAAGATTCGGGCAAAGGAGTATAAATACGTGTTTATGCATTGCTTTTGCATAGCACAATCGAATGAAAAGGGCAAAATCCTTTGAACGCGTGAAGGAGGTTTGCAAACCTTGAGGACCCCATAGCGATCCGCACCATGGGATGCGGCGGCGGTCTCAGGACTAAGGGTGAGTCCCCATTCCGGCAGGGCCCCTAACAAATTCCCCCGCGCCTGATAAGCGCTCATTATGAGTTGATGATTGTATCAATATTTCAAATAGCAGACATTGATAGTTATTATATTTTTCAATTGGTCATCCCTGCGACTTTTATGATAGCAGCAAGGCACTAATATTTTGCATCAATGTTGCTCAGATAAAAGTGGAAGGGAGAAGAGATGAAAAAGCACCTGATATTGGTTTGGCTGTTACTCATTTTATGTATACCCGGTTTGGTGGTTGGTGTGCTGGCCGGCAATCTGGATTCGTTTCATGGCGAATCCGGGACCATCAAGATCAGCGGCGGCACGGCCCATATTCCGGTCATGAAACTGGTGGCCCAAAAAGTCATGACGGCTAACCCCGACATCAAAATCAGCATTGCTGGCGGCGGTAGCGGCGTGGGCATAAAGCAGGTCGGAGAAGGGCTGGTGGATATCGGCAACTCCGGCCGCAAGCCTTCGGAGGCCGAGATTGCTAAATATTCTCTGAAGATGCACCGATGGGCCATTGACGGCGTCGGCGTGGTGGTCAATCCGGGGAATTCGGTCAAAAGCCTCACTTCGGCCCAACTTAAAGATATCTATGCCGGCAAGTTGACCCAGTGGGGCGCCATCGGTGGGCCGGATCACTCTATCAATATATATACCCGAGACGCGGCCAGCGGCACCCGCGCCGTATTCTGGAAAAAAGCCCTTGCAAAAGGCGACATCAGCGCCAAAGCCCATTTTGTACCCTCCAACGGTGCCATGAAGACCGCCGTTTCCCAGGACCCGTACGCTATCGGTTATGTCTCTGTGGGCTATATCGACAAGAGCATAGCCGCTGTGGCCCTGGACGGCGTGGCGCCCACGTTGGAGAATGTGAAACAGGCCAAGTATAAAGTCGCCCGGGGTCTTTACAGCAACACCAAAGGTGAGCCCCATGGATTGACCCAAAAGTTCATCAACTTTCTGTACAGTGCCGAAGGTCAGCAGATTGTTGCGCAAAAAGGCTTTATTCCGGTGAAGTAATGCAACCTGAATCACTGGCTCGCAGCGTGTTCGCCATGACCGCATTTCTCAGCGCCGCCGTTATCATCATGGTGTTTATCTTTATGGCGGTCCTGGGCCTGCCCATCATTGAACACGGGCAGTTTTTTCGGATACTCTGGGGGCCGTGGTCCCCGGATCACCACAGCTATGGTATTCGTCCCATGATCCTGGGGACCCTCTGCATTGCCCTGTTCGGACTGCTGGCGGCCATACCCGTGAGCCTGGGCTGTGCCTTCTTTATTACCGTGACGGCGCCTAAAGGACCGGCCCGCATCCTTCATCGGCTGGTGCAGTTCATGACCGGGATCCCTACGGTCATCTATGGATTTGTGGGCATTTTCCTGCTGGTGCCTTTGGTGCGGGAGGTTGCAGGCCAAGGTTCAGGGTTCTGCATTCTTACGGCGGGGCTGCTGCTCGCTGTTTTGGTGTCCCCCACCATGATTCTCTTTTTTTCAGATGGGTTGGACAGGGTCCCCAGGGCCTACTGCCACGCTGTGGCTGCCCTGGGCGGCACACCGGTTCAGCGCCTGATCTATGTCATGCTTCCCCAGGCCTGGCGCAGTATTCTGGCCGGCCTGGTCCTGGGCTTCGGTCGGGCCGTGGGCGATACCATGATCGCCCTGATGCTGGCCGGCAATGCCGTGGCGGCGCCGGAATCGATGCTGGATGCCAGCCGGACCCTGACCGCCCATATCGCCCTGATTATCGCCGCCGATTTCGACAGCATAGAATTCCGCACCTTGTTTATCTGCGGCTTGACCCTTTACCTGGCCACAACCCTGGCGGTAGTGGTGATGCGCCGTCTGGGGACCCACCGCATGGAGATACCATGAATGCCACAGGCCACCGGCTGATTATCGTCTGGAGCTGGATCAGCAGCCTCGTGCTGGTGGGAGCTGTTGCAGTCATACTCTGCTTTTTGCTGTTGAAGGGACTACCTGTCTTAAACCTTCGGCTGATCTTCGGCGAGACTAAACCCTTGGCGGCCCTGCTGCTGCAAAAGCCGGTCTTCGACGGTATCCTGCCGGCCATGGTGGGCACCCTTGCCCTGGTGCTTACGGCTGTCAGCCTTGCCCTGCCGGTGGGGCTCGGCGCCGGTATCTACCTGGCCGAATACAGCCGCGGACGTGTAAAGGCGTTTCTCAGCTTTTTATTCGATATCCTGGCCGGCATCCCTTCCATTGTCGTGGGGCTGTTCGGCTTTTCACTGACGGTTTTTCTGCACCATCACCTGAGCGGCAGAATCTATCCCTGCCTTTTGATTTCAGCCATAGCATTGGCCTTCCTGGTCCTGCCTTACCTCATCCGCAGTACACAGGCGGCCCTGGAGGACCTGCCGGCCATGGACCGCATTACGGCTCCGTCGTTGGGGGCAAGCAAGTTGCAGAACATCTGCTTTGTGCTTGTGCCCGGGGCTCTGGACGGTATCGTCAGCGGTGTGATCCTTTCCATTGGACGTTGTGCGGAAGATACGGCGGTGATTATGCTTACCGGCGCAGTGGCCACAGCCGGCATTCCGGATTCTTTGCTAACCACTTATGAAGCTTTGCCGTTTTACATCTACTACATTTCGTCCCAATATTTGGACCCGCAGGAGTTGCTCAGGGGGTATGGTGCGGCAATCGTCTTGCTGATGCTATGCAGTACTCTGTTTTTTATGAGTTTTGTTATAAAAAATTGCTTGGCCAAGCGCTTTCGTCTTCGGATATGAAAAATGGACATGGAGAGTAACAAAATAGAGCTGACGGATCTGTCCTTCTGGTATGGCAACCGGTGTATTCTGGACCGCATCAGCGTGGGTTTTGCCGAGCGTTCCATCACCGCCATTGTCGGTCCATCGGGCCAGGGCAAGTCAACACTGCTCACCACGGTTAATCGCTTGTGGGAAGAGATCCCCGGAGCCAGAGTTGAGGGACGGGTCGATATCCTTTTCGACAACCAGCTGGTGAATATCAACAGTAAAGGCTATCCAATAAACCGGTTGCGTCGGAAAGTCGGCATGCTCTTTCAGGACCCCAATCCTTTGCCCATGAGTATTTTTAAAAATGTGGCTTTTCCGTTAAAACTGGCCGGCGTAAAAGATAAACAAGAGATCGACAGCAGCGTCCATGCATCCCTTAGCCAGGCCTTTTTATGGGACGAAGTCAAAGACCGCCTGGCTGCCGACGCCCGTACCCTGTCGGGTGGACAGCAGCAGCGGCTGTGCATTGCACGGGCCATGATCCTAAAACCGGAAGTGCTGCTGCTGGACGAGCCCACCGCCTCTCTGGATATCAAGGCCGGTGGGATCATAGAGGATCTGCTGGTCATGCTCAAGTCTCACTGCACACTTCTAATGGTGTCCCACTATATGGACCAGGTACGCCGTGTGGCTGATTGTGTGATGCAGCTTAAAAGTGGAAGGATAGAAAATACCTAATGCTTCAATACCATTGTTCCGCGAGGAATTTAGTGTAACTTTTTCCAAAGCAGAAAATGGATTGAAGCCATGGAGCTCTCCTTCGTCTATCCCAGAAGTCATATTTCAACCCTATGCCTAAGGCGATTATCGAGCCGTTTGTAAAGTGTGGAATGTTTGTGATAGCATGGTCCACTGGTGCAAAAAGGAGTGAGGCCATGACACCTTTGGACAATCCCCGTGTTTGGATCGAAGAACTCATCAACCATTTTGTCGCCCAATCACCGGAGAACCGCTTGGGGCCGGATATGGCCCGAAAGGCATTTGACGCTCCGTTGGTAGGGTTCAGCAGTGGCAGCGATGCCATTTATGATGAGTATGTCTCCCACATCGGTGAATTTTATCTGACACCGGTGCAAATCTATCACCACGCTTTTGCCGGTGCCTCCATTGCCACGGGTGACGAACTCACAGTGATCAGCTGGATTTTACCCCAAACCGCGGAAACATGCGCCGAACAGGCCATGCAGACCAAACGGCCCTCCCATAGCTGGGCGCAAGTCCGGCTTCATGGAGAAGCCTTTAATGATGCCCTGCGCAAACATGTGGTTGAGTCTCTAAGCGTTAAGGGAGTTGATGCCGTAGCGCCCATGCAGGCCGAATTTTGGAGCCGCTCAGATCAGGGGCCCTATGCGCCCTGCTCCAATTGGTCCGAACGGCACGCCGCCTATGCATCCGGCCTGGGCACCTTCGGCCTGAGCGATGGGCTGATCACGCCCAAAGGCAAGGCCATGCGAACCGGTTCCGTGGTGGCACGTATCAGCATCCCTCCCACACCTCGGCCTTACAAAGATCATCATGCGTACTGTCTATTTTTTTCTCACGGCACCTGTGGCAAATGCATCAAACGGTGCCCGATCAATGCCATTGATAACGACGGCCATGACAAGAAACGCTGCCAGCACTACACCGAGGTCAGCATGCCTAAAATCATGAAAGATAAATACGACATTGAAGTGTCGGTCTGCGGTCTGTGCCAAGTGGACATTCCCTGCATGAAGGGCATCCCCGACCCAAAGGATGGTGCATAAATATGTAGTTAGGCGTATGGAGGCTTTAGGAAGGTGCCATTATCTAAATCGGACGGAGTCAGTGAAGGGGATCACATGCATGCGCCTTGGATTTATTCAAGAAGCCAGGATCGTGCTTGTTCTTTATTTTGAAATATGGAAATTTGGTATCCTTTATTGATGCACACCGTTTCGAAGAATCTAAAGTGGTCACGATGTTCCGGTTTAATGATCTCTGCTACCCTGACCTTTAACAACATGCCAATTATTGGAAATAGTTTCGGACGCTTATAGATATCCAAGGTGTCTCCGGTAACGCCAGTCAAGTTGCGATGATCGATTAATGCCTTAGTTATCCGATTGGTTCTCATTGTATGCGCTATTGCTTTTGCCATATTTAATGAACCATCTTTATCAGCAATTCCACTTGTAATGACTTCAACATATTGCTTATTGCCTTTTATTTCGATTTTCCACTCCATAATTTAACCGGTGCAATATGGACAACGATATTGTGCTCATGCTGCTCGCCGGTGCATGAAAGAAGCCTCGGAAGTAGCCGCTTTTGCCTGACATCAGTCTTTATAGGACAGCCTGATTGCGTCCAAGTGAGCTGGATAAGCACTTCTTATCTATAGCAGCGGTAGAGTCGGGTTGCAAGTGCATTAGCTCTTAATCGCGTGGGTGCACCTGCGACTGGAATCTATCATTATTGCTTTGACATGTTGTTAACAAAACGATAATTGGCTCCACAGCCGGATAATCCGATCCAAGTTGCATAGCATTGGTTTCAAAACCTCCCCTCTGGCCTGATCTCGGTGTTGAATCACTGGATCCAATGCTCAAAATCAAAAATAAACGCAGAAATAGACGATCCATAAATTCCGGAGAAATTTGAGGACGCATCCGGAATCGGATTATGAGTTCGTCTTTTCACCAAGTTTGAGACCATTTTCTTTGCGTTTCTGAGCTCGTCAGGCCCACCACACCATAGTATTTAACTTGATGGTGGATTTTTAAAGATTGCCCGGTTTTGGGTTGCATACGGCTCGTCGTGTTTGTATACAAACCATATAGTTCGTATGCTAACCACATAGACCCATGTCATCAAAATATCAAATGGATCAAATTTCTACGCATTGCGCTAAATCCACCGATGCTTTCGAATGCAGGAGTGCCCTTGGATTAATGGGGAGCCTGTGGGATATGAGCGCTATCCTGAATAGCATCATCATTTACCCAACAAAAGGGAGGATAAGATGAATCGACGGTTTTCAATGGTATGCATTGGATTGATCTTGTTGGTCGGTGCGCCTTTTAGCCAGGCGGCCGCCAAATCACCAAAATTTAGGAGAAACGCTCCCGTCTATTATCTGTCGCTGGGCACTTCTCTGGCGGCCGGCGTACAGGCCGATGAAAACGGCGCCAGCGTAGTGACGGATGTGAGCTATCCCGGTTTGCTGGCCGAAATCATCGAACAAGATATTCACCGGCTGCGCCACGTGAACCTGGGGTGTCCGGGCGAGGACAGCGACACGTTTATCGATGGCGGCATCTGCGACTACCGGCACGGTTCCCAACTCGAACAGGCTGTGCATTTTCTGCACCGCCACGGCAAATTTACCGGTCTGATCACCATCGATCTGGGAGCCAACGATGTTCTGGGTTGCCTTCATGGCACTCAGATCGATCTGCAATGCATCAGTGAAACCATCCAACACCTGGCTGACAATCTTGCATACGCCCTGGCGACCCTGCGAGAAGCCGCCGGACCGGATGTCCCCATCGTGGGGATGAATTATTATAACCCCTTGCTGGTCTTTTGGTTCGACGATCCAGGTACCGCTGCGCTGACAGCGACCCTGCAGGATCAGATCAATGGCGCTTTGGAAAGTGTTTATGCCCAATTCGACATCCCCGTGGCAGACGTGGCCGAAGCATTCGGCGCCGGCGACCTGGTCACGGATGACAACCATAATGATATACCGGACAGTGTGGACACCGTCTGTGCATGGACCTGGATGTGCAGCTACCAGAACATCCATCCCAATGAATACGGCTACCAGGCCATCGCCGATGCGTTTGCCCTGGCACTGCCGCCGCTTATCCCGGAGCATCGGATCCCCCCAGTTTGCAGATCGCGACACAGGAAGTAGAATAGACTGAGCGTTTGGGATCCGTATGACCGTAAATGTGAATGGGGTCACCTTGATTAGAATATTAATTGGCGTGGACCCCATAACACTATGGTGTCAATGAGCCAGAAAGTTGTTGGCCGGGCTCAGGAAATTGAACAAAATACTTTTGACCAGATAGCGATTGTCTGAAAATAAAGCACTGAGCCACTTTTTGTTGCGAAAAAAGTGGCTCAACATGGAAATAATCTCATCAGAGGCGTTGTTGCGATGTGGAGAAAATCCAAGTGTTTTTGAAAAGGAATCGACCCACCTGCTACCAAGATACCCGTTCCCCTTTTGTCTCTTGCAATTTCTATTATTTTTTCTCCAACACACAGTTCGCCTCAAATTAAATCGTCCATCTATATAGCCATTATAAAAAAATATGGCGATGATAAATAAAAGGCGAAAAGAAAATGTTGCCTTTTCCCGATATGGGGAAACATTTATCCTGCCCTTGAAACATACTCTTGTCATAAGATTATCCTCCGTTTCTTACAATGAGAGCCATTAATGTTGGCTGCGTATTCTCGATGAGTTCCGCCGCATTCAATTCCGTGCCGGCTGTTAACCCATAGGCGTAAAATTCTGCTTTACAATGTGAGGGACTTTTGATTGCATTGTAAAGGGAATTTGAAGTGAAAAACATTTGGGGATATGGAACGTAGGGCACAGGTTGTGAATCGCTTCATTGTATAAAGTATCGGCCGTAAGGTTTCCGCTCCTCAACCGTTGGTGGGTACCTCTAATGGATGACCCACAACCCGTCTTTGCCTGAGACTTACAACATGAACCGGACATGACCCATCCAGAAACCATGTCTGGGAAATACATTGCCAAGCCCTAGCATTCAAAGATTTAATTGACCTTCATGGGTGGAGTCGGTAAATTAATTTTTACGATTTTGGCATCAAAACGATATAAAATCATCGGTCGGCCTTCTGGTTGAATCACATGCGCACCGGAGGGCACCGGGAAAAGAGATACGCATGCAAGCAAAACAGAGAATCCTGATTGTGGGCGGCGTGGCCGGCGGTGCATCGTGCGCAGCGCGTGCGCGGCGGATGTCCGAAGCCGCGGAAATCATCGTGTTCGACCGCGGACCCTACGTGTCATTTGCCAATTGTGGCCTGCCATATCACGTCGGCGACGTTATCAAGAAGGAAGAGAACTTGCTCATTGCCACCCCCGAGCTGTTTCGCAAGCGATTCAACATCGAGGTGCGCCTGCTCTCCGAAGTAATCGACATCGACAGCGGCAACCAAAGCATTCAAGTCAAGGACTTGAATACGGGTGAGCAGTACAGCGAGTCCTACGACGTGCTGGTGCTGTCTCCCGGAGCGGTTCCCATCCGTCCAAACCTGCCGGGCATTGATCTTGAAGGCATCTTTGCGCTGCGCACCATACCGGACAGCCGCCTGATTCGCGACTGGATCAGCCGCCATCAGGCCAAACACGCACTGATTGTGGGCGGCGGCTATATCGGCATGGAAATGACTGAAAATTTGCGCAAACGGGGTCTGAAAGTCACCCTTGTGGAAAAGCAGGACCAGGTCATGCCGGTGGTAGATCCAGAAATGGTGGCACCGATCCATCAGACGTTGATTAAAAGAGGCATCGATTTACGTTTGAATTGCGGCATTACCCGTTTTGACAAAAACAACCTGGGACACACCCTGTTTGCAAAGTTGGATACGGGCGAGCGGGTCGAAGCGGACATAGTGATCCTGTGCATCGGCGTACGCCCGCATATCGACCTGGCCAGCAAAGCCGGCATTCAGATCGGCAAGAGCGGCGGTATCCAGGTCAATGCGCAAATGCAGACCAGCGATCCGCATATCATGGCCGTGGGTGATGCCGTGGAAGTCCGGGATGTGGTGACCGAGTCGCTCAGCGTGATTCCCCTGGCCGGCCCGGCCAACCGCCAGGGCCGGATCGCTGCGGATGTCATCATGGGCCGGGATGCATCCTTTCGAGGGGTGCAGGGCACGTCGGTGGTCGGCATTCTGGATCAAGTGGTGGCCTTCACCGGCCCAAGTGAAAAGCAGCTTAAAAGATTGGGACTCTGGGACCAGATGGAAAAGATTTACCTCTATCCCGGCCACCATGCCGGTTACTATCCGGGAGCCAGCCCCATCAGCTTGAAGCTGATCTTCCGCAAACAGGACGGCCGGGTGATCGGCGGCCAGGCTGTGGGCGCCGGCGGCGTTGAAAAACGCATCGACGTGATCTCCATGGCCATTCAGATGAAGGCCACGGTATTCGATCTGGAAGAAGCCGAGCTTTGCTACGCGCCCCAATTCGGTTCGGCCAAGGACCCCGTCAACCTGGCCGGCATGATCGCAGCCAACGTTCTGCGCGGCGACATCGACCAGGTCCACTGGGAAGATCTGGACAACGGCGGCGCCCTGATCCTGGATGTGCGCGAACCCATGGAGTACAAACGCGACCATGTGGACGATGCACAGAACCTGCCCCTGGACGAAATCCGCGACCGGCTGGACGAACTGCCCAAGAATCGCCCCATTTGGATATACTGCTTCGTGGGGCAACGCTCCTATTATGCGGCACGCGCGCTGGCCCAGTATGGCTTTCAGGTCAGAAATCTTAGCGGTGGGTTTAATACCTACCTGCAGCACGAGTCCAGCAAATATCTATAGCAAGGGAAAGATGAACCCCAATGTTTCGGTTTCTGAATCTTTTTGGAAGAACTATTTCGGCAAAGGGACGATTCTCCATCATCCATTCTGGTTTTCTTTTGTTGATATTGATGCTTGCAAGTTGCGGCGGAGGTGGCAATGGCGACGACCATGCCGATAACGGTTCCGAATTGCAGATGGGGCTTTTGCAGTTTAAAGTGCAACACAATCTTCAGGATGATGACTGCCTGCCGGATCATTGCAATCTTTCGTTAGAGGAGGAAGACGCAACGGCAGCGTGGCTGGATCGTATTGCGGCCAGCTCAAATATGGCCGTGTTGCACTGGGACCGATCCATCCCGTGGCTGGCTTTTGACGAAAACCCGCCTCAGGGCGTCAGTCGGGTCGATTTTTTTGACGGGCGCATCGATGACCGGCTGCGTAACTGGATCAATGCATTCGCAGCGCATTTCGACCGTTTTCCCCGCGGTTATTTGGCTGTCGGGTTGTTGAACGGTCAGCGCAACGGAATACAACCCTATCGCGTGAATGAAACGCTGAACGTTGAGGTGACCGGCGCGTGTCCCGTGCTAACACCGGGGACGCAAATCCAATTCACTTATGATCCGGGCAGTGGACCGGTGTCCGCATCTTTCGATCTGGAGCGCAGCTACACCAACTTCGTGATGTATCTGTACGATAAGCTTCAACCGGACTATCTGGCCCTGATGGTGGAAGCCAATTTGTTCAAAGAGATGGCGGACCCATGTCCTGCAAATTGGGACGGCCTGGTCCAGCTCTACCGCCATGTCTTCGATACGGTGCGCCCCCAAGTGGGCGCACAGGTCAAAGTGTTTGCTACCTTGACCTTGCAGCAGCTCCTTGGCTATGACGCCGAGGTGTGCCATGGTCCATTGGCTTTTGAAACCTGCACCGGCGATCCCACTCCGCCGGCCTATGCCGCACCGGTCTCTGAAACCTGTTACCCACTGGATTTGAGCGCTATCAGCGATCTGAACCAGGGAAACCGCCTGGATATTTTGGCGCTTTCGTTCTATCCGGATAGTCTGCTGATGGCCGTGGGCGATGACAATTTGATGCGGATGTATCCCACTGATTGGGACGGCGTCGGGGATTGTCTATTGCGGGCGCCTCTCTATCCGTACCTCAATCCGGCAACAGCGCTGGATCGTTTCAATTGGACCAAGCCGATCGCCATTGCCGAGTTGGGTGCCCGATCCAATCCCACTATGATATTTATGGGAGGGTATCTTGTTCAGATCCCGGCAGACCTGACGAGCCAGGCTTTCTGGTTGGCGTCCTTTTTAAATACGGCCAAAGCGCAAAGCTTTGAATTTTATGTACAATCGTTTTTAGATGATTATGAGGCCATCGGCTCATGGACAGTGCACGATGGCGTTTTGGATTCAGGCACCTATAACTTGTTAAACGGTTTTGCGTACATGGGGCTGTACGATGCACTGGGGGCGCCTAAAGCTGGGGTTACCGAGACCTGGATTGACGCTTTGCATGAATAAAATGATAAACAGAAACCAGTTTTCATTTAGCTGTCCTATGATCATATTTAGTGTAATTAGAAATTTAAGATTACAATCGTCATTTTCTATGAATTACCAGGTTCGTGCACCCGCTGAAACGGAACGTTGTCCCAGGCAAAAGGAGATCCTAAGATGAAAAATTCAACGATGCTAAGATTGATCGGTGCCATAGTTATAGTTATCAACCTGTGGTTAATTGGCAAATACCACCTCATGGGCATACCCGCATTCTTATTTATATTCGGATTTGCTGCGGGTTACGAGTTCTTAATTGTGCGCCCAACGCTAAAAAAGATTGATAAAACGCAATGAACCTGTCCAAGGCAGTGTTGAATCCACATAAGAAAAACCTATGACCGAAATGCTTAAAATGTGTTTCTCACTGCTGTGCCAGTACTTGATGAAGTTTATGCTGGAAATACTGCTGCCGGTATTTCGTCAACTATATGGAGGATTGATAAATGAAGCATTTATCTCAAATTCTATGCACCGTTCTTTTCTTTTTATCAGCCATTACGGCGTGCGTGACAACCCAGGTGGCCCCAAACGCAGCAAGCCTGCAGGTGAAATTCGAATGGACATCCGTCCATAAATGTTCCCCTGTCTCACCAGAAATTAGGGTGACAGGAATTCCATCGACCACAAAAAAGCTAAAAGTAATCATGATAGACTTAGATAAGCCGGACTTCAATCATGGTGGTGGCACCATTAAATATGATGGTTCGAAAGTTATCCGTGCAGGCGCGCTGAAAAGCTACACAGGACCATGCCCTCCGTCTGGCCGGCACCGTTACTCAATTAAGGTCGATGCCATGGACGCATCAGGAGTAATCGTGGGTTCTGGGAAACAGACACAACTCTGCTGTCCCTAATCGACTTTTAGGGCGATACAGGGTTGCAGAAAAACCAGCAACCCCGCACTTCATATTTGGCTGTGTTTTCCGAAAGTTTGGTGGTCAAGTGGTTACGAGTCGTTCAGTCACGACGGAACATTTGCCCCCCCCCTTAACTTGTCAGTCTTCCAGAGCGTCAGTATAAAATTTTGCCCGCGAAAAAGAGGAAGAACTACTATTGCTTATGGAAAGGATTGAAAAAGGCAAAATCAACCCGACTGTTGATAAATCTTATTCGATTGAGAATACTGCAGAAGCTCATCGACGAGTAGAAACCGCACAAAGACCGGGATCCGTTGCAATCTCTATGCAAAAGGCCTTTAAAAGCAAATAGCCGTTGCAAGATCTGTCAGTTTTGCATAACATATTGAAATTGGCGAGTTCCCAAACTCGTTGTTTAGAAAAATAGATGCTTGCATTTCGGGAATCACTTGTTACTTTCTTTTGCATCAGTTTAAGATTTCGATATCAAGTTCAACAGTTAAGGGCACGCCTAAAGCCCCACAAAAGCCCTAAATTTCCGGCAAAGTGCTATTATTCGAATCAAAGGAGGATCACATGAAAAGGTGGCTACTATTTGCTCTGGTTTTAACCCTTCTTTTGCCAGCAAGCTCACTTGCCAAGCGAAAGGGATATGAAGTTGTCGATGTGGAAAACGGCGGTTCTATCGTGGGCGTCATCAAGGCCGCAGAAATGGTCGCAGATCCGGTGGAAAAAATCGAGACCCAAGTCCCTGAGGAGGCCAAATTATGCGGCAGTGAATTTAAAATGAACAAATACATCATCTCGTCCGACTTGGGTGTAAAAAATGTAATCGTGGCCCTTAAAAATGTCGCCAAAGGCAAGGCTCTTCCAAATCAAAATTTGTACATTGATAACAAAAATTGCCAGATTGATCCGCTCGTAGGCATCGCTTATAAGAATTCGAAGTATGTGATTCATAATAGCGACCCGCTTTTTCACATTACTTCCCTGGGGTTGATCAAAGGAAATAAACGCAGCACGGTGTATAATCTGGCGCTGCCCAGGCAGAACTCAACCATTAAAAAGCCGGTTCGGCGCACCGGTATGCACAGTGTCAAGTGCGATTCCCATAAATGGATGCGGGCATACGTCTATGCCGCTAGAAATCCCTATGTGGCACTGAGCGACGCAAACGGCAAATTTGAGATCACGGATATCCTGCCGGGCAAATACGAAGTTATGATTTGGCATGAAGGTTTTGGCGAAGTTTCCCAAACGGTTGAAGTAAAACCGGGGCAAGCCACAACCATGAACCACACCTTTGCCAAACCATAGAGTGGCCAAATTAGAATGATATGGAGCCATGTGACTATTCCATTCAATATTTCGATGCCAGCGCCTGAAGGGTTATCTTGTGGAATAGGTCCTGCTAGTGCAAAATTGAGGAATTAGGACTCAAATGTGAAAATTTGTGCAATGCCGCCGTATTTTGTGGAATTGCGGCAAATGCAATGACGTTTCAATATCTTGAAAATACAATATATTGTTTATCGTAAATTAATCTTGCATTGGCATGCATCGTGCACGAATTTTCCCTGCAATACATTTACCTTAACTATTTCATATTCAAATACAGGCGTGAGATGCTATTGCGCCCACCTTGGAATTAAGGAGCCGGCCATGAAGCGTATCGCTATGGTGATTTTGATTCTCTTTGTATGCCCCTTTATCGCGTGCACCTCTCCAGATACCTCCGGTTCGGATACTTCAGGTTCGGGCAGTGCTTCAGGTGGTTCGGGTTCAGGTAGCACCGACCATGTTTCCGACCTGCTGACTAACGTGGATGTAACGCCGCCGGCGGATACGGTAAAAATCACCTTTATTCACCATAGCACGGGTTCGGCCTGGATCAGCACCTCCAGCGGTGGGTTGGGCACTGCGCTCAATGCCAATAACTATTTTGTCACCGAATGCGACTACGGTTGGGATGCCGAAAGTGGAGACAATCTGGGGGATCGCACCGATACGGGCGATTGGCCGGAGTGGTTTACGGATACCAAAATGCCCTATGTCTATGACAACGATGCCCATTTCGATTACACCAACACGATAAGCGATCCCGGCGGTGAAAATGAGATCATCATGTTCAAGTCCTGCTATCCGAACAGCGAGGTAGGCGGTTCCATAGATGATGAAAAACAACTTTATCTGGATTTGCTGAACTACTTTGAACTGCACCAGGACAAAATGTTTGTGCTAATCGTACCGCCGCCGGAAATTGTGATCAACAGCGCCTCTCTTACACGCGAATTGGCCAACTGGCTGACGGATTATGAAAACGGTTGGTTGGCCAGCTATGATTACTATAATGTGCATGTTTTCGACTATTACAATGTGCTCACCGACCCCAACAACCATCACCGGGTTGAAGCAAACGATGTGATCCATACGGTTTCAGGTTCACCCGTGGATCCGGCCCATCCAAACGAACTCTATTACTATACCGGAACCAACGACCACCCCACGAGCGCAGGGCACCAAAAAGCGACCGCTGAATATGTGCCTTTGCTCAATGCCTGTTATCATATTTGGCAAGATAATTAATCAGGCCACTGAGAAACAGTGATGACATATGGGATTGGGCCGTCTCATTCGTTGTCACCTGAAGTCTGCTGCGGCACAAAGATACCAAACGGCCAGGATTTTGTGGAGATCGGTTCACCCAGATCGTTTACGGCAAGACGCCTTCTCAGATCGAGCAGCCTGGAGACCAGCTCTTTTTCGACCTTGGCATAGGCCGCTTCGTCGACAACTCTTTTCACAACAATGCCTAGAAGTTCCGTAATGGCATTGCCCACGGAGTTCTGGCTGATGGTGACAACAAGCCGCCCCCGTTCATCACGGTAAAGGAGCTGTTTATAGGCGGGCCTCCACCTGATTTCGTTGGCATATATAGGATCTTCCAAAACCTGCAACCGCAGGATACGTGCGGCTTTGTGAAATTCGTTGGAAAACAGAAGGACATCTTCAATCTGGTCTGGGAAAAAGGCCTGGTCGGGAACCCGCATATCATTAGACGAAACCATGGAAAACAAGGTTCGATAAAAATCGAGAAATCCCTTCAGAATCATGTCATATTCTTTCCAGAAACGCCCATGGTTCAATGTCTCAACACCGCCAATCACTTCCCAGCTTGGCAGTCCCTGGGGGTAGCCGGTGATCGCCAGACGGGTATCCTCAGCGGCCAGTGGCTTTAATGCTTTCAGATCAAGAATATCAAGAAAACGCATATAGACGTCGGAAAGATAGTATAAGAACAGCCCATTATGACCGCTGTCCGTCAGGTTGGGGTTGTCATGAGAAGCTTCCGGCGCCTGGATAATTTCTTCGTTTTCAAAAGCCATGAAATGATTATGGATCATCCGTATCGACGGAACACCGGGTTTAGAGAGCGGCCAGGTCGCATCAAGGCTGGCTTCACCACAGAAAATCAGGTGTTTTTCAGGATCCGGAAACTGCTCTTGCATAAATTGGACGACCACCTGAGTCATACGGCTGAAGGTGATGGATTCCTGCTTGGAGAGCTGATCGCGCCTGACCGGACGACCTAAAGGATCTAGAATTCTCTGGGAAGTGTCGAGAATGATGGATGTGTCAAAGAGATTGGAGTGGCCAATGGCTTTTCTGTACAGAAGAAAGCCCTCGTTATTTCTCAATAGACCATTCTCTTTGGCCAAGTGGCGAAGGTTGCCGGGACTGTTGAAAAATTCGGTCGGTGTGACGCCCTTGGGAATATCAAGAGGAATTTTTCGATGGGGGACGGTTATTTCTCGGGGTGAACCCAATGTTGCTTTCATGATCTTCCTTTCCAGAAATAGGTCTTTGAAGAATAAGATAGTTGAACCACAGCTCCACTCGCTGTCCAATTGCCAAATAAGAACATTGATTTTTACATCTATATCAGCCGGATGGGTACGACTTCGGTGCAGGCAATAAGGTCCTGCGGATTGGATTTTTCTTTCCCGGCTCAAACAAAGAGGGTCACTCAAAAACGGATTTGCATTTTTAAGCGTTGATCCATCCCCCCGGCTTCGCTGCAAAAGCCCACAATATCTTGATATGGCGTCACTTTTGCGCTTAGTCGGACGAATACCTCAAAACTCAAAAATGCAAATTTATTTTAGAGCGAATCCTAAGGTGGAAGGTAGCCGCTGTATTTCATCACCTTGCCCAGCCGAAGGCTTATTACCATGTGAGCAATCGTTGGTAAACCCATTTTTTCTTATTGGCAACCCCACCGGATTATACGCAGCCCAATCGCCGATGGGCAAAATGTAAAAACCGGAATTACAGCCTAGAATCGTACCATTTTCACGGCTCTCGTGGGGCAACGCAGCACGCACAGGCCGCAGCGAATGCACATTGTTTCGTCCATGATCAGGGCGGCCCCCTGATCGGCGGGGAAAAGACCTGTTGGTGCTTCATCGCTTTCAATTTGGTCCGCAGAAATTATTTGGATACAACCATGAGGGCAGACATCAACACAACCTGCGCACAGAATGCAGCGCGCACTGTTCACCATGATGTTATAGTCACACCGCAGGCAGCGTCTTGCTTCGACCATGGCCATTTGCGGGCTGAAACCGAGTTCAACCTCCTGCTCCATTTGGATTCGATCTTTTACCGGCAGGGTGGGCATCTTTTGGCGAGGCAGATCATCGTAATCGTCGACGGCCGCATGAGGCAATTTGGCCGCCTTCAAACTTTGGACTTGCTCTGCTATGGGCCGTCCCTGCAAATAATGGTGGATGGACGCCGATACCCGATGCGCATCGGCAATGACTGAAATGACGTCGCGGGGGCCGGTGACATAATCACCCACAGCGAAAACGCCTTGGACGTTCGTCATAAAGCTTTCGGGGTCCACCTCGACCCGATCCCATTTGGAGCGTGAAAATATGTTGGACAGAAAGGCGGTGTCCGGAGACTGACTGATCGCCGGGAGGACGGTATCCACCTCCAGAATAAACTCGGAACCGTCGATGGGTGCGGGCCGTGGTCTGCCGCCGGCATCCGACTCGATTAGGCGGTTGCGGATACACTCAAGCCCTATCACCTGCCCTGCCGGGTCACCCATCACCCGCAGGGCAGATACCAGAAGCTTGACTTTCACTCCCTCCTTTTCAGCCTCCGCCACCTCCTCGGCGGTAACCGGCATTTCATCCCGGGTGCGGCGATAGAGGATGGTCACCTGCTCGGCCCCCAGGTAGCGGGCCGACCGAGCGCAATCGACGGCCGTATTGCCGCCGCCGATGACAGCCACACGTCGGCCGAGGGGTATCTCTTCGCACAGATTCACTTGGCGCATAAACGTCACACCGTGCAAGACGCCCCTTAACGTTTCTCCGGGTATGTTCAATGAAATGGCCTTGTGGGCCCCACCGGCAATCAGCACGGCATCGTAATTCGATTGCAGCTGCTCTAAAGTAACGTCTTTGCCCACCGGGGTGTTCAGTCGGATCTCTACCCCGTTGCGCTCCAATTCCTGGATCGCCGTTTGGATCACCTGCCGATCCAGACGATAGGGGGGAATACCCACGCTTAGCATGCCGCCGGCCACCGGCAGGGCTTCAAAGACAATCACTTTGTAGCCGATGCGGGCAAGGTCGTCCGCAGTGGTCAATCCTGCCGGACCGGCGCCCACTACTGCCAGACGCGGCCGTTTCCCGTCAACAAAAGGAGGGTCGGATATTTCAACCGATGTTCGCTGATCGGCGGCCGCCCTTTTCAGGGCGCAAATAGCCACCGGCTCATCCAGCAGGCTGCGCCGGCATGCCTTTTCACAGGCGTGCATGCAAATGCGGCCCAAGATCGCCGGAAAGACATTGGCGATGCGATTCAAGTCAAAAGCCTCTTGGAATTTTCCCTGGGCGATCAAACCAATATAGCCGGGCACATTTGTGTGCACGGGGCAAGCGTCCTGGCAGTTGACGTTTTGCTTCCACCAGCTGTCGCCTACTTTTTTCAGTCGATATTTTTTTGGGCTCATCGCACTGAATCCTGGCTTGCCCCGGCGAGTGTCTGTTCGATAATTTTACGCTCCCCTTTGTGGGAGAGATCTGGGATCGAAACATTCCACTTCCACTTAGGTGGAATAAACCTGGCGAGAGGGGGCTCTTTTTTCAAGGTTCGCCCTTCCCCTAACCCTCTCTCCCAAGGGGGAGAGAAAAAATGGATGGACACTTCTTCATGGGTCGAACGGTGATGGGTTCCGGGTTTGTGAACCCATCACCTATAAAGGGTTCTCGTTACAACCCTGGAATCGCCGGCTTAGCGAAAATGGGCAGCTCTCCTGTAAGAGATCTCATAAATTCAACCAGATCCACCAACTCCTGCTCGCTTAATTTCCGTTTCACCTTGTATTCAGGGTCCAGGTTGTCATTGGGAAGCCCATTAAGGCAAATCACAGCAGCTTCTTTCAATGTGAAGGTTCTACCATCATGGAAATAGGGTGCGGTTTGGACGACATTGCGTAACGTCGGTGTTCTGAAGCGTCCTTTATCCTCTTTCTTCTTGGTCACGTCATATCGGCCAAGATCATATTTTTCGCCCTTTTTCAGTTTTTTATCAAATCCAATACCTACATTGTGGAACTGATTGTCAGAGAAGTAGCCGTCTGTCTTGGTATAGGTATGACACTTTTTGCAGTTCCCCTTGTTGGGATCATCAAAGATCTTTTTCCCTCGAAGCGCCGCCCCGGTCATGGCATCTTTATCCTTACCATAGTAGTATTTATCAAAAGGCGAGTTGCCCGCCAGGATGGTTCTTTCAAATGTGGCGATGGCTTTGCGGATATTCTTAAAACTGAGATATTCGCCGAATGCGGCCATGCTGAGTTCCCTGTACTCCGGTATCTTGGCCAGTGTTTGAACAATTTCATCCGGAATACCGGCCATTTCTACACCGGCCGTCATAGGCCCAGCAGCCTGTTCCTCAAGGCTCGGCGCGCGGCCGTCCCAGAACTGCGTGGTTGCAAAGGCGGCGTTTAAAACGGTGGGGGAATTTCTGCCTCCCACGGCATGCTGATGACCAACAGCAAAGGGTGCGCCGTTGGAGTATCCAAGACTTGGATCATGGCATGTGGCGCAGGAAAGCGTGCCGCTTATAGAGAGCCTTGGGTCGAAATAGAGCATTTTACCGAGCTCAACCTTGGCTAATGTCGGGGGATTGTCTCTTAGTGCCACGACTTCCGGCAGACCCAAGGGAACTTCGATATAAATTTCCCTGTCGCCGCCAAAGCCCGCGCTCAACCAAGAAACGAATAATAGCAGAAAAACCAGAGCTGTTTTCAGAAATAGCAATTTCGGTCGCATTGTCGTTCCTCCTTTTTCTTGATGGTTATCGAAACAACCAGGTTATAGAAAAATAACCTTCTTTATTGTTTTTATTTTTGCTTTTCAGCCGCTGCCTTTGCGGCAGCCTTGGGGTCATAGCGGCATTGGCATATCTGTCTAAGATGCGCCTTGAGCTGATCGATCTGCCCGGCGGATAAAATGTTGCCCCATGGCGGCATGATAAAAGAGAGTTGCTCCCTGGGTCCTCCATGCGTGATGGTGTTGATGATCTGCTGATCTGAAAAAACAGGCAAGTTCTTTGGAGAAGTAAAATCTTTGGGTTGGGTGGGCAGATCTTCGGTGGCGTTTACGCCTTTGCCATCCCCTTTTTCCCCATGACATTGAGCACAATAATATTGATACAGTTCTTTCCCGCTGCCATTGTTTTGGGCGTTCAAGTTCGAAGCCACCCACAACGAGAAAATAATGATTATAAAATAGACCGGCAATTGTTGCGATAAACGCGCGAGTAAGTTTAATTTCATGGTGCTTCCGTCCTTTCCATAATTATCTGACCCCTATGTGGACAATATAGGTTGCAAGGGCCGCCCTATTTTCATCCGTATAGTTATTAAAGGCCATATCTCCAGGAATGGGGCATTTGCCGTTGGGATAATATCGCCTGGGGTCCTTTAAAAATGCATAGACCCAATCGGCCTGAAGTCTATTGCGGGCCTTAACCAGTGACGGCCCGCTAAAACCGCCCAGTTCCTGACCCCGTTTGTTCAGATATCGATGACAGGCATAGCATCCTTGATGTTTTTCAAAGAGTTGCGCTGTGCGACCCAGAAAGGATCTACGCTTACCGCGCGATCTGGGCAGTGGTACGGATGTGTCCGGTTTGATTTGGGCATCAACCCGCTTCATCAGATAATCGGACAATTGCTTGGCTTGAACAGCATCAACGGTAGGATGGTCATAGGCCCCTTTTTCAAGAGTGCCCCATTTTACCCTAAAAATCGGCTGCGGAGACGTCAGCCATGTTTCAAGCCACTCTTGTTTAAACTTGCTGCCGGCAAACCATAATGGCATCCCTTGAATGGATGCTCTCTGCTTTATGGGAACTTTCTGGGTCTGTGTAACCGCGTGACAGGAGAGGCACTTTTGTTGATAGAGCGCCTGAGCCTCTTGGGCGGCGCCTATCGATGGTTGGGTTGCCAAGATAAAGAGAATAGAGCACATAATTAATAATTGCCCATACTGTATAATTGATAGAAATCGCATCCGGTTTACCTCCTCTATAATATTTTTCATCGCCGCCGTTGCCCCAATGCTGCAAAAGTCTGAGAGCGCCATAGCCAAGACGCCAAGGGTTCAACTGTCGTCTAACTACTGCGAATCTACGACATCGCCGGTTAAAGATCCGGCAAGCCTCTGGGATATGAAGTCCTCCGGCTTTTGCAGCGCCGAAGTCAACGGCTGTCTGCCAGGGTGGCGCCTATGAACGGGTTCATTAAAAATTCGGCCATCATGGCAATCTTATTTTCCGGTGGTATCTCCGGAAACCCGGTTTCGTCTTTTTCCAGTTTTTCAAAGCGGGCATAGATATCAAAATAGTAGAAAAAATTCTTCATCTGGGTTCCGGGGATGACAAGCTCAGGATACTTGACCCACCTTTTGATGTATTCGGGTCGCAGCCTCCTTTTCACTTCGCCCAGATTGGGACCTTTCAGGTTGCTGAAACGATTTTTATTTTGGGTCCGCTCCTGATCATAGTAGTGGCATTGCAGGCAAACCTTGAAGATCTTTTTAGCCGTATCGGTTTCGCTGTGCTGAAGCTCGGGTGTGGCAAAATACGGATTGTGGCGAATACCGTCCCTGGCCTGGAAAAATCGGACAAGGTCCACGATTTGCCTTTTCGCAAGGTTAAAGGTGGGCATGGTTGCCTTGGTTAGCGGCCGGATCGGATACGGTGCTTTTATAAACTGGAACAGCCAGTTGGGCTGCACCTTGATTCCTTCGTAGTTCAGGATGGGCGGCCCGAAATTCAGGTCTTTATAGTTGGCAAGGATCTGACCCTCATCCATGCCGGAGGCGTTGAGGCCCTTAAAGCCCATATCCAGTTTCAGGTAGTCCACTGTATCGATGTCCAAGAACCAGCGACGGCGAAACAATAGATTTTCCGTTTCAGGATGTTGATCCACAAGGGTTTTGAGCTGGAGGTCGCTTAATTTTCTACCCTTTCCATACCGTGCTCCCCCGCTCAAAGCGATATCTTCCAGCACATAGTTGGAAGCCGACCAGAAGTACTTGTCGGCTATATCTTCGGTCAGTGCCAGCGACTTTCCCACAAGACCGATTTTGTGGCAGCCAATGCAATTGAAAGTCTCCACTGTCCGCATTCCAGCCAGATAGGGATCATCGGGTGTCCAAAAGGTCTTTCGATACTTAACCGGCAGGTCCTGTTCGGTAAAACTCAGCACAAACACCCGCAAGGCCTCGGCCTCCCGATCGGAAAGCTCGAAGTTGGGCATAATCAGCCGAATGGTCTCAGTGGAAAAACGCCGGGGGAATTTTTCCTTGGCCAGCACCCAGTCGGCCCGGGTTCTGGGAATATCGGCGACGTTGCCGAAATCGAGTTCATCCACGCGCTTATCGCCAAACCCAGTGTGCTCCGGGGCTTTTTTAAATCCAAGATCAAATCCCGTCATGGCGTGGCATCCCGTGCAGCCTCTCTGGGCGAAGTGTTTTTTACCATCTTCAATTTTCCGGAGGTTGGGAGCCGATTCTGCGGCGGGTTCTTTTTTTCCCAAGGTAAGCAAATATTCCGCAATATCGAGTATTTGACTATCGGGTAGTCGAAAATCCGGCATCACCGTCTGCGAATCGTATGCCAGGGGATTTTTGATCCACGCGACCTGCCAGAGCGGATCGACCTTTTCCGCCACCTGGGACAGATCCGGTCCAAAGGTTCCCCCCCGGTCGCCGACTCGATGGCAGCCCAGGCATCCGATCTTGTGAATCAGGTTTTTGCCTTGGGTCGCATCTGCAAGTCCTGCGGTGGTTGCGACCACCCGGATTTTCTCTTTTTGACCCAGGAGAAATGCCCCCAGTGCCTCAATCTCTTCTGGGGGAAGATCGAAAAAGGGCATAATCGTCTCCGGCAGGTATGCCTTGGGTCTTTTCAGCCATTTTGCCAGCCAAGTGCCGTTGACTTTTTCACCCACACGGGAAAGTTCCGGGGCAATACTTTCAGGTCGCTTGAACCCGGCCAGCTCATGACACCCACGGCAGCCCTTAGCAATGTAGAGATTCTTGCCCCGGCTTAATATTGAAGCCTGGGGAAAAGCAATGTGTTCAGGAATCTGTTCATTGTACGGATGACACCTTCGGCAGGTGGATTGCGCCAACTCACTCCGCAGAAGGGGACGATTCCAGTGGGCCGTCTCGCCATGACCCGTCAAAATGGTCAGGCCCATACCGTCTCCGTCATGGCAGAGGGTGCAGCCGAAGGTCTTGGTGGGATGGGTTTTGAGAAAATCGGAAGGATGCTTGGCAAAAAGTCCTTTGACCTGTGCAAAGACCGCCTTTTCGGCACCGGCGTGACAGGTCAGGCAGCGGTCGGCGCGTTTGAGATCTTCAATCCAGATCTGGTCGATCTTGGCGGTTCGCTTTTGATTCAAACTGATCTGCCGATCAATGCGCCGGGCCTGAACGTCCAGGCGTTTTAACGCCGCTTCTGAGGCCCCCTTTTTTTGATCGGTGAGCCGAAGTTTCTTTTCAAGCAGCAATTTTTTTTCGATTTCTGCAAATTGCGTCTGGAACTGCTTCCACGGGTGATCGATTTCAACACCGATGGTCCATCCGGTAGCCACCAAAAGGATGATACCGAAAAAAACGAGCAGTATGGATTGAACCGGTTTGAGTTGCATGCCTGTCAAATATTCAGAAAAGGGGTTACAAGGATGTATTTAACACCGAAAGCCAAGCGTAACAGGATCTTGATCGGGACAAAGAGCATGGCAAGCAGCAAAAAAACGATGACCCCATACCGGAGGGTTCCCAAGCGCTGCCGCAACCCTTTATCTATGATGGAGGGCAACATCATGCCCCCGACACCATAGAGCCCCAAAAAGGCAGCGCCCGCAAAAACCGGCAGAGACCGCAAGGCTTTTCCGGCGTGTTTTTCCACCAGCCATGATTCCCACGGCCAGTAGAAATGCCAGCTCGGCCCCCGGAAAAAAGTGCCGACGATAATCAGAGCGAACCACAAAAAAAAGCCGAAAAGAAAAACCGTACAGGCTTTTTTTCTTTCACCGATCCGGTATTGTCCTGAAATACGATTGTCGGTATCGATATAAGGAATGGCCATCATGCCTACGACAATAAGCGTCGGAATCACGACACCGGCGAGCCAGGGATCAAAATAGACTAGCAGCTCCTGAAGGCCCACAAAATACCAGGGTGCTTTGGCCGGATTTTCCGTCCAAGCGGGATCGGCCTGTGCGCGCAAAGGTGCATCCACCAAGAGTGCCCAAACAATCAGCAGCACAACGACTCCGATGACGGCCAGAAGTTCTTTAAAAACGAGGTCCGGCCAGACCAAGCGCTCTTTTGTCGTTGTTTTATCTTCGATTCCAGGGGTGCCCTGGACAAAGGCCAGGACTCTGATGCGCTCTTTTTCAGGCTTGATATCTGGTTTCATGTTTTGTCTTTGGTTCCCGCTTGGAGGTTCAAAAATTATTAGAGCGGCCCACTGATGCCGCCGTCTTTTCGAATGCGCCAAAAATGGAGCCCAGCAAGGACAAAAACGATCAAGGGAAGCAAAACCACATGCAAAACGTAAAAGCGCAGCAATGCGCTGGGTCCCACCTCCGTGCCGCCCAACAAAACAAAGCGCACATCATGGTACTTGTCGAGCACCGCAAAAGGGCCTTCATGCCCCAGAAGAGGTGTGGCCCTGGCCATGTTGGTTCCTACGGATATGGCCCAGAAGGCCAACTGGTCCCAAGGGAGCAGATAGCCGGTAAAACTGAGCAGGAGCGTCCCCACCAGCAGGATGACGCCAATCACCCAGTTAAACTCCCTGGGCGGTTTGTAAGACCCGGTTAAAAACACCCTGAGCATGTGCAACATGACGGTGATCACCATCAGGTGCGCCCCCCAGCGATGAAGGTTTCGCAGGATTCTTCCGAAGGGCACATCGATCATCAATGATTTAATATCCATATAGGCATATTCGACTACAGGACGATAGTAAAACATCAGCAGAACACCAGTCACCAGTTCGATTATAAAAAGTAAAAAAGTAATTCCGCCCATGCACCAGGTAAACCGGATGCGAAATCCATGTTCTTTTAGCCGCACCGGATGAAGGTGGAAAAAGAAATTGGAAAAAATCTGCAGGGAACGGTTTTTTTCCGTGTCCGCATAGCCATGACGAAAAACGGACTTCCAGATGGTAGAATCGGTAACGGTTTTAAATAGTCTGTTTAACAAACCCATCTCCTTTTCCTGCTCTGACATAAAAAGCCAACGCTCAGGTTATACGGCTCAGGTTCAAGTAGGAATAAGGGTTGTTAAATTCTTTATATGAAAACAGGGTGCTTGTATCCACGACGATCTGTCCGTCATCGGCAACGGAAATCTTGAAGCGGTCCAGGGGTCGGGGTGCTGGCCCTGCAAAGTTAACGCCATTGCTGTAAAACTGGCTGCCGTGGCAGGGGCATTTGAAGGTCCTGTCCTCCCCGTACCAGCTGGGAGTGCATCCGAGATGGGTGCATTTTGCGAAGATGGCATACATGATCTCCTTTTCAAGCACAACCCATGTCCGATGGGATTTCTTCCATTTTAACAGGACCCGGCGAACCCCATGGCTGTCCACCGGATCGTTGAGGTTGAATTCGTTTGGAAATCCGATTTTATAATAAGCCGGCGGTTCAAACAAAACTCTGGGATACATAAATCTCAGGGTCGAAAGCGCTCCGGTGCCACCGACAAGGGTGAGGGATCCCCACCCCAGTGCAGAAATCAATTTTCGCCTGGCCGGATCCGGTGCTGAATTGTTTTGGACGATAAATGGGAAAGTAATTTTGCTCACAACGATCAGATCCCAAGCAACGCATTAAGATCGGACAAACCGGAGCCTTGGGCATGACAGACCTTACAGCTGATAATGTTCTGGGACTGAAACGAGGATATAAGGGCAAAGCTGTTGCCGTCATCGCTCCACGCGATGGTGTTGAGACCGTGTTGACGTGAAAAGTTAAATCGTCTGCCATGCAGGAAAGTATAGTCCCGGCTTTCCACAAAAGCTGATGGATTTCCCCTGATGATCGCCATGGTAACCGGCGACTTTTCCACCCTGTAGCTGACCAGGGCCATGGTTTTTCCTTTGAACTGCGTCAACCGACCGCCCAAAAGAACAATCATGTCATCTTTTAGCTTCGGCAGGCTGGGCATAAATGTGATTCTCTTTTTAAACCAAGCCACCACCTCCTGGGGGTCATGGCTTTTGATTTCCAAGGGCAGATCACCATTAATATGCTTTAAGTGGTTTTCCACCGAGACCCTGACAAATGGTGGTGTTCTATTTAGGCCCAGATCGAGCAGTTTGCCGGCCATAAGGAAAATAAGTATCCCGGCCAATGCGGCGGCAAAGTTCATTTTTAAAGGGTGATTCGATAGCAGGCGAAAGAAAGGCCGTTGCTTTTTACTCAGTATCCCTTCAATCCGCGCCTTTAATGCCGGCGCCCCCTCTTCTTGAAGGCATCGGTTTTGAATGACGGACAGGAACCGTTTTTCTTCATTGAGCAAATCACAACACTCCTGGCATTCCAGAATGTGCGCTTCGACTTCCAGGTTTTGCTTTACATCCAGTTCACCGTCCAGGTATGGATACAGGAGTTTTTCTATATAAGCGCAATTTTTCATTTTTTTAACTCCAATATGTTTTTCCCGATTTTCCGCGGTTTTTTTGCAGACAAAAGAGATTTTAACGCGTTTCTCCCCCGGTACAGTCTCGACATCACCGTTCCGATAGGAAAATTCAATATTTCTGCGATCTCCCGATAAGTAAACCCTTCGATATCCTTGAGAAGCACAACAATTCGATATTTGGACGGCAAACGATTGAAGGCCCTTTTGATATCAATGGTGCATGTTAGCGCTCCGGTTTCGATATTCAGGCCGGCCAGTTCATCATTATAGTTTTCATTCCTGGAGTCAGACAATGGATCCTTGTGGCGAATTTGGTCGATAGCGATATTGCGCATTATCCTGAACATCCACGCTTTGCAGCTGGTCCCGAACTCAAATTGGTCGAACTTCCGGCAGGCCCTCAGATAGGTCTCCTGAACTAAGTCTTCAGCGTCCTGCTTGGCACCGGTAATGGACAGCGCGAAACCGTACAATGAATTAAAATATGACAGGGCGACATCATTGAACTGATTGGCCATCCGAGATCCTATTTTCCCGCTGTTAAATTCAAGATTCTATTGATGTAAACGTCGGCAGTATCGATTTTATTCCCAAAAAAATCTCATACCAACAAATTTCGATCAAACCCGCTGATAATAAACCAATTTCTAAGAAGGGTCCCTTAACGCGACCCTTCAACCGCATGAAAAAGTAAATATTGCATCCGTGGTTGGTTTTTGTAACAATATCAGCTATGAATATTCTTGTTATGAACCTTTCTCACCGATGCCGCTACTTACTCATAAAAGAGCCATAAGATGTTTACAAGCATCTCAATTTGATATGAAAGGAGAAAGGATGATTCGATTCGAACGCCTCGCGTTGATTGCAGCCATGGTCGCAAGTATCACGATGACTTACAACCTGCTGTGGGCAGGGCCCGTTGGAACTGTAAAAGATTCCATCCAACGGAACACCCGTGTTCCCGGTCGCATGACGACCATAAGTCCTAAGGTTAAGGCCAAGCCGGATCTCCAGGTCGGTGTTGTCAAGGTAACACCACATCATCCAGGTGAAGGGAAAATGGTGACGTTTGAAGGCAATGTCATGAATTATGGCGAAGGTCTGGCCAAAGACCCGGTGGTTACGCTTACGGTCGCGGGTCCCGCAGGTGTGAGCTTCCCCGTGTTCCGGAAACAATTCAACGTGACCCTGAACAAAAACCAGGGCGTCACCTTAATAAAACAATTTAAAGCCGTCAAACACGGCAACTACACTTGCACCTTTGTCCTGGACCCCGCCCGGATGATCCCTGAAACCGATGATAACAACAATATGAAACAATTGACGTTCACCGCCCATCCCCTGCCTGACCTGATTGTCTGCATCAGCAACGGGAAAAGACCGCCTGTGGGCCGCAAACGCGATATTCATGCGGTGGTTAAAAATATCGGTAGCGGCAACTGCGCCGATTATATCAAGCTGCAATTCTATGTGGAAGGTAAAGGGACAATGACCTACGATCTGCTACCCATAAATGCCGGTGACTCCCGCAAGGTCACCCGAACCGCAAAATGGTCGACGGCGGGGACCAAAACCATCAGGGCCAAAGCCATATACACCAAGAATGAAAGCCACAAAAGCAACAACGAGGTCCAGGGTTCCTATTTTGTAAGACTTCCCCATCATGACAAATACTCTGCCGCGCCCGTGATAAAGTGTTCCAACAATACAACTTTCGGTACTTGGGAGCAGTGCTGCAATTAGCGTTTACAATTGCTCTGACACGATACAAATCAGCCAGGAGATTGAGAAAAATAGATACGGAAGACAGGAAAAAAAAATTAGACAGCCTTGCCATGGCGCTCCTGGTTATCCTTTGCGTCAGTTGGGCACTCCAGCAGGTCGCCATCAAAGTCGCTATTCGAAGCGTGCCCCCCCTTTTGCAATGCGGTATTCGATCCGGGGGTGCCTTCATTCTGCTTTTATTCTGGATGATTATCCGCAAAGAGCAGATACTGGAAAAAGACGGCACCCTCTGGTGGGGAATTGCAGCGGGTCTTCTTTTTTCCGGAGAGTTCCTTCTGATCTATTGGGGCCTCGATTTTACGCTGGCGTCGCGTTCCGCCATCTTTTTGTACCTTTCTCCCTTCGTGGTTGCGCTGGGCGCCCAGTTGTTTGTTCCTGGCGAAAATCTCGGCCCGATTCAAATTGCCGGCCTTTTTTGTGCGTTTTTTGGCATATTGGTTATCTATAGAGAATCTTTGAGCTTTCCATCCTTGAACATGTTCATGGGCGACAGCATGCTGGTGGGCGCGGCAATTTTATGGGGAGCGACCACCGTGCTGATCAAGGCCAGTCCCCTCGTCAAGATAAAGCCGAGTAAAACCTTATTGTACCAGCTTGCCATATCGGCTGCGGTTCTACCCGTGGCATCCTGGTTCAAAGATGAACCCGGCATAGCGCAACTATCGTCATTGATCGTCATCTCTGTTCTTTATCAAATCGTCTGGGTTGCATTTGTTACCTATCTCACGTGGTTCTGGCTGCTACGCCACTACCCGCCATCACGGTTGGCATCTTTCACCTTTTTAACACCGCTTTTCGGTGTTTTGGCCGGCACCATTTTGCTGAATGATCCCATTTCTCCGGTGTTGATCGTTTCTCTATTACTAGTTGGGTCAGGAATATATCTGGTCAACCGTTGATCTATCAAAAGATAATTGGATCGAATTATGAAACATATAATCTGGCAACCGGAATCAGCAACTTTGGTCGATGCTTTCAACAATCGCGCCATTTCTTCCAATTGCAGAGGAGGGTACATCTATGAATATCAGGCTGCAGTTGCTCTTTCTGATTGCTATATGGCGGGTGGCAAATTGATCCTCGGATTTGAGCAGGATCGGAAGGATCTCGGATCGGAACAACTGCGCCCAAGAATCTTTCAGCCTTACTTCTAACGAGTCGTTAAGCTGGGTTTCTACTCCGAACAAGGACTGCTGAGAATCTGTTTTTTATACATGCCGACTTATAGCATATTGTAGTAATTTATGATAGTTACTTCTCAGGAATCAGTTAGTGAAAGACGTCCTGGAACTTCTCCGAAGCGGCCTTAATCGTCCGCGAAATCTATGCTGCCATCCATGATGGGAATATTTCAGTCTCTCCGTCTTTGTTTTTTAGTGATGATAGCATGAAAGCTTTTTTTGACTTATCCTTTTGACTTCTATTAATAAAATCGCGTAAAAACGCTGCGGTTTTTGCAGACGACAAGGCTGCCACTTTCTCAAATTCTTCATCTGGATCAAGCCCTGCAGCAATGCAACTATGATAAATAACAGCTAATGCGACTAATTTGTCTTTGGCGTCTTCCTTTTGAAAATCCTCAATCGCATCATAAACCAAAGATGCCAATATTCTATCTTTGCTTGATCGCTTTTCATTATAAATACATGCCAAACGCTTTGTGTTGGGATAGACCCAATCAACACCAAAATCCCATCCCTTGCGTATTTCCTCTCGAATTTGGTTCGGTCCATCAACAAAGAGATAAACAAGTTGAAAGAATGCATCTTCTCGGTCTGGCAGCGATAGAATTATTTTAAGCTTTAATTCATAATTCTTTGTTGTCATGGCTTGAATGTCCCCAAGTTATCAGCATGCACATAATAGTCTCCAACCTTTTCGTATCCGGCAGTTTTTAGTTGATTAATTTCCATCGCATAAATAGTTGGCTGACCTTTAAAAGCGCAACGGTTTTTGAGTTTTTTCGAGGTTGGCACATACAATAGGCCCCATCCTTACAACATCGAAAAAACCTATTCCCCCTTCCCTATCTGCACACTGTGTTCAAAGCTCCAAAACAAAACGGCGCTTAAAGAAAAACTTCTTCAATCGCCGTTACGAATGAATAATTAAAGCGACCCTGTGCCCCTTATTAAGATGCGACCCTGTGCCCCTTACTGTGCCCCTTTCCGATGCCGGTTATGGGTGACCCCATTTTCCTCCTATTTATTTTGCCATTCAAGCCTTCTCTTTTTTGCAAGTTTATCAACTTTTGGATAAATACTAAAATCTCCCCTAAGGACATCATCGGCAAACATTCTCAGATTCGATGCCAATTTGGTAATTAAATCTTCAAAACTTGTTGAGAAGTCATCATAAAGCGGCACAGTAAGCCTTTCAGGATCTTTGTATTGAACAATGTAACTCAACTCAATTGAATTTAAGGGATCCCTTTCTACTATTGGCAACTTGTCTTCAATTATTTGTCCATTAATCAATTTATACAAATAGATAAAAACATTGGCGTCTCTGTATTCATAAATTATCGCAATGCCAGTAGTCGTATTTTTCAAAATGACTTTATAAAAATCTGGGTCGTCTATAGTTGATACAGGTTCAAATTCATA